>QHWR01000143.1:22966-32060 GCA_003223835.1 Acidobacteriota bacterium | reverse complement strand
TTCACGAGCTGAGCCGCCGCGTGCGCGGCCCGTTCATCGCCGTCAATTGCGCGGCGATCGTCGAGACGCTGCTCGAAGCGGAGCTGTTCGGGATCGAGGATCGCACGGCCACTGGCGTCCGCGGACGTCGCGGCAAGTTCGAGCACGCCCACGAAGGCACGCTCTTTCTCGATGAAGTCGCGGACCTGTCGCCGGCGGCGCAGGCGAAGCTGCTGCGCGCGATTCAGGAGATGTCCGTCGAGCGCGTCGGCGGCGTGGGCATCAGGCGCGTGGACACGCGCATCATCGCGGCGACGAATCAGAAGCTGTCGGAGCTGGTGGAGAAGGGGCGGTTCCGGCTGGACCTGTTCTATCGGCTCAACGGCGTGGAACATCCTGGAGCTGGCCGATTACTTTCTCGAGCGGCACCGCGCGACGCGGCCGCTGCGTCTGTCGCAGGCCGCGTGCGACGCGCTCGTCGCCTACGAGTGGCCCGGCAACGTCCGCGAGCTGGAGCGTGTGATCGAACGCGCCGTCGCGCTCGCGGAGTCGGACGTGCTGGAGCTCGATGACCTGCCGCCGGCGCTGCTCGGCGGGTACGTCGAGTACCTGCGTCCGTCGCTGCAGTCCGGCGACACCATGCGGGCCTGGGCGCGGCGCTATGCGCGTCTGGTGCTGGACCGATGCCAGAACAACAAGCGCCGCGCGTGCCGCGAGCTCGGGATCTCGTACCACACGCTGCAGAATTATTTGCGCTCATGAACCCGGAACCTTAGAACCGTAGAACCTTAGAACTCTAGAACTGCGGCTTGCCGGGATGCCTCCGGCGTGTCGCGCTGGCGCAGGCAGGGCGGATTTCGAGAGGCGCGCGTCAGCCATTTACGCGCTGCGCTCGTGAGGGCACGGGCGCGGCTCACGTCAACGATGCACTGTTGGAGGAGTGATGTTCGCCATCCTCGGACCCGCTGCCGCGATCGCGGCGCTGTCATTGCCGGCGCTTCCCGGTCAGGCCAGGCCTGCGTCCAATCCATTCGACATCGTCGAGATCGACGGCAGCAAGAACCCGGCGCTGATTCCCGAATACCTGGTGTGGGAGCACGGCTTCGGTGGTCTGGCGATCATCAAGGATCGCGACATGAAACCCGCCATGGCCACCCTGGCGCTCTCGCCGCGCGACGCGGAACTCGTGTTCAAGGAAGCCGGCGCGCAGGCGACGCGCGACCGGCGCCGAGCCGAGCACGAGAAGGCGCGGCGCGAGGCGCTCGCCGGCGCGAAACCGACGGAGCTCGCGGCGGCGCTGCACGACGTCATTCTCGAGTACCGGTGGGAGGTGCTCAACGCCCGCGATCGGCTTCTGGCGTCGCTCAGTCCCGAAGGACAGGTCGAGCTGATTCGATGGATGAACGAGCGCCGGACCCACATCACGGCGTTCGTACCGAGGAGCGAACTCGACTTCTTCCGGCAGCCGCGCTGATGTGAAGCGCCGGCAGGGAGAACGTCATGAAGTCGAGGATTGCGGCGGCGGCGGTGTTCGTGTGTCTCATCGTCATCGGTTCACCGCGCATGCGGGCCGACGAGGGCTGGGACGATCTGGAGCAGATTCCAAGTTGCGGGACGGCGACCATCGATCACGAGTTGTGGCAGTACAGCATCGGACAGCTTTACGTATTCGGATACGCCCAGACGAGGCGCAATCTCGACGGCTGTCTCAGCAGGCTCCAGGTCGAGGCCTGGGTGCAGGGCATCGTGATGCCGACGGCGATTGCGTCGAATTGGGGGAGCGGGGTGAGCGTCTCGTTCGGCGCCCCCGTGCCGTCTTACGGAACGTGGAATTCGGTCAGCAAGCATTGGCTGATCAACGGCGGCGTCAGTTGGCAGTTCATCGGCTGGGGCCACGGGCAGGCGTCGGTGGTCCCAAGAACGACCAGCACCGTAAGCCCGTGCGACAACAACGAGCCGTGCGCGGCGCCATCCGGCGGCGGCACGCCCGACTCGCCGTCGCCGATCCTCGTTGACGTCAATGGCGACGGCTACGATCTCACGAGCGCGGCCGACGGCGTCCTCTTCGACATCGACGCCGACGGCGCCCCAGACCGCGTCGCCTGGACCGCGGCCGGGAGCGACGACGCGTGGCTCGCGATGGATCGCAACGGCAACGGCACGATCGACGACGGGTCGGAGCTGTTCGGAAATTTCACGCCGGCGTATCCGAATCAACACGAGCGGCTGTCGAAGAACGGCTTCGACGCGTTGAAATTCCTGGAAGGCCCCGACTACGGTCCGAGTTACGGCGACGCCGTGATCGACGCGCGCGACAGCATCTACCGGCGGTTGCTGCTCTGGACGGATCGGAATCACAACGGCATTTCGGAACCCGACGAGCTCGTGCCGCTCTCGGCCGCGGGCGTGCTGTCGATCTCGACCGATTACAAGGTGAGCCGGCGGCGCGACCGCAACGGCAACCTGTTCCTCCAACGAGCGAAGAGCGTCGTGAACGCGCGCGGCGTGCCCGTATCCCGATACGTCTACGACGTCTGGCTCTCGGCGATCGCTCGGTAACGAGCATCATACGACTCGCGGGCCAGCGAGCGCGTGGCTTCCGGCTTCGGCCGGAAGCCATCGCCGGCGCCTTGACCCACCGCCGAGCCGCATAGTACCTTTCATTGATTCTGCGCCTGTCCGGCACGCGCGCATGGACCGGCCCTTCCACAGACGTACACGCGATCCCGGAGCGACGCGCTCTCGGCCGATGACACAGCCTGCGTCCGCAACGCTCAAGAAAACTCCGCTGCATGCTCGTCACCGCGCGCTCGGCGCCCGCATGGTCGAGTTCGGCGGCTGGGACATGCCGGTCGAATATACGAGCATCGTGGACGAGCACATGGCGGTGCGGACGCGCGCCGGGCTGTTCGACGTCAGCCACATGGGCGAAATCGAGATTGCGGGGGGCGACGCGCTGACGGCGGTCCAGCACGTCACGACGAACGATGCGTCGCGCCTGGCGATCGGTCAGGCACACTACTCGGCGCTGACGACGCCGCAGGGGACGTTCGTCGACGACGTCCTCGTGTACAAGCTCGCGAACGACCACTTCATGCTGGTCGTGAACGCGTCGAACATCGTGAAGGACTTCCGCTGGATCGCGGAGCACATCCAGGGCATCGGCGATGCCGTGACGGTGAATACCAGCTCGCGCTACGCGCTGCTCGCGCTGCAGGGCCCCGTTGCGCGTGAGGTGCTGCAGACGCTGACCGGCGTCGATCTGAGCGGCATCAAGTACTACTGGTTCGCGAACGGGGAAGTCGCCGGCGTCAGGTGCACGATCTCGCGCACCGGCTACACCGGGGAGGACGGCTTCGAAGTGTTCGCTCCGCCGAGCGCCGCCGAGCGCGTGTGGGACGCGATGCTGCAGGCGGGGAAGGGGGCTGGCGTCGTTCCCGCCGGCCTGGGAGCGCGCGATACGCTGCGTCTCGAGGCGGCGATGCGACTCTACGGCAACGACATGGACGACACGACGACCGTCCTCGAGGCGGACCTGGGTTGGATTGTCGGCTGGAACAAAGAGGAGTTCATCGGCGCCGACGTGCTGCGGCGGCAGAAGCAGGACGGAACGCCGAAGAAGCTCGTCGGCTTCGAGATGATCGATCGCGCCATCGGACGCCACGGTTACGACGTGTACGTAGACGGCGGCAAAGCCGGCGTCGTCACGAGCGGGACGCAGACGCCGTACCTGAAGAAGGCAATCGGCATGGCGTACGTGCCCCCCGGCCGCACCGAGCCGGGGACGCCGTTGGACGTGGACGTGCGAGGCCGCCGCGCGCGCGCGATGATCGTGCCGATGCCGTTCTACAAGCGCGCGCGTTCGTAGCGGCGTCGCGCGGCGCTGCAGCGCGGCGCTCCGGCGCCGCGGATTACCGCGGATGTCGGCCCGCGGGACAGGGGAGCAGGCGATGTATCCGCCCGAGCTGAAATACACGAACGACCACGAGTGGATCCGTCTGAGCGGATCGAACGCGAAGATCGGCATCACGGACTACGCGCAGAAGCAGCTCGGCGACGTCGTCTATCTCGAGCTGCCGGAAGTCGGCCGGACGTTCAAGAAGGGGGACGTGTTCGGCACGATCGAATCGGTGAAGGCCGTGTCCGAGCTGTACTGTCCGGTCGGCGGCGAGGTCACGGAAGTCAACGGCGCGCTCGCGCAGCATCCCGAAGCGGTGAATCGCGAGCCGCACAGCTCGTGGATGATCGCATTGAAGATCAGCAATGCCGCCGACGCGACCGATCTCCTCGACGCGCAGCGATACACGGAGCTCACGAAGTAGGCATGAAGGCGACTCCCGGATCTTTTCAATCCCGTCATGTCGGTCCCACTCCACTCGAGCGCGATGAGATGCTCCGCGCGATCGGCGTCTCGTCGCTGGACACGCTGATCGACCAGACAATCCCCCCGGCGATCCGCCTGGAGCGGCCGCTGGATCTTCCGGAGCCCGAATCGGAAGCGGCGTACCTCCGCCGTCTGCGCGACGTCGCGTCGCGTAATCGCGTCGCGCGTTCGTACATCGGCATGGGGTACTACGGCTGCGAGACGCCGTCGGTGATTCTGCGCAACGTGTTCGAGAACCCTGGCTGGTATACGCCGTATACGCCCTACCAGGCGGAGATCGCCCAGGGCCGGCTCGAGTCGCTCCTCAATTTTCAGACGGTCGTCAGCGATCTCACGGGTATGCCGATCGCGACCGCGTCGCTCCTCGACGAAGGCACCGCCGCGGCCGAGGCGATGACGATGTTCCACCGCGTGCAGACGAGGAAGGCGCCGGCGGGACAGGAAAGCGTCTTCCTGGTCGCGTCGCGGACGTTCCCGCAGACGATCGACGTCATCCGCGGACGGGCGGAGCCGCTGAAGATCCGGGTGGAGGTCGGCGACCCCGCGTCGCTCCCGATGGATCGCGCGTTCGGTCTGCTCGTGCAGTACCCGGACGACGTCGGCGAGGTGCGCGACCTGCGCGCGCTGATCGAACGCGCCCATGCCGCCGGCGTGCTCGTCGCCGTCGCATCCGACCTCCTCGCGCTGACCCTGCTCGTGCCTCCGGGCGAAATGGGCGCCGACGCCGTCGTCGGCAACTCGCAGCGGTTCGGCGTGCCGTTGGGCTATGGCGGCCCGCACGCGGCGTTTTTCGCGACGCGGGACGCGTACGTTCGCCAGGCCCCGGGGAGGATTATCGGCGTTTCGATCGATTCACACGGCCGCCGCGCGTATCGCATGGCGCTGCAGACGCGAGAGCAGCACATCCGTCGCGAGAAAGCGACGTCGAACATCTGCACGGCCCAGGCGCTGCTGGCGAACATGGCCGCGATGTATGCGGTGTACCACGGACCGCACGGGCTCCGTGCGATTGCCGAACGCGTCAACGGGATGGCGAGAAATCTCGAGCAGGCGCTCGTCGGACGCGGCCTCGCGCAAACCAATCAGGCGTACTTCGACACGCTTCATCTCACGGGCGCGGACGCGGCACGCGTCCGCCGTGAGGCGGAGGCGGCCGGCCTCAACTTCCGGTACTTCGCGGACGGCGCGATCGGAATCTCGCTCGACGAAACCACCACCTCGCAGGACGTCATCGACATCGTCAATGTGTTTGCCACGGCGGGTCGGCTCGCGCCTGTGGGCCGGGACACGCCGATCGCGGCGCGCGCGTCCGCGTCGTTCGGCGCGCTCACCCGCACTTCCAAGTACCTGACGCATCCGGTCTTCAACACGCATCATTCGGAAACGCGGATGATGCGCTACATCCGCAGCCTCGAACGGAAGGACGTCGGCCTCGATACGTCGATGATTCCGCTCGGCTCGTGCACGATGAAGCTGAACGCGGCGACGGAGATGCTGCCGGTGAGCTGGCCCGCATTCGCGAAGCTGCATCCGTTCGCGCCCGTCGGACAGACGGAGGGCTACACGCAGATCTTCGAAGAGCTGGAGTCGGCGCTGTGCGAGATCACCGGGCTGTCGGCGGTGTCGCTGCAGCCCAACTCGGGGGCGCAGGGGGAATTCTCCGGCCTGATGGCGATCCGTGCATACCAGCGCGATTCCGGTCAGGCCCGGCGCGACATCGTCCTCATCCCTTCGTCGGCGCATGGGACGAATCCAGCCAGCGCGACCATGGCGGGGCTGCGCGTGGTGGTCGTCGCGACGGATCCGAACGGCAACATCGACGTCGGCGATCTGCGCGCCAAGGCGCAGCAGCATCGCGATCGCCTCGCCGCCCTGATGGTGACGTATCCGTCCACGCACGGCGTGTTCGAGGAGGAGATCCGCGAGATCTGCGCGATCGTCCACGAGCACGGCGGACAGGTCTACATGGACGGCGCGAACATGAACGCGCAGGTCGGGCTCACGAGCCCGGCGGCGATCGGCGCCGACGTCTGTCACCTCAACCTGCACAAGACGTTCGCCATCCCGCATGGCGGCGGCGGCCCGGGCATGGGGCCGATCGCCGTCGCGACACACCTCGCGCCGTATCTGCCTGGGCACCCGGTGATCCGGGTCGGCGGCGACAAGGCGATCCACGCGGTGGCCGCGGCGCCGTGGGGCAGCGCGAGCATCCTCCTGATCTCGTACGGCTACATCCGGATGCTCGGCACGCCGGGCATGACCGACGCGACGCGCTGCGCGATTCTCAACGCGAACTACATCAAGGCGCGCCTGCAGGGGCATTACGAGGAGCTGTACGCCAACCACAACGGACGCGTCGCGCACGAGATGATTTTCGACCTGCGTCCGTTCAAGCACGCATCGGGCGCGACCGTCGACGAATCGGACGTCGCCAAGCGGCTGATGGATTACGGTTTCCACGCCCCGACCGTCTCGTTCCCCGTTGCCGGCACGATGATGATCGAGCCGACGGAGAGCGAGGGGAAGGACGAACTGGACCGGTTCTGCGACGCGTTGATCGCGATCCGCCGCGAAATCCAGGCGGTGATGGACGGCAAGGTCGACCCGCGGGACAACGTGCTGAAGAACGCGCCGCACACCGCCGAGGAGGTCTCGTCGGATGCGTGGTCTCACGCGTACTCGCGGGAGCAGGCGGCGTACCCGCTGCCGTTCGTGCGCGCGAACAAGGTGTGGCCGGCGGTCGGCCGCATCGACAATCCGTACGGCGACCGCAATCTGATCTGCGCCTGCCCGCCGATGGAGGACTTCATCGAGCAAGGGATTGCGACGCCGTAATCTCCTGCGCCCTGCGCCGATAGCCCTCCAACAGCTTCTTCGTCACCGGTCCCGGCCTGCCCGATCCGATCACGTGATCGTCAATCCTGACCACCGGGCTCAGCTCGCGCGTTGTGCTCGTGATGAACACTTCGTCGGCGGTCTCGAGATCCTTCGGGTACAGGATCTCGTCGCGCACGTCCACGCCGACGTCCTTGCCGACCTCGAAAATGAACGCTCGCGTCACCCCTTCGAGCAGACCGGACTTCGACTTCGGCGTGACGGCGACGCCGCGGCGCACGATGAACAGGTTCGACTGCGCGCACTCCGACAGCTCGCCGCAGTAGTTGCACATCAGCGCCTCTTCGCCGCCGCGTCGATACGCCTCCTGCATCGCGAGGGCGTTGTTGAGCAGGTTGTTCGACTTGATGATCGGGTTGACGGATCCCGGATGGTTCCGGAGGACCCTGACGAGGCTGATCTTGATCCCGTCCTCGAACACACGCGCCGGCGGCTCTTCGTGCGGTTTGGCGATGATGACGAGCGATGGAACGGGCGTCGCCTTCGGATCGTAGGTGAGCTCGCCGACACCTCTCGTCAGGAGCACGCGAACATACGCTTCGTTGTTGGATGGCGGAGCCGCCTGCACCCCGGCCGCTTCCATCGTCTGCTGGATCCATCCGAGCAGCGTGCCGTCGTCGAAGGGGACCGGCAGACTGAGGTGACGCGCGGAACTCCGCAGCCGCTTCACGTGGCGGTCGTAAAGAAACGGCACGCGGTTGTACGTGCGGAGCGTCTCGTACACGCCTTCGCCGTACACGAACCCATGATCGTACACGGGGACCACTGCGTGGTCGGCCGGTGAGATCGTCCCGTTGACATAAACCGCTCCGCGCATTTGCATGGAGTCTAACATACCGATATTGTTGGTTCGGGTTCGCGGTTCGCGAACCCCGAACCGAAAGATCATGCGCGTCCTCAACACCCAGCAGATGCGCGAAGCCGATCGGCAGACGATCGACGAGATCGGCCTTCCGTCGATCGTGCTGATGGAGAACGCCGGACGTCAGGCGGTCGCCGCGATGGAAGCGGCGTACGACGATCTCGCGGGCGGGCGCGTCGGCGTGCTGTGCGGGCGCGGCAACAACGGCGGCGACGGCTTCGTCGTCGCGCGGACGCTGACGCAGCGCGGCATCGAGGCGATGGTGTTCCTGCTCGGCAGCGTGGCGGAAGTCCGCGGCGAGGCGCGCACGAACCTCGAGATCCTCGGCCGCGTGGGATTGACCGTCGTCGAAATCACGAACGCGCAGGAGTGGGAGCTGCACTTCAGCGAAGTGTCGGAGTGCGACCTCATCGTGGACGCGATCGTCGGGACCGGTTTTCAGGGACAGCTCAGCGGTCTGCTCGAGACCGTCGTCGCCGACGTCAACGGCCTCGGCGTGCCGGTGGTCGCGATCGACCTGCCGACCGGCGTTTCCGCGGACTCGCACGAGGTGGCCGGCGAAGCGATCGAAGCCTCGATGACGGTGACGCTCGCCGCCCCGAAGATCCCGTTGATCCTGCCGCCCGCGGACGCGTATGCCGGCGACCTCGTGATCGCCGACATCGGCATCCCCGGCTCGGTGATCGACGAACTGGACGGTCCGTGGCTGGAGCTGCTGACGCGCGAGCGCATGCGCGAGATCGTTCCGGCACGCGCCGCCGATTCACACAAGGGAGATTTCGGTCGGGTCCTCGTCGTCGCGGGATCGATGGGGAAGACCGGAGCGGCGCATCTCGCCGCGCTCGGCGCGCTCCGATCGGGCGCCGGCCTGGTCACGATCGCGACGCCGCGCTCCTGCGTCCCGATCCTCGCCGCGATGATGCCCGAGTACATGAGCGAACCGCTCGACGAGACGGCGGCCGGCACGATTGACT
>QHWR01000143.1:1796-22961 GCA_003223835.1 Acidobacteriota bacterium | reverse complement strand
GGCCACGATCCGTCGACGGTGGCGTTCATCCAAGCGGTCGTCGAGCGTGCGGGCGTGCCGCTCGTGCTCGACGCGGACGCGCTGAACGCGTTCACGTCGGATCCCGACCGTCTGATCGGGCGCGACGGCGTCGACGTGATCATCACGCCGCATCCCGGCGAGATGGCGCGGCTGCTCGGCGCGCCGGTCGAAGAAGTGCAGTCGGATCGCCTGGAGCACGCGCGCGACTTCGCCTCGTCGCACCGCGTCCACGTCGTCCTGAAAGGGCATCGCACGGTGATTGCCGGTCCGGAGTCGCGCGCGTTCGTGAACCTCACGGGCAATCCGGGGATGGCCACCGGGGGCACCGGCGATCTGCTGACCGGCATGATCGCCGCCTGGTTCGCGCAGCTCCTCGACGCCGAAGCGGCGTGCAAGCTCGCCGTGTACCTGCACGGCACGGCCGGCGATCTTGCCGAAGCGGACGAATCGGACGTCTCGCTGACCGCCACCGACATCGCCGCGCACCTGGGCGACGCGCTCAACGAGCTCACCGGCAGAAGGCAGAAGGCAGAAGGACAGGCTACGGGTTCGTCGTGATTTGACGGCGGTCGTCGTCGAAGCCTTCGATACGAATCTCGACTACTCCCTCGCCTTCGGGCCGCCCCTTCCAGCGGTCGGCCCATTCGATCGCGACGATTCCGTCGCCGCAGACGAGATCCTCGAGCCCGAGATCCTCGATTTCCAAAGGGTCGAGTCGGTACAGGTCCACGTGGTAGAGCGTCACGCGACCGTGGTACTCCTGAATGATCGTGAAGGTGGGGCTCGAGACGTCCTCCGGATCGGCGCTGAGCCCGCGGGCCAGGCCCCGGACGAGTGCGGTCTTTCCGGCGCCCAGCTCCCCGTAGAGCAGAACGACGTCTCCGGGTTTCAGCAGCGGCGCGAGGCGTTCTCCCGCCGCCTCCGTTTCCGTTTCGGCGCGGGTCTCTATCTGCACCTTCTGCCTTCTACCTTCTACCTTCTACTTCTGCCTTCTGCCTTCTGCCTTCTACCTTCTGCCTTTCTTACTCGACCCGGTAGTTGGGCGCTTCTTTGGTAATGATGACGTCGTGCACGTGGCCTTCGCGCAGGCCGGCGCCGCTGACGCGAATGAGCCTGGCTTCGCGCTGCAGGGTGGGGATGTCGCCGGCGCCCGTGTAACCCATCCCGGCGCGCAGCCCGCCGACCAGCTGATGGATCATCGCCGCGACGCTGCCTTTGTGCGCGACGCGGCCTTCGATCCCTTCCGGGACGAGCTTCTCGCCGGACTCCGGGTTCGCTTCGAGGTCGAACTCGTCCTGGAAGTAGCGGTCGCGGCTGCCGCGGCGCATCGCGCCGAGCGAGCCCATCCCGCGGTACTCCTTGAAGCTGCGCCCCTGGTAGAGAATCATCTCGCCGGGGCTCTCGTCGGTCCCGGCGAACAGGCTGCCGATCATGACGGCGCTCGCGCCGACCGCCATCGGATCACCGGCACTTTGTGCGGCGCCGCGGCGCGCGCGCACTCCGCGACGGCGGAAATCATCGGCACGCCGATCCCCGCGACGACGCGCGTCGTGCAGATCGAGCCGGCGCCGATCCCCACCTTGACGGCGTCCACGCCGAGATCGATCAGCGCCTGCGTCGCCTCCGCCGTCGCGACGTTGCCGGCGATGAGATCGACGTTCGCGAACTGACGGCGAATGCGCCGGACCATGTCGAGCACGCCCTGCGAGTGCCCGTGCGCGGTATCGACGACGAGCACGTCGACGTTCGCGCCGATGAGCGCTTCGGCGCGCTGGAGCGCGTCCTTGCCGACGCCGATCGCCGCGCCGACGCGCAGGCGGCCAAGATTGTCCTTGCACGCGATCGGATACTTGATCGCCTTCTGGATGTCCTTGACGGTGATGAGTCCCTTGAGCCGGAACTGATCGTCGACGACCAGCAGCTTCTCGACCTTGTGCCGGTGCAGGATCTCGCGGGCGGCGTCGAGCGTCGTCCCCACCGGTACGGTGAAGAGCGGCTCGCGCGTCATGATCGCGGAGATCGGCCGGTCGAGATTCGTCTCGAAGCGAAGGTCGCGGTTCGTGAGGATGCCGACGAGACGTCCTTCCTTGCTGCCGTCCTGCGTGATCGGGACACCCGAGATCCGATACTTCTTCATCAGGTCGAGCGCCTCGTGGATGCGGTTGGTCGGCGAGAGCGTGATCGGGTCGACGATCATGCCGCTCTCCGACCGCTTCACGCGATCGACCTCGGACGCCTGCTCTTCAATCGAGAGATTCTTGTGGATGACGCCGATGGCCCCCTGCTGCGCCATCGCGATCGCCAGCCGCGACTCGGTCACGGTGTCCATCGCGGCGCTGGCGAGCGGAACGTTGAGGCGGATGTTCCTGGTGAAGAAGGAGGTCACGTCCACCTGGCTCGGCAGCACCGTCGAGTGCCGCGGCACGAGGAGGACGTCGTCGAACGTGAGGGCCGTCGTCAGGCCGATTGAGATTTGCTCACTGTTCAGAACGTCGGTTCGCGTGTCCATCAGGCTCCATGACATTTCTTGTATTTCTTGCCGCTCCCGCACGGGCACGGGTCGTTGCGGCCCACCTTCGGCTCGTCGCGCCTGACCGTCTTGATCACGTCGTCGCCGCCGGTGCGGCTCGGGCGCGGGGCCTCGGCGACGGCCGTGGCGCCGCCGCCGCGCATCGCGCCGAACGGCGACGACTGCGACGGTTCCGGACGCGCGCTCATCGTCATCTGCGACGGGCGCCGCGGCGCCGGCCGGCGGACCGGCGCGCCCGGCCCTTCTTCGCCGACGATGGGCGTGAGGCGCCACAAGTATCGGACGATTTCTTCTTCGATCCGATCTTTCATCGCGCTGAAGAGCTGGAAGCTCTCCTTCTTGTACTCGACGAGCGGGTCGCGCTGGCCGTAGCCGCGCAGCCCGATGCCTTCCTTCAGATGGTCGAGGCTGTAGAGGTGATCCTTCCACTGCGCATCGACGATCTGCAGCATGATGTCGCGCTCGACGCGGTGGAGGATGGCGGCGTCGCCGAGCAGCGCTTCCTTCTTCTCGTACTTCGCCAGCGCCGCCGCCCAGATGGCGTCGATCGTCTCGTCGGCGTTCTTGTCCTCGAGCTGCAGCGACTCGCTCTCGGCGGCGTCGAAGCCGTAGATGTCCGCCACGGCTTTCCGCAGCGCATCCAGATCCCACTCTTCCGGTTCGATTTCTTTCGACGCGTAGGTGTCGACCGTCGCTTCGACCAGCTCCTCGGCGAGCGTCATCAGATAGCCGCGCGTGTCGACCGCCTCTTCCTCGGTGATGTGGATGTTGCCTTCGAGCAGCTCGCGGCGCAGCGCGTAGACGCTCTCGCGCTGCTTGTTCATCACGTCGTCGTACTCGAGCAGGTGTTTGCGGACGGAGAAGTTCTGGGCCTCGACCTGCCGCTGCGCGCGCTCGATCGCCTTCGTCACCATGCGGTGCTCGATCGGCACGCCTTCTTCCATCCCGAGCCGCTGCATCAGGCCCGAGATGCGGTCCGACCCGAAAATCCGCATCAGGTCGTCCTCGAGCGAGAGGTAGAAGCGTGAGGATCCGGGATCCCCCTGCCGGCCCGCGCGGCCGCGCAGCTGGTTGTCGATGCGCCGCGCCTCGTGGCGCTCCGTGCCGACGATGTGCAGGCCGCCGACGTCGACGACCTCGTTGTGCTCGACGTCGGTCTGCTGCTTGTACGCGTGGAAGAAGCGCTCGTACTGCGCGCGCGGGACGCGGTAGAAATTGTCGATGTGGTAGAAGTAGACGAAGTCCGCGTCGTCGATGAATTTCTCCTGCCCCTTCGGCAGCTTTTCCGCGATCTCTTCGGCCAGCGTCTGCTGGCGTGCCATGAACTCGGGGTTGCCGCCGAGCAGGATGTCGGTGCCGCGGCCCGCCATGTTCGTGGCAATCGTGACCGCCGCCTTGCGTCCCGCCTGCGCCACGATTTCGGCTTCCTGCGCGTGATACTTCGCGTTCAGGACGACGTGCTTGATGCCGCGCCGTTTCAGTTGCGTGGACAGCCGTTCCGATTTCTCGATCGAGACCGTTCCGACGAGGACGGGCCGTCCTTCCTTCTGCTTCTCGGTGATGTCGTTGACGATCGCGTCGTACTTTTCCTTCTCGGTCCGATAGACGGTGTCGGGTTCCTCCATCCGTCGCAGCGTCCGGTTGGTCGGGATCACCATGACGTCGAGGGCGTAGATCTTCGCGAACTCTTTCGAGTACTTGCGGAAGTAGTTCTGGAACGTGACGGTCGCGAGCGTCTGGTTCTCGCGCTCGATCTTCACCTCGGGGTGCGCCGAGTTGTGCTCCTTCGCCTCGACCGCCTGGTGCAGCCCGTCGCTCCAGCGCCGCCCCGGCATCAACCGGCCGGTGAACTCGTCGACGATGACGACGCCGCTGTCCTTCACCATGTACTCGACGTCGATGTGAAAGAGCGTGTGCGCGCGCAACGCCTGGTTGATGTGGTGGAGCAGCGGCATGTTCGCCGGGTCGTACAGCCCCTGGCTGTCGGGCACCAGGCGATGCGCGAGCAGCCTCTCCGCCTTCGCCATCCCGCTCTCGGTGAGCGTCACGGTCTTGTGCTTCTCGTCGACGATGTAGTCGCCCGTCTTCTCGAGCTCCTCGCGATCCTCGGCCTTGGTGTCCCCGCGGGTGACGGCGCCAGGCGCCAGCTTCGGGACGATGCGATCGACTTCGTAATACAGGTCGGTCGACTCTTCCGCGGGACCGGAGATGATCAGCGGGGTGCGCGCCTCGTCGATCAGGATGCTGTCCACTTCGTCCACGATTGCGTAGGTGTGGCCCCGCTGCACGTAGTGCGCGAGGTCGAACTTCATGTTGTCGCGCAGGTAGTCGAAGCCGAACTCGTTGTTCGTCCCGTAGGTGATGTCGCACGCGTAGGCGACCTGGCGCTCGGCATCGTTGAGGTCGTGCTGAATGACCCCGACGGTCATGCCCAGGAACCGGTAGATGCGTCCCATCCACTCGGAGTCGCGGCGGGCGAGGTAGTCGTTCACGGTCACGACGTGGACGCCGTTGCCGGCGAGCGCGTTGAGATACGCGGGCAGCGTCGCGACGAGCGTCTTGCCTTCGCCCGTTTTCATCTCCGCGATCTTGCCGCGATGCAGGACGATGCCGCCGATGAGCTGCACGTCGAAGTGCCGCATGTTGAGCGTGCGGTGGCCGGCCTCGCGGACGACCGCGAACGCCTCCGGCAGCAGATCGTCGAGCGTCTCGCCGCTCGCGAACCGGTGGCGGAATTCCTCGGTCTTGGCGCGGAGCTGATCGTCGGAGAGCGCCTGAATCTCGGGTTCTTTCGAGCTGATCACGTCCACGAGCGGACGGATCTTCTTCAGTTCGCGATCGTTGTGCGACCCGAAGACCTTCGCCAGGACGATTTCAACAGCGCCTGCCATGCGGGAAGATGCCCGACCCGGACGCCGCGGGAGGCTCCCACGCGCGGGCCGTAAGGGTCAGGGTATCTGAAGATTGTACTACGGCGTGGCCAGCAGTTGCATGGGGTTCGTCAGCCGGCCGTTCATCCACACTTCATAGTGCAGGTGCGCGCCGGTCGAGCGCCCGGTGGACCCGACGTAGCCGATGACGTCGCCGCGTGTCACGCGGCTGCCGACCTGAACCGCGATCCGCGAGAGGTGCCCGTACTTCGTCAGGATGCCGAAGCCGTGATCGAGGATCACCATGTTGCCGTAGCTGCCGTTGAGGCCCGCGCCCGTCACGGCGGCGTCGCCCGTCGCGAGGACCGGCTCGCCGTACTCGGCGGAGATGTCGAGTCCTGGGTGAAAGTCGCGGCTGCCCGTGAATGGATCCCGGCGGCGGCCATACGAAGAGGAGAGCCATCCGGCGACGGGCCAGATGGAGGGCGTGGCGGCGGCCAGCGCCTCGCGCCGCTCGACGCCGGTGCGCACCGACTCGAGCCGGCTGCCAATCACGCCGAGCAGATCGTGGAGGACGCCCAGCGCGGCTTCGGGTCCCGTTTCCCCGAGCATCGACCCAAGCGCGACAGCAGGCGCGCCGCCCATCGCGCGCGACTTCACGACGGCCGGCAGCTTTTCCATCGCGCGCCCCGCGTCGGGATCGACGACGGCGCGCTGACCGATGTCGTCGACGGCGGTCTGCAGGGCGGCAATCTGATCTGAGAGCTGTCCGGTCGCCTGCCGGTAATTCGCGTTCTCCACGCGGAGCGCGGCGTTGGTCGTCTGAAGATCCGCGATCGCCGCCTTGGCGCTCCAGCGCGCGCCCAGGCCGATGAGAATCGGCAGCGCCAGGATTGTGGTGACGACAGCAAGCGTCGGCCGCAACGACAGCGTGACCCGGCGGACGACGCCGGTCCGGCGGTCGGCTACCACGATGGAGTAGCGGCGGGCGGCCATATGGACGTGACGGCCCGGGCGGGCGCGTCTCGAGCCTCCTGGAGTGTGGGTTGCGGGGCAGAAAACTGTAACACGGCGGGCGTGGCCCAGCCAAGAGAATTGCTGGGGTCTCCGGAGCTGGTCACGCCCTTGCAAACCACCCCGCCGGCCCTGCGAACTCGGCGGGTGTTGGGAAGTCGCTCACTCACTCGCGGAACCGGATCGGGAAATGAAGGTAACCCTCATTATCGCCGCTCTGCTCATCCTCGCCGCCGCAGCCGCCGCGGGCGAAGCGGGTGTGCTCGCGGCGGGGGTTTCCGCGGCGACCGAACATGCCGCGCAGACGCCGGAACCCGCCCTCCTTCTCGTCTCGGGCGCCACGCTGCTCGCGGTCGCGAGCTTCGTGCGCCGCTACATCCGCTAACCCTGCTCAGGCTGGCGGCCTCCTTGCACCGCCTGCCGCCGGTCAGCCTTCCTTTGAAGCACCCTGCGCTGTCGGGCTGTCCATCTCACGGAGGTGCCATGAGAGCACGGGCAGTAGCTCTTGCATTCGGCTCCGCGCTTCTGTTCGCGAGCGCAGGCGCGCGCGCGGAGCCGATCACCGTGAACGTCGCCTCGACGACCGACGGCGCGACGGTTCACGGAATCGACACAGGGTGGTTCTCGCTCGACCTCGGCACGATCGACCTGCCGACGGTCGGTTCGAGCACCGACATCTTCATCAAGGGGCTCACCGCCAACGCCGACTATATGGTCACGTTCCTCGTCACCGGCACCGCAGGAGCGACTGGCTGGGACAGGCTCGTCGCCGAGGTGTTCGATCCGCTCGGCGACGGCGACGACGCGCGGGATCCGTCGAAGCAGCCCTCGTACGTACCGGCCGGGTATTCCACGTCGAACACGCGCGACGGGTTCAGCTTCGCGCAGGATCACGGCCTGAAGAGGAGCGCGACGTTCGCGGCGGGCGGATCCGCCAGCGTGCTGGCGGACGAACGCTCGGACGATCGGGACGAGCTGCGCTTCTCGGGATTCGACGAAGGGGGCCAGAGCGCGCACGTCACGTTCGGATTGCGCGACTACTTCGGCGGCCGCGGCTTCATGTTGCACCTGCACACGGAACGCGATCCGATCGCGAATCCGGAGCCGGCGTCCATGCTGTTGATCGGGACCGGGCTGGCCGGATTGCTCGCGGCGCGCCGGCGCCGCGAGGTTTGCTGAGGTCATGCGGTCTCGCCCGGCTGCGGCGATTGCCGTCGTCGCCGTTGCGGGCCTCGTCGTCTATCTGCCGGTGTTGTCGGCGCTCGTTCGCCAGTGGGCGAGCGACGACAACTATTCCCACGGCTTCTTCATCGTTCCACTCGCCCTGTTCTTCGCCTGGGAGCGCCGCGCGGCGCTGGCGCGGACGGAGGTGCGCCCGAGCGCGGCGGGGCTGGCGATCGTCGCGGCCAGCCTTCTCGTCTTCGTCGTGGGACGGCTCGGCGCGGAGCTGTTCCTCACGCGCGTCTCGCTGATCGGCGTGATTGCGGGCGCGATGGTGTTTCTCTTCGGCTGGCGTCAGCTTCGCATCCTCGCGTTTCCGATCGCATTTCTGCTGCTGATGATTCCGCTGCCGGCCATCGTCTTCAACCGCATTGCATTCCCGCTGCAACTGCTCGCGTCCCGGGCGGGAGAGTTGGTGGTGTCGACTGCGGGGATTCCGGTCCTGCGTGAGGGAAACGTGCTCGTGCTGCCGTCCACGACGCTCGAAGTGGTCGAAGCCTGCAGCGGCATCCGTTCGCTCGTCTCGCTGCTGACGCTCGGCATCGTCCTCGGCTATTTCTGTGAACGTCGACGCTGGGCGCGGGTCCTGCTGGCGCTCGCGACGATCCCGATCGCGATCCTGGCGAACGCGGCGCGGGTCGCGGGGACCGGATTCGCCGCCGAGTGGATCGGACCGCAGGCCGCTGAAGGGTTTTTTCATACGTTCTCCGGCTGGCTGATGTTCGTGATTGCGTTCGCGCTGTTGCTGGGTCTCCAGCGGCTGCTCGCAACGCGCCGCGTCGAGCGCCTCGCGCGGCGACCGGCGGTGGGCCTGCCATGATCGCGCGAGCCGTCGTTCTGGCGCTCGTCATCGCGGGTGCCGGCCTGTTGAGCGCGCGTGCGGGCGGAGCAGAGCAGGCCGTGGCGCGCGAACCGCTATCGAAGTTGCCGCGCGCCATTGCGGGCTGGCACGCCGCCGGCGACACGCCCCTCGACGCGGCGTCGCTCCAGGTGCTCGGCGTGGACGATTACGTCAATCGACGGTACGTCGGCGCGGAAGGGCAACTCGTCGGGCTGTACATCGGGTACTACGGGAGCCAGCGGCAGGGAGACACGATTCACTCTCCGCAGAACTGTCTGCCCGGCGCGGGCTGGCAGCCGACCGAGTCGTCCACCGAGACGCTGACTGCCGGCAGCGCGCCGGTGACGGTAAATCGGTACGTCGTTCAAAAAGGCCTGGATCGCCAGGTCGTCTTGTACTGGTACGAAGGACGCGGACGAATCATCGCCAGCGAGTACGTCAACAAATTCTGGCTCGTCGCGGACGCGGCGCGGCTGCATCGGACGGATGGAGCGCTCGTGCGGATCATGGCGCCCGTCATCGACGAGCAGGCGAGCGCGGGACGCGCCGCCGCGGACTTCGCGCAGTCGCTGATGCCTGCGCTCCCGAATTACCTCCCATGACTTCATCGTCTCGATTGCTTGCACTGATCCTGGCTGCCGCCTTGACCGCGACGGCCTGTCATCGCAATCCCGAAGTCCGCGCGCGCGAGGCGCTGGCGCGCGGGGACGCGTACCTGGCGCAGCACAAAATCCGGGAAGCGACGATCGAGTATCGAAACGCCGTGCAGGCCCAGCCCGCCCGCGCCGATGCGCATTACAAGCTGGCGAAGGCCTACGCCGAAGCCGGGGATCCGATCAAGGCTTACGAGGAGTACTCGCGCGCGGCGGATCTCGATCCCTCCAACGTCGATGCGCAGTTGAACGCGGGAACGCTGCTCCTGATGGGCGGCGAGTTCGGTCGTGCACGCACGCGCGCGGAGCTGGCGCTGAAGGCGCAGCCGAACAGCGCGCCGGCGCGGATCCTGCTCGGAAACGCGCTGGCCGGCCTCAAGGACATGCGACGTGCCGTCGCCGAGATGGAGCAGGCGATTGCGCTCGACCCGTCGTACGCGCCGGCGTACGCGGCGCTCGGCGCGGTCCAGTTCGTGCGCGGCGGCCGCGACGACGCGCGGGCGTCATTCGAGAGGGCCGTGCAGCTTGCGCCGAAGTCTGTCGAAGCGCGTCTCGCGTTTGCGAACTTTCAGTGGGCGATGGGCGATGCGCCGGCGACGGAGCGCGAGCTGAAGGCCGCGCTCGCGATCGATTCGTCCAATCCGCTCGCACACCGGATGCTCGCGCTGTTCTACCTCGCCGCTCGACGCGCGCCCGAGGCCGAACCGCACTTCAAAGCGCTCGCGGCCGCATCACCCGACGGCACGCTGGCGCTCGCCGACTATTACAGCGGCATGGGGCGGCGCGACGACGCGCTGGCGGTGCTGAAGAACATCTCGGGAGACGCCGCCCGCGTCCGGCAGGCGCGGCTCAGGATGGCGGCGCTCCACGACGACGCGGGCCGTCCCGCCGAAGCGCAGCGGATCGTGGACGAGTTGATCAAGCAGCAGCCGCAGGCGTCCGATGCGCACATCCTCAAGGCGCGGCTGCTGCTGCGAGAGAACGGCGATCTCGGCGAAGCGCAGCGCCATGCCCAGGCGGCGGTGCAGGCGGACGCGAATTCGGCGGCGGCGCAATATACCGCCGGACTCGTCGCGCTGGCGCGCCGCGACTTCGATGCGGCCGAGAACGCGTTCGAACAGGTCGTCCAGATCAATCCGCGCGCCGCGGCCGCGCAGCTCCAGCTCGCGCGTCTGCAGCTCGCGAAAGGCAACACCGCGGGTGCGCTGAAGGCCGCCGAGGACGCCGCGAAGACCAATCCCGACGATTCGCAGACGGCCGTCGTCCTCGCCCGCAGCCTGCGGGCAACGGGCGACCTCGAGCGCGCGCGCCGCGAGCTGACCGCGCGTCTGGCGAAGATGCCGGGCAACGTACCCATGCTGGTCGAATTGGGGTGGGTGGAATTGAGCGCACGGCAGATCGACGCGGCGCGCGCGGCGTTCGAGCGCGCGCTCGAGCACGCGCCGGACCTCGAGGACGCCCGCGTCGGCGCCGTGGCCGGCGACGTCGCCGCGCACGATCTGGACAACGCGCGCGAGCGGGTGAACGGCTGGCTGCGCCAGGACGCGCACGATGCGGTCGCCCAGATCCTGGCCGCGCGGCTCGATCTCTTTCAGAAGCAGCCCGCGGCCGCCGAACAGCGTCTCCGCGACGTCGTCCAGCGGACCCCGTCGCGGCTCGACGCGTACGAGATGCTCGGCCAGATTTACCTGCAGCAGGGGCAGCTCGATCGCGCGCTCGCGGAGTACTCGTCGCTGGCGCAGCGCTCGCAGGCGGTCGGCCCGGCGACGATGGTCGCGATGATCAAGCAGCAGAAAGGCGATCGCGACGGCGCGCGCGCCCAGTACGAACACGTGCTGCAGATCGACGCGCGCGCGGGCGTCGCCGCGAACAACCTCGCGTGGATGAACGCGGAGGACGGCCGGCTCGACGAGGCGGTCCGGCTCGCGACGGTCGCCGCCGACGTGCTCAAGGATCGCGCGGAAGCGCAGGACACGCTCGGCTGGGTCTACTTGCGGAAGGACCTTCCAGTCCACGCCGTGCCGGCGCTGGCGCGCGCCGTCGAACTCGCGCCGTCCAACGCGCTCTACCACCATCATCTCGGCCAGGCGTACGCGAAGTCGGGCGACGCGCCGCGCGCCCGCGGCGAACTGCAGCGCGCGATCGCGCTGGGACTCCGCGATCAGGACGCGGAACAGGCCAAAGAAGTCCTCGCCACGCTGCGCTGACGGATCCCTGATCGCGCCTCCTGTTCGCAATCGGGCCGATCCGCGCTTGACAGCCCTCTGACATCGCCTATGCTGTAGCGGCTGCGTTCGTATCACGGGCGCAGAGGGCCGGGCCTGAGCCCCTTCCCCCGGAAAACACGCGTAATAGAACGGACAACCTATGTGCGGGACGGCGACGGCTCGTGTCGTGCGCGTCGGGCTTGGTCTCTTTGCGGTCGCGCTTGCCGCGACGGCGGACGCGGCTACCGTCTTCTCGATCTCGAAGACGTTCGGCGCCGCGTCTATTCCGTTGAACGGAACGACGACCCTGACCTTCGCGATAAGCGCTGGCAGCTCATCGGGACAGTCGGGAATGACATTCACCGACAGTCTGCCTGCGGGCCTCGTCGTCGCGAACCCGTCCAAC
Organism: Acidobacteriota bacterium; assembly: GCA_003223835.1. Taxonomy (GTDB): domain Bacteria; phylum Acidobacteriota; class Vicinamibacteria; order Vicinamibacterales; family 2-12-FULL-66-21; genus Gp6-AA38. The sequence continues at coordinate 11,198 of QHWR01000143.1, read as the reverse complement.
CTGACCGGTGACTGCGGCGGATTGGTGACCGCGACGCCCGGCGCGGGGACCGTTTCGCTGACTGGAGGCACGCTGTCAATAGGGACGAGTTGCACGATCAGCGTCGACGTGACGGGCACCACGGCCGGCGTCAAGAACAACACCGTCGCCCTCGGAAGCCGCACAGCGTCCGCCTCGCTGACCGTCGTCGCGCCGCCGACCGTCGCCATCGGATTTGCGCCGGCGTTCATCCCTCTGTTCGGGACGTCGACGCTGACGTTTACGATCACGAACCCACCTGCGAATGCCGTGGCCCTGACGGGCGTCGGCTTTTCGGACCCGCTTCCCACGGGACTGACAGCGTCCACCGCCACGCTTGCCGTGTGCAACACCAGCGTGACCGTCGTCTCCAGCGGGTTGGTGATGAGCGGTGGCTCGATCGCCGCCGGCGGTTCGTGCACGTTCAGCGTGACGGTCACCGGCAATACGTCCGGTCAGTTCGTCAACGCGGTTTCGAGCATCCACTCCGACAATGGCGGCGGCGGTCCGAACGTGACGGCGACCGTCGTCGTTGCGACGCCGCCGAGTCTTAGCCTCGCATTCGCCGCCTCCACCGTCGCGGTGGGCGGGGCGACGGCGCTCAGCTTCACGCTCACGAATCCCGCGATCAACACGGGTCCGCTGAGTGCCGGCTTCAGCCTCCCGCTGCCCGCGGGTCTCGTCGTTGCTACTCCGCCTGGTGTCAGCAATCCCTGCGGCGGCACCGTGGCGCCGGTTGCGGGCGGGAACTTTATAGGCGCAGGCAGCGTCGTGCTCGCGCCGGGTGCGTCGTGCACGATCAGCGTCAACGTTTCCGGAACCGGCACGTCGGCCCCGAAGATGGTCACCGGCTTGCCGTTTGCCGCTGAGGCCGGCAACGGCACGCCGGTGATGGCATTCATCACCGTCGTCGTGCCGCCCACGCTCAACGCGTTTTTCGTCCAGCACGCGATCCCCCTGGGCTCGCAGGTGCTCCTGATTCTCGACATCTATTCGGACAATGCGGTCACCATCAACGCTGTTGGAGTCACGGCGACGCTGTCGGACGGCCTGGTGATTGCCACGCCGAGCAGTGTGACCGGAACGTGCGGCGGCGGCACGATTACGGCGACGGCCGGCACGCATGTCTTCAGTCTTTCCGGCGCATCGATGACGGGGTTCATGAGCTGCAGCTTGAGGGTAAGCGTGGCGCCCACGGCGCCCGGTTTACAGACGGTCACGGCGGGACCGATCACGTCGAACGAGACCGGCCCGAGCAATACGTCCAACGATACGGTGAAAGTCGAGGCGCCCCCCTCGTTGACGATGGCGTTCGGCGCGGCGCAGATTCCCGTGGGCGGCGTTACGAGCCTGACGTTCACGATCTCGAACCCCGCCGCGAATCTGGATCCATTGACGGGAATCGCGTTTTCCGAGAACTTGCCGACCGGTTTGACGGTCGCGACGCCGAACGGCGCCGCGACGACCTGCGGCGGAACGCTGTTCGCAGCATCGAGTGTGATTGACCTGAGCGCTGTGACGCTCGCCCCCGCGAGCGCCTGCACGCTGATAGTGAATGTGACCGGAACATCCGGCGGAAGCTACGTCAACACCACGTATCATGTTTCGTCGACGAACGGCGGGATCGGCGGTGTTGCGAGTGCCTCGCTGACGGTCGTGAATCCGGCGACGATCTCGATGGCCTTTTCACCGCCGTCGATCCCCGTGGGCGCGACGACGTCGCTTCAGGCGACGCTGTCGAATACGAACGGAACCGCGTTGACCGGAGTCGGCTTCGTGGACATCCTGCCGCCGGGTGTGGTGATCGCATCGCCGAGCGGACTCCTGAGCACGTGCGGCGGAACGGTCAGCGCGCCGCCAGGTTCGTCGTTTGTGAATCTGTCGGGCGTGTCGCTGGCGGCGGCGGGAACGTGCGCGCTCTCGCTGAACGTCAGAGCGGCGACGCCCGGCTTGAAAGTGAATGCTGCCTGGACGGTATCGAACGAAGGCGGCGTCAGCAGTCCTGTGAACACGACGCTGTCCGTCTTCGGACCGCCGTCGATCGCGAAGACGTTCGGCGTGCCCTCGATCGCGCTGAACGCGGCGACGACGCTGACGTTCGTGATTTACAACCCGAACGTGGGGCTTGCGTTGTCGGGGGTCGCATTCAGCGATTCACTGCCGGCCGGTCTCGTCGTCGCGACCCCGAACGGTCTGATCGGCGGGTGCGGGGGAACGATTACAGCCCTCGCCGGAAGCGGCACCGTCGGCCTGACGAACGGGAGCCTTGCCGCCGGGGCGACGTGTGTGTTCAGTGTGACGGTGAAGGCGGTGGGCGGCGGAACGAAGAACAACATCACGGGCAACGTCGGCGCGACGGAGAGCGGACCAGGCAACGCGGCAACCGCCACGCTCACGGTCCCCTGCGGCGCGATCGCGATTCAGCCGCTGCTGCTGCCGGCGGCGTCGCTGCAGCAGCCGTACACGCAGGCGCTGACGACGACGGGCGCGTTCGGGGCGGCGGCGTATACGAAGTCATCAGGGATCCTCCCGCCGGGCGTGACGCTGAACGCAAGCGGGATCGCAGGCACGCCGACGGCGCTCGGATCGTTCCACTTCACCGTTCTGGCGACGGACGAGGGAGGCTGCACGGGAACGCGAACCTACGACCTCGAGGTGAATCACGAGATCCTCGCCGCGACCGGGGCGGGCGCGGGCGGCGGCCCGCACGTCCGATCGTTCGTACCGCGGTTCGGGGCGGGCACGCTCGACGGAGGCTTCTTCGCGTACGAAGGGGCGTTCGCCGGCGGCGTTCGCGTCGCGGTGGGGGACGTCAACGGCGACGGCGTGGCGGACATCGTGACGGCGCCCGGGCCTGGGCGCGCGCCGGTCGTACGGATCTTCGATGGCGTCAGCCACATGATGCTGCGCGAATTCGTCGCCGGGCCGGCGACGTTCACGGGCGGGCTGTTCGTCGCGGTCGGCGACGTGGACAGCGACGCGTTCGGCGACATAGTCGTCGGCCTCGACGCCGGCGCGGGTCCGCAGGTCCAGGTCTTCAGTGGAGCCACGGGCGCGGTCATCCGGAACTTCAACGCGTATGCGCCGTCGTTCGCGGGCGGCGTCCGCGTCGCGGTGGGCGATACGAACGGCGACGGCTATGCCGACATCATCACCGCGCCGGGTCCGGGAGGCGGTCCGCACGTGCAGGTGTTCAGCGGATACGACGGGTCGGTGCTCCGCAGCTTCTTCGCGTATTCCGCGTCATTTACCGGTGGCGTGTTCGTGGCGGCCGGCGACGTCGACGGCGACGGGCTCGCCGATATCGTCACGGCGCCGGATGCGGGCATTGGACCGGACGTCGTCGTCTTCCGCGGCAGCGACGGCACGGTCGGGAGCACGTTCCCCGCGTACGATCCGTCGTTCACCGGCGGCGTGCGTGTGGCTGCCGCAGACGTCAATCACGACGGACGTGCCGACATCATCACGGCGCCCGGACCCGGCGGCGGTCCGCACGTGCGGGTGCGCGACGGCGCGACGGGCGCGGAGCTCGTCGGGCTGTTCGCGTACGCGCCGTCGTTTGCCGCGGGCGTGTTCGTCGGAGCCGCGGCGCCGATCAGCCGGATGACCATTGACGGCCCGCCGGCTGGCGGGAGCGTCGGGTCGACCTTCACCGTGTCGGGGTGGGCGCTGCAGGAGCTCGCGCCCGCGGGAACCGGCGTTGACACGATCCACATCTGGGCGTTCCCGGTCGCCGGCGGCGCGCCAAGCTTCCTCGGCGTCGCGACGGTCGGCGACGCGCGGGCGGACGTCGCGGCGTTCTACGGCGGACGCTACCTCAAATCCGGCTATCACCTGAACGCCAGCGGCCTGGCGGCTGGTGATTACTACCTCGTCGTGTACGTGCACAGTTCGGTGTCGCAGACGTTCAACCAGCGGGCCGTGATTCGCATTACCGTGCAGTGACCAAGGAGCGCGCGGTCGTCGTTCCGACCGCTCAACGGGAACATTTCACACACATTTAACGTCGGCCGCCTGGCGTCTCTTCGCCGATTCCGTCCTGTTGTCTGAATAGTCGGGCAGCGGTGACAGGGGGGAAGCATGAGCCGCATGTCGACAGGTCAGGGCGGTGCAGCAGCGGTGGTGATTCTGCTGTGCGTGTGCCGGGCCGTGGACGTGGCCGCACAAGCGACCATCATCGATCCGCCAACGGTCTCGACCGGCTTCTCTCCCTCGACCATCAATGTAAACGGCACGTCAGTGCTGACGTTCACCATCCACAATCCAAATACCAGCACGACGCTTGTGAACGTCGGGTTCAACGATTCCCTGCCGCTCGGAGTGCAGGCGGCCACGCCGTGGGGAGTCTCAGGCGTTCCGTGCGGCGGAAGTCTCCTCGGCGGCGCCGGTTCCGGCACCCTCAATCTGACGGGAGGCACGATCGCGGCCAACGGCACCTGCACGTTTTCCGTGAACGTCGTCGGCACGAGTTGGGGGGCGTGGGACAACAGCGTCAGGGTCTGGTCCGACAACGCCGTTCTCGGCGCGCCGTCCAAGGCGACGCTGAGAGTGATCGGCCCACCCGGATTCTACAAGGAGTTCTTCAGTGGCGTGACGACTGCGACGACGGCGAACGTGAACGACACGTTGCGCCTCTTCTTCCACATCTCCAACCTGGTTCCCGGAACGACGTTGACGGGGGTTGGCTTCACCGATCCGCTTCCGCCGGGGCTCGTCGTGGCGAACCCCAGCAACCTGTCGGTGTGGTGCGGGTCAGGAACCGTGACTGCCGTCCCAGGCTCGTCGACGATCAGTCTCTCCGGCGTGACCATCACGGCGCCCGCCAACACCTGGGCCGAATGCGGCCTCGGCGTGGACGTCACCGTCACCGGACACGGCACGAAGAACAACGTGACCACGCCGGTGACTTCGGTCGAAGCGGGGACCGGGGTCGCGGCGCACGCGACGCTCATCGTGCCATGCGGGCCGTTGGCGATTCAGCCGGCGCACCTGTCGTCTGCGGCGTTGAACTATTCGTACTCGCAGCCGTTGACCACGAGCGGCGCGTTGGGGGCCGTCACATATTCGCTGCAGAGCGGCGCGCTGCCGTCGGGCCTGTCGTTCAACGGCGCGGGCCTGACGGGCACGCCGACGTCGCTCGGCGCGTTCGAGTTCACGGTCCTCGCGCAGGATACGGGCGGCTGCTCGGCGTCGCGCGGGTACGCCGTGAACGTGAATCGCGCGACGCCCGTCGCAACCGGCGCGGGGCCGGACGCGGCCGGCGATCCGCGCGTAAAGACGTTCGCGCCCGAAGTCGGGCCGGCGAGCCTCGACACGGGATTCGATGCGTTCGATCCGCTGTTCACCGGCGGCGTGCGCGTCGCGCTCGGCGACGTGAACGGCGACGGCATCGCCGACATCATCACCGCGCAAGGACCTGGCGGCGGACCCAACATACGGGTGTACAACGGCGCGGGACATGCGCTGCTCAGCGAATTCGCCGCGGAGACCGCCGGCTACAACCTCGGACTCTTCGTTGCCGCGGGCGACGTGGATCGTGACGGGTTCGCCGATATCATCGTCGGCGCCGGCGGCGGCGAGCCTCGTGTTCGAGTGTTCAGCGGCGCCAGCGGCGCAGTCCTCTACAGTTTTCTCGCGTATGCGCCCAGTTTCGCCGGCGGCGTGCGGGTCGGGGCCGGCGACGTCAACGGCGACGGCTATGCCGATATCATCACCGGAGCCGGACCCGGCGGCGGGCCTCACGTCGAGGTGTTCAGCGGGTACGATTCGTCCGTGCTCGCGAGCTTCTTCGCGTATGCGCCGACTTTCGCGGGAGGTCTGTGGGTCGCCAGCGGGGACGTGGACGGCGACGGCAAGGCGGACGTCGTCACCGGCGCGGACGCGGGCGGCGGTCCCCACGTCTGCGTCTACAGCGGCGCGACGGGTGCGGCGATCCGCAGCTTCTTTGCGTACGACCCATCGTTCGCCGGCGGCGTGCGCGTGGCGGCGGCCGACGTGAACCACGACGGACACGCGGACATCGTGACCGCACCCGGAGCGGGCGGCGGTCCGCACGTGCGCGTGTGGGACGGCCTGACCGGCGCCGAGTTGACCGGACTGTTTGCCTACGGCGCGTCGTTCGCAGGCGGCGTCTTCGTCGCCGCGCCCGCACCGCTCAATCGCGTCTTCGTTGACGTCCCCATCGTCAACGGGTTCGTTCCCTCCACGTTCACGATTGCGGGCTGGGCGCTGCAGGAAGGTTCGACGAGCGACTCTGGCGTCGATGCCATTCACATCTACGCCTATCCGGTCATCTTCGGTGGGATCGTGAACGCGCCGCGCTTCCTCGGCGCCGCCGTCACCGGCGATGCGCGCGGCGACGTCGCCGCATATTTCGGCGGCCGATTTCTCAATGCCGGCTTCCACCTGGTCGCGGCGGGCGTTCCGGTTGGCGACTACATCCTGGTGGTCTACGTTCACAGCTCGGTCACGCACACGTTCAACCAGCGACGCATCGTGCCAATCTTCGTACGCTGACGCGTCGTGACCGCTCGCGCCGCGGATCGGATATACAGTTACGCACTCACGAACAGGGGAGGGCGAGGATGCGTACGACCTGGCGCGGGGTGGTGGCAGCGGCTGCGCGCCGCAGGCGCTTCGCGGCCGAAGGCCGGAATGCTCGCTACGTCCCCCTGAACTGCAGCGCCTCCGCCACATGGTCCCGAACCACGTCGTCGCTCGCGGCGAGATCGGCAATGGTCCGCGCGACGCGCAGCACGCGATCGTAGGCGCGGGCGGTGAGCGCGAGGCGCTCGGCGGCGCCATTCAACAGACGAAGCGCCTCCGCGTCGGCCCGCACCGCGCGGCGGAGCGCCGTTCCGACCAACCGCGGATTGACGGCGCCGAGCGTCGCGGCTCGCGCGCGCTGCCGTTCGCGCGCCTCGACGACGCGGGCGCGGATCACGGATGACGGCTCGCCTTCATCCGCCGACGCCAGGTCCTGTATGGGGAGCGACGCGACGTCGACGGTGAGGTCCATCCGATCGCGCAGCGGTCCCGACACGCGCCCCGCGTAGCGGGCGACCTGCTGCGCCGTGCAGCGGCACGTGTGGCGCGGATCCCCCAGGTAGCCGCACGGACACGGGTTCATCGCGGCGATCAGCATGAACCGCGCGGGAAACACCGCCGTACGCTGCGCGCGGGCGATCCGGACGACGCCATCCTCGAGCGGTTGGCGAAGCACCTCGAGCGCGTGGCGAGTGAACTCCGGCATCTCGTCGAGGAACAGGACCCCGTGGTGCGCGAGGCTGATTTCGCCGGGACGCGGGAACGGGCCGCCCCCCGCGAGCGCGACGTCGGAAACGGTGTGGTGCGGCGCGCGGAACGGCCGCGCGCGCAGCAGTCCCGCCCCGGGCGCGAGCAGCCCCGCGACGGAGTGGATCGCGGTCGCCTCCAGCGCCTCGTCGAACGTGAGCGGCGGCAGAATCCCCGCCGTCCGCCGCGCCATCATCGTCTTGCCCGATCCCGGAGGGCCGATGAGCAGCACGTTGTGGCCGCCGGCGGCGGCGATCTCGAGCGCCCGGCGCGCCAGCGCCTGGCCGCGGACTTCGGCGAAGTCGCCGTGCACGCGCTCGATCCCGTCGACGGCCGCCTCCGCGGTCAGCGTCACCGGCTTCGGATCGTTCAGCGCGTCGACGGCTTCCTGAAGCGAGCGGACCGGGAAGAACTTGAGGTCCGACACCACGGCCGCTTCGCGGCTGTTCGCGACCGGGAGCAGGAGGCCCGGGAAGCCGCGCCTCCGCGCTTCCGCCGCGATCGGCAGGACGCCGCGCGCCGCCTGGATTCCGCCGTCGAGCGACAACTCGCCGAGCACGAGGACGTCGTCGATGTCGCGGCGCGCGATGGCGCCCGACGCCGCGAGCACGCCCAACGCGATCGGCAGATCGAATGACGATCCCGCCTTGCGCACGTCCGCCGGCGCGAGGTTGACGGTGATGCGGTGAGCCGGGAATTCGAAGCCGGAGTTGCGGATCGCGCTGCGGATCCGGTCGCGGCTTTCGCGCACGCTCGCGTCGGGAAGGCCCACCATGTTGAACGCGGGGAAGCCGAACGACACGTCCACCTCGACGTGGACGGGGGCCGCCTCGATCCCGAAGACGGCGGCGGTGCGGACGCAGGCGAGCACGCCTCCGTCACTGCAAGCCGCGGGCGCGCGGGCCGGCGCGTCAAAACACAAAGAAAAACGGCGCCGGACTGCCGGCGCCGTCGAGAGGATCGCAGAAAGTGCCGCGCTCTAGCGCGCGCGGGATGCAAAAATCTTCAATCGCGTGCCCGGCGAGATGATGTTTCCGCGCAGCCCGTTCCACGACTTGATCTTCGCCACCGTCGTGTCGAAGAGCTGTGCGATGGAGAACAGCGTGTCGCCGCGCTTCACGCGATACACCTGCGCCGTGAGGTGCGGGTGTTCGGAGATCCGGCTCTCGGGCGCTTCAGCCGACGAGGCGAGCGATCGAGATGCGACCTGCGCGGGCGCCGCGCGCTCGGTGCGGGCGGCGAGCAGCGTCGACGGCGCGCGCGGGATGATCAAGTCCTGTCCGGGACGCACGCGCGATTTGACCGACAGATTATTCGCTTCCGCCAGATCGCCGCGGCTGACCCCGAGCCTGCGGGAGATCGACAGCAGCGTCTCTCCCTTGCGCGCGGTATACCACTTCAGCGCGACGAACTCGCTCGGCGACGCGTCGGCGAGTTTCGCCTGCAGCCGCTCCGCGGTGCCGAAGCGGCGCAATTCCGGGTTGAGCGTCTGGATCACGTCGACGGTCGTGCCAGCCCATTCAGCGACGCGGCGCAAGTCGATCGCGCGCGGGATCGGGACCTTGTCGTACGCGATCGGATCCTGCGAGGCGACCTCGAATCCGTACTGAACCGGGTTGCGCGCGATGATCATGGCCGCGAAGATCATCGGCACGTACTCGCGCGTTTCGCGCGGCAGGTACCGCGAGCTCGTCGCGAGGCTCCAGAAATCATCGCTGCGTCCGCGCCGCATCGCTCGCTGCACGCGGCCGGGGCCGCCGTTGTACGCCGCCAGGACCAGATCCCAGTCGCCGTCGAACATCTTGCTCAGCGCTTTGAGGTACTTCGCGGCGGCTTCCGTCGCCTTTTCCGGGTCCGACCGCTCGTCGACGAACCAGTCCGTCTTCAGCCCGTGCTCCCTCGCCGTCGCCTTCATGAACTGCCACGGCCCCTTGGCGCTCTTCTTCGAGAGGGCGTTGGTCTTGAACGAGCTTTCGATGATGGGAATGTAGGCGAGGTCGAGCGGCAGCCCTTCGGCGCGGAAGACGTTCTGAATCATCGGCAGGTACTTCGAGCCGCGCTGGAGGCTGTCCTGGATGTAATCGCGAAGCC
>QHWR01000143.1:0-1775 GCA_003223835.1 Acidobacteriota bacterium | reverse complement strand
GTCGTGTTCCGACGACTGCAGGTCCGCCGCGACCGCCAGGGTGGTCTCCGGCGCCGGAAGCGGCGCCGCGAACGTCGTCGCCTTCGACAGCAGCTCGTCGATCGTGGCCGCTTCGTATCGCTTCTCGCTGAAGCCGTCTCCCTGGGCGAGCGCCGTCATCTCGTAGGCGTTGATCCGGTCGATCAGCCGGTCGAAATGCTCCCGCAGACGAGCATCGGACCGCGCACCGTACGGCGACTCGAGCAGCACCTGGACCGCGGAATCGAACGCTTCCCGCGCTTTGTCGAGGTGCCCGGCCTTCAGCTCCCGCTCGCCGGTCTCGAAATGACGGCGTGATGCCTCGATGAGGGTCGAAATCGGATCGATGACCGGGGCCGCGGGGACCGCGAGCGAGGGGGCGGCGCTAATCGGGGCCGGGGCCGCGGCCACCGGCGCGGGGCTTTGAGGCTTCGGGTTGCCGCCACACGCGACGATCCCGACGCATACGCCGGCTGCCGTCACCGTCGCGAGCCATGAACGCGTGCCGATCATTGGCGCTCCCAGAAGAGCTTCCGGCATATGCATGACCTCGCGGTCCTGCAAGCCCAGTGCCCTGTTGAGGTCGAAATCAGACGCAGAAACCGACTGGTCTTCGCGCAGACCTCCCGGTCGAGACGGGAGATTTGCCGTTCGCTCGGTCCGCTCGGAGCGGCGACCCTCAAATTGCCGGGGCCGTCAGCTTACCACCCGAGCTATCGGCGGTCAACGGTAAGGTCAGTAGACTCAACAATAAGAGCGCGGCGAGGAATCGCCGCGCGAGAGCGAGCAACGGGAATTCACGGTCTCCACGCCGCTTGGACGAACAGCCGGTGCTGCTCGCCGAGGTCGCGCCGCTGGAGTTACGATCGACCGCTCTCCGATCACAATTTTGCGACCCTGCCGGAGCGCCTGCCGAACGTCTTCTTCGCACACGAAGTCGACGGCTTTTTCGACACCGGCCGGCTCCGGGCCGGAACTTTTTACCGGCGGCGTATGGCTTGACGGCGGCGTCGCCGCAGCCTGCGCGGCGACGTACCCCCGCGTCGAGAGGAACTGGTCGATCCGCCTTGCGAGCGTGTCCGCCGCGATGCCGGCCGGCGCCGGCGGGGCAGCGGGGGGGCGGGGCAGTGCGGCGCCGGCGGTCGCCGGTTGCGATGCCGACGAGGTTGGGCGCTGGGTCACCGCCGGCGTCAGTTCGTACGCCAGCCGCTTGATGTTCAGCAGATGGCGCGGCGCGATGTTGTCCGACGTGATGTTGCCGCCGTAGCCGCCGCACCCCAGCGTCATCGCCGGGTCGAGACCCGTCGTCAACCCAATCGACCCGTGCGTCGTCGGCGTATTGACGACGATCCGGTACGCCGGCTTCTTCAACCCGAATTCGAGGATGACCTGCTCGTTGCGCGAGTGGATCGACATGGTGTGACCCATGCCGCCGTACCGCAGGATCTCCTTGCAGCGCTCGCATCCCTCGCGCCAGTCCGCGACGACGTAGAACGAAAGGACGGGACAGAGCTTCTCGATCGAGAGCGGGTAATCGCGGCCGACTCCCTTGAGCTCCGCGAGCAGGACACGGGTTTCCGGCGGGACCGTGATGCCGGCCTGCTGCGCGATGTACGTTGCAGCCCGTCCGACGAGCGCCGGGTTCGGCAGCCGCTGCGGGCTGACGAGCACCTTCGCGACCGCGTCCTGCTCGGCGGGCGACATGAAGTAGCCGCCGTTCCGGATGAACTCCCGCTTCACCTCGTCCACGATCGGCG
>QHWR01000267.1:9217-13559 GCA_003223835.1 Acidobacteriota bacterium | reverse complement strand
GTCGACAGGAGGCCCGAAGGTCTGATCGAGCAGTGCCCTCCACCCTCGCTCCGGCGCGATGCTCATCCAGCGGCGGAACAACTCGTCGCGCAGATCATCGTGCTGCCAGGACGCCATCGCCACGATGTCCGCGAGGCCATCGGCCCCGGCTCCGTCGAGCTCCGTCAAATCGGGCAACAACTGGATGAATCGTTGCGGCTGCATCCTCGCGAGCCATTGGCCGAACGCCAGTGCCGTGCCACCTCCGCGGCGGCGTACCTGCGGCTCGACGACGGCGATGGCGCTGACGCCGCCGAGCAGAAGAAGATCTCGCGTCAGTTCGGTCGCGACATGATCGTCCTGCTCGCGCGCGAGTGCGCCGATCAGATCGTTGACGAGTTCAGCGCCGGGCAGGACGGCGGCGGCGCGCGCGGCCACGACTCGGACGGACGGATCGCGCTGGAGCAGCGCCGCCCGGAGCGTGCCGATGATGGCGGGGTCGCTGCGGGTCAGCAGCAACGCGACCGCGCCAGGTGTGACCGCCGGAGCGGCCGGTTGCCCGGCCGTTGCCGCCGCCAGCGCCGCGCCGGCAGCGATGAGAGCCGCGGCGAGGCCTTTGCAGATCACTCGTGCTTCAGATAAATCGCGCCGCCCTTGTCTCGGAACTCGCGCGACTTTTCAGCCATGCCGGCATCCGCCATCGCGCGCACCTGCTGCGTCAGCTCCATGCTGCAGAACTTCGGGCCGCACATGGAGCAGAAGTGCGCGAGCTTCGCGCCCTCGGCGGGCAGCGTCTGATCGTGATAGGCCCGCGCCGTCACGGGATCGAGCGCGAGGTTGAACTGATCCTCCCAGCGGAATTCGAACCGCGCCCTCGACAGCGCGTCGTCCCACGCCTGCGCGCGCGGATGCGCCTTGGCGAGGTCCGCGGCGTGCGCCGCGATCTTGTACGCGATCACGCCCGCCTTGACGTCGTCGCGGTTGGGAAGCCCGAGGTGTTCTTTCGGCGTGACGTAGCAGAGCATCGCCGTGCCGTACCACCCGATCATGGCGGCGCCGATCGCGGACGTGATGTGATCGTAGCCGGGGGCGACGTCGGTCGTCAGCGGCCCGAGCGTGTAGAAGGGCGCTTCGTCGCACCATTCGAGCTGCTTTTCCATGTTCTCGCGTATGAGGTGCATGGGGATGTGCCCGGGTCCTTCATTCATCACCTGCACGTCGTACTCCCACGCGACGCGCGTCAGCTCTCCCTGCGTTTTCAGCTCCGCGAACTGCGCCTCGTCGTTCGCGTCGGCGATCGATCCGGGACGCAGCCCGTCGCCGAGCGAGAACGACACGTCGTAGGCCTGCATGATCTCGCAGATTTCGCGGAAGTGCGTGTACAGAAAACTTTCCCGATGATGCGCCAGGCACCACTTCGCGACGATCGATCCGCCGCGCGAGACGATGCCGGTGACGCGGCGCGCCGTCATTGGGATGTAGCGCAGCAGCACGCCGGCGTGGACGGTGAAATAGTCCACCCCCTGCTCCGCCTGTTCGATGAGCGTGTCGCGATAGTTCTCCCACGTGAGCGCCTCGGGACGGCCCCCGACTTTCTCGAGCGCCTGATAGATCGGAACCGTGCCGATCGGCACCGCCGAGTTGCGCAGGATCCACTCGCGCGTCTCGTGGATGTCGCGCCCGGTGGAGAGATCCATCACGGTATCGGCGCCCCACAGCGTCGCCCAGCGCAGCTTCTCGACCTCTTCTTCGATCGAGGAGCTGACCGCCGAGTTGCCGATGTTCGCGTTGATCTTCACGGCGAAGTGCCGGCCGATGATCATCGGCTCGCTTTCCGGATGGTTGATGTTGGCCGGGATGATCGCGCGGCCGCGCGCGACTTCCGCGCGCACGAATTCCGCGTCGAGCCCCTCGCGGATCGCGATGAACTCCATCTCGGGCGTGACGATGCCGCGCCGCGCGTCATGAAGCTGCGTGACTGGCCCCGCGCCGCGCAGCCGCGTCCGCGCGCGCGCCGCCAGCGTGTCGGGCATCTTCGCGCGGTTCGACGACGGCTGCAGGAGCCGCGGCTCTTCGACGACGCCGCCGCGTGCGAGGACCCATGCGCGCCGCAGCGCCGGGAGGCCCTCGCGCACGTCCGCGTCGCGCGGACCGCTCGTGTCGTACACGCGCAGCGGCGGTTCGCCGCCGCTCAGCGCGATCTCGCGCATCGGCACGCGCACGCCCTGCGGACCGTCAACGTAGATCTTGCTGGAATGTGGAAACGCTGCGGTGAACTCGGACATCTCCGCGCTCCCTTCGCCGGTCTGAACCGGAGCAGGTTCCAAGGGTGTGATCTCAATCCCGGTGCGGGATACCCCTGGCGGTTGACGATCGACTATACCATCAGTCGAGTTTCCGCAGGACGAGGCACTTCAGGTAGTAGGTCTCTGGCACGTTGATCAGAATGGGATGATCGCGCCCCTGCGTCCGCTTCTCGACCATCGTCACGGTGGCGTGCGCGTCGGAGGCGGCCGAGGACACGACGTCCACGAACGCGGCCTCGCCGACGTTGTACGAACAACTGCACGTGATGAGGAAGCCGCCCGGCTCGAGCAGTTTCAGCGCGCGCAGGTTGATCTCCTTGTAGCCTGACAGCGCCTTGCGGACCGACGCCTTGTTCTTCGCGAACGCCGGCGGGTCGAGGACGATCGTGTCGAACCGGGCGCGCGTCCGCTCCAGCTCGCGCAGCTCGTCGAACACGTTCATCGTGCGCGCTTCGACGTTCGTCAGCGCGTTGCGCGCCGCGTTCGCGCGAATCCGCGCGACGGCGTCCTCGGAGATGTCGACGGCGAGCACCGAGTCGCAGCGCGGCGCCAGCGCGAGCGCGAATCCGCCGTTGTAGCTGAAGCCGTCGAACAGGCGGCCGCGCGCGTATCGCGTCGCCGCTTCGCGGTTCTCGCGCTGATCGAGAAACAGCCCGGTCTTCTGTCCGCGCCAGGGATCGACCTCGTACGTGACGCGGCCTTCGCGCACCATCACGCGCTCCGGAACGGTGCCGTGCAGCGCGTCGACGCGCTGCTCGAGACCTTCGAGCAGGCGTACGCGCGGGTCGTTGCGCGCCAGAATGCCGGCGGGCGTCGTCAGCTCGGCGAGCAGTCCCGTGATCTCCGCGAGACGCCGATCCATCGCCTGCGAGAGCGTCTGCACGACGAGGTACTCCGCGTAGCGGTCCACGATCAGCGACGGCAGCCCGTCCGCTTCGCCATGGACGAGCCGGTACGCGGTGGCGTCGATCCCAAGCGCGTCGCGGTACCGGATGGCGGCTTCGATCCGCTGACGCCAGAAGTCGCGCCCGGGCGCCACGTCCGCGCCGGAGAGCATCCGGATCGCAATTTCTGATCGGTCGCTGTAGAGCGCGTATCCGATCGCGCGCCCGCGCGATCCGCGAACGAGGACAACGTCGCCTCCGCTCGCCTCCACGGACGCAACGTCCGTGCGGTAGACCCAGGGATGGCCGCCGCGGACGCGCTCCTCGCCACGATGCGTAATGGTAACGGTGGACAAATGAGCTACCAGCTTCCAGCTACCAGGTCCCGGCTTTGGGATACGGAGAGAATGATAGCTGGAAGCTGGAAGCTGGCAGCTACCGTATAATTCCAGAACGATGCGCATCGCGATCGGCGCCGATCACGCGGGCTTCGCGTTGAAGCGGCAACTGGTCGGCACGCTGCGACGGCTCGGACACGACGTGGACGATCGCGGCACCGACAGCGAGGCGCCGGTTGACTATCCGGCGATCTGCGCCGAGGTCGCGCGGCTCGTCGCGAGCGGCCGGGCCGCGCGCGGGATCGTCATCGGCGGCAGCGGCCAGGGGGAGCAGATGACCGCGAACAAGATCGCGGGCATCCGCGCGGCGCTCTGCAACGACCTGTACACGGCGCGCCTGTCGCGCGCGCACAATGACGCCAACGTCCTCGCCCTGGGCGGACGCATTGTCGCGTTCGGGCTCGCGGAAGAGATCGTGGCGCTCTGGCTCGAGACGCCCTTCGACGGCGGACGGCATCAGCGGCGGATCGATCAGATCACCGCGCTCGAATCGAACTTCCAGCAACCGTAGGACGAGAGGTATGGCTGCCCACACAGAAACCCCGTCGCGCTGGCGGACGCTCGCCGAGACCGACCCGGAGGTCGCGAGCGCGATCGCCAACGAGCTGCACCGCCAGAACAGCGGGCTCGAGTTGATCGCGTCGGAAAACTTCGTGAGCCAGGCGGTGCTCCAGGCAGCCGGCTCCGTGATGACGAACAAATACGCCGAGGGTTACCCGGGCCGCCGGTATTACGGGGGGTGCGAGTTCGTGGACGTCGCCGAGACGCTCGCGAT
>QHWR01000267.1:8130-9191 GCA_003223835.1 Acidobacteriota bacterium | reverse complement strand
ACTCGGGCGCGCAGGCGAACATGGCGGTGTACTTTGCGCTGCTCAAACCCGGCGACACCGTGCTCGGCATGAACCTCGCGCACGGCGGTCACCTGACGCACGGCCACCCCCTGAATTTTTCGGGGAAGCTCTACACGATCGTCCCCTACGGCGTGCGCAAAGATGACGAGCGGATCGATTACGAGGAGCTGGAGCGGCTCGCGCACGAACACAAGCCGAAGATGATCATGGTCGGCGCGAGCGCCTATCCGCGAATCATCGACTTCGAGCGCATCGCGGCGATCGGACGCGCGGTCGGCTCCCCTGTCGTCACCGACATGGCGCACATCGCCGGGCTCGTCTCCGCCAAGGTGCATCCGAGCCCGGTACCGCATTCCGACTTCGTGACGACGACCACGCACAAGACGCTGCGCGGACCGCGCGGCGGCCTCGTGCTGTCGCGTACGCAGTATGCGAAGGAGCTGGACAAGGCGCTCTTCCCGGGAATCCAGGGCGGGCCGCTGATGCACATCATCGCGGCGAAAGCCGTGTGCCTGAAAGAGGCGATGGAGCCCGGCTTCGCCGAATATCAGCGGCAGATTGTCGTCAACGCGCAGCGACTCGCCTCGGGGCTGGCGGCGTCGGGCTTCCGCCTCGTCAGCGGCGGGACGGACACTCACCTGATGCTCGTCGACGTGTTCTCGCGCGGCATCACGGGCAAAGCGGCGGAGGCGGCGCTCGGCAAGGCCGCCATCACGGTCAACAAGAATGCGATCCCGTTCGATCAGAATCCGCCGATGGTGGCGAGCGGCATCCGCATCGGCACGCCGGCGGTCACGAGCCGCGGCATGCGGGAGCCGGAGATGGATCGGATCGCCGAGTTCATCACGCGCGTGCTCGCATCCCCCGACGACGAAGCGGTCCAGGCGCGTGTGAAGACCGAAGTCGAGACCCTGTGCCGGAAATTCCCGCTCTACCCGGAAGCGCGGGCGTAGCGGACGGGCCCGACCGGCCGCGGCCGCTCGCGCGCGCGCTGCAGGCGGCCGTCGATGCCGCGTTCGCGCCGGACGGGCCGCTGGCGT
>QHWR01000267.1:0-8094 GCA_003223835.1 Acidobacteriota bacterium | reverse complement strand
GCGTCCTCCTCGCCGAGGCGGTCACCGGGACCGGCAAAACGCTCGCCTATTTGATCCCCGCGATCCTCAGCCGCCAACGGGTGCTCGTGTCCACGGGCACCAAGAATCTCCAGGAGCAGATCTTCTTCAAAGACCTCCCCGTCCTGCAGGAATCGCTCGGCGTGCGCTTCACCGCGACCTACATGAAAGGACGCGGGAACTATCTCTGCCTACATCGCTTCGAGAATCTGCGGGACAGCCCGGCGATCCGATCGCGCGACGAAACCGTTCTCTTCGACGCGATCGACGAATGGTCGCGGCGCACGGAGACGGGAGACCGCGCTGAAATGGACGACCTGCCGGACGACCTGCCGTTCTGGGCCGACATCGCGGCGACGAGCGAGAACTGCCTCGGCAGCGAGTGCCCGCGGTATCAGGATTGTTTCGTCACGCGAATGCGCCAGCGCGCGGCCGAATCCGATCTGGTGATCGTCAATCACCATCTCCTGTGCGCCGACGCCGCGGTCCGGAAGAGCACGTTCGGCGAAGTCATCCCGTCGTGCGGCTACGCAATCGTGGACGAGGAGTACTTCGGCGTCGCCATCAGCAACTACCGCTTCGAGGACTACGTCCGCGACGTCGTCCGGGCGTTGACGGCGAAGCAGGTCGCGGACCAGGACCGCGCCGAAGAATTGAACAAGGATGTCGAGCGCGTCCGCGAGCGGGCCCATGCGTTCTTCGGATCGTTGCAGATGGCGCGGTTCGACGCGGGCACCGGCGCCGACAGCCGCATCCGCGTGACGCGCAAACTGATGGACCGCGTCGCCGAGGACGCGGCGTCGCTCGTCGCCGCGCTCGAAGCCGTGGAAGCGACGATCGCGCTGACGAAGGATCTGCCGGAAGACGTCCTTGCGCTCGGGCGACGCGCCGTCGAGCTGAAGGACGATACGAAATTCCTGACGCGGGCCGACGAGCGAGAGTACGTGTTCTTCCTCGAGGTGCGCGGGCGAGGCACGTTCCTTCGCGCGTCCCCCATCGACGTCTCCGCGATCGTCCGCGAGCTGCTGCTCGATCGGATGACGGCGACGGTGTTGACGTCGGCGACGCTCGCGGTGGACGGCTCGTTCGAATACGTCCGCAGCCGTCTCGGCATCCGCCGCGCCAACGAGATCAGGCTGCTGTCCGAATTCGACTTCGCGCGACAGGCGGTGCTCTACCTGCCGAAACGCATGCCCGACCCCCGATCGCCGCAGTTTTCGGAAGCGGCGTCTCGAGAGGTGGTCGAGATTCTGAAGCGCACGCGCGGCCGCGCGTTCGTCCTCTTCACGAGCTACAACAATCTCCGCGAGGTGCACCGTCTCGCATCGTCGACCCTGGAGTACCCGATCCTCGTTCAAGGAACGGCGCCCCGCTCGGCGCTCCTACGGGATTTCCGCTCGACGCCGCACGCGGTGTTGTTCGCGACCTCCAGCTTCTGGCAAGGCGTCGACGTCGTCGGCGAGGCGCTGAGCTGCGTGATCGTCGACAAGCTGCCGTTTGCGTCGCCGGGCGATCCGATCACGGCCGCGCGCATCGAAGCGATCAACGAGCGCGGCGGGTCCGCATTCGGCGAGTACCAGATCCCGCTCGCGATCCTGGCGCTCCAGCAGGGGCTCGGCCGGCTGATCCGGCATCGCCAGGATCGCGGCGTCCTCGCGATCCTGGATCCCCGGCTGCGGACGATGGGATATGGACGGCGGTTCCTCACGTCGCTGCCGCCGGCGCCCGTCACGCACGACCTCGCCGTCATCGAGCGGTTCTTCGAGGAGTGATGGCGCCTCACACGGTTCGACCCGTCCTCAAATGGGCCGGCGGCAAACGTCAACTTCTGCCGCAGCTCAGGACGTTCTATCCGGCTTCGTTCTCGCGCTATTACGAGCCGTTCGTGGGGAGCGGCGCCGTGTTCCTCGATCTCTACAACATGAATCGTCTCCACGCCGCGACGGTGCACTTGTCGGATATCAACGCGGACGTGATTGGTTGCTATCGAATGATCCGCGACTGTGTCGACGACGTGATCGCGGCGCTCCGTGCGTTGGAGGACGATTACGAACGCCGCGGCGAGATCAGCTTCTACGACGTGCGCGATCGCCAGTTCAATCCCGCGCGGCGCGACGTGCATCGCGCGCCGGATCCGTCCGCGGCGTACACGCCGCCGCTCGCGGCAATGCTCGTGTTCCTCAACCGGACGGGATTCAACGGTCTCTTCCGCGTGAACGCGCGCGGCGAATTCAACGTCCCGGCCGGACGCCACGACCACCCGAGAATCTGCGACGAGCCGAACCTGCGGCGGCTGAGCTCGGCGTTCACTCTACCTGGAGTGACGCTCGCGGTGCAGCGTTTCGACGACGCGGTGGCGGACGCGCGGGAACACGACTTCGTCTATCTCGACCCGCCGTATGCGCCGCTGACAGAGACCGCGCGGTTCACGTCGTACTCCGCCGGGGGATTTGGTCCCGAGCAGCAGCAGGCGCTGCAGCGGACGGTCGTCGCCCTCGCGCGTCGCGGCGTCCACGTGCTGCTCAGCAACTCGTGCGCGCCGCAGATTCGCGAACTCTATGCGCGTAATGATGAGGTTCGCGCCGCCGGTCTCGCCGCGCGTGTCGTGGCGGCGCGGCGCGCGATCAACTCCCGCGCAACCGGCCGCGGGCCGGTCGGCGAATACCTGATCACCAACGTCGCGCGCGCATGAACGACCGGTTCGAAAGCCTGCCCGCGCTGCGAGCAATCGTGTAAACTAACCGCTGTCCGCATTCAACTTACCTCTGAACGGGAGGATTCCATGACAGGCGCAACGATCCGCCGCAGCCTCGTGATCTGCGCCGTTGCGATCGGCCTCGCCTTCGTCGCCGTCCCAGCGTCGGCCCAGACGGGGCAGGTCAAGGGCAAAGTCGTTGACAAAGAAAACAAGCCCGTCGAAGGCGCGGCGATCAGCATCGAGAACCAGGACGGGGCGGGCCAGAAGCTCACCACGAAGACGAACAAGAAGGGCGAATACATCCAGATCGGCCTGACGCCCGGCAAGTACAGGATCACCGCCACGAAGGGGGATCTCTCGCAGACCCAGAACATCCAGATTCACCTCGATATGGCGGAGCTGAACTTCACGCTCGCGCCCGGCGGCGGCGGGCAGATGTCGAAGGAGGATCAGCAGAAGGCCGCGGCGAGGCTCACGGCTGTCCGCGCCAAGTTCGACGAGGCCGTCGCGCTCAGCCACCGTCGACGTCCCGAAGTGCGCCGAGTGCTTCGCCAACATCGGCACGATCTACGCGCGCAAGAAGGACTACGAGAACTCCGAGAAGGCGTACAAGCAGGCCATCGAGGTGAAGCCGGACTTCGCCGAGGCCTACAACGGGCTCGCGACGGTCTACAACGCGCAGAAGAAGTTCGACCAGGCCGCGGAAGCGGGCGCGCAGGCGGCGAAGCTGGCCGGCGGCGGCTCGGGCGCGGGCGGCGGCGGGAGCGCGTCCGCCGTGTTCAACCAGGGCGTCATCCTCTGGAACTCGCAGAAGATCCCCGAGGCGAAGGCGAAGTTCGAGGAAGCCGTCAAGCTCGATCCGAACCTGGCCGACGCGCACTACTGGCTCGGGATGTCGCTCGTGAACGAGGGCAAGCTGCCCGAATCGAAGCCCCATTTCGAGGAGTACCTGAAGCTCGCGCCGACGGGGCAGTACGCGGAGCAGGCGAAGGGCGTCATCGCCGCGATCAAGTGACGCGACGGCCCTAGCCGAGAGTTGACGCTCGACGCCACCATCGCCGCGAACCTTGCCGCGATCCGGTCGCGGATCGCGGACGCGGCGCGTCGGGCGGGGCGCCGGCCGGAGGATGTCCGGCTGGTGGCCGTGTCGAAGACGTTCGGCCCGGACCACGTCCGTGCCGCCTGGGCCGCCAGCCAGCGCGACTTCGGCGAGAACAAGGTCCAGGAAGCCCTGCAGAAACTCGAGGCAACGGCCGACATCGAGATCAGGTGGCATCTCATCGGCCACCTGCAGTCGAACAAGGCCCGGAAGGCCGCGACGGCATTCGCGGCCATCCATTCCGTGGACTCGATGGATCTGCTCCGCCGGATAGACGAGGCGGCCGTCGAACAGCAGGCGTCGCCTGACGTGCTGATTCAGGTCGACCTGGCCGGCGAAGAGACGAAACACGGCGTGCCCGAGGCGGACGTTGCCTCGATCGTCCAGGCGGCGCTCTCGTGCCGCGCCGCGCGGCTGTGCGGCCTGATGCTCCTGCCGCCCTGGTTCGACGATGCGGAACAGGCGCGGCCGTATTTCGCGCGGCTGCGCCGCCTGCGAGACCGACTCGTGGCGGACGGCGTGCCGGCCGCGCACCTGGCGGACCTGTCGATGGGCATGAGTCACGACTTCGAGGTGGCGATCCAGGAAGGGGCGACGCTCGTCCGGATCGGCACCGCCATTTTCGGCAAACGAACTGTGAGGACCTGATGTTCGATCGCACCAATACGCCGCCCCCCACCGCTCGTCCCGCGACCGCCGATCCGGTGGCGCCGCAGCCGCCCGAACGCGTGATGCGGATCAGCCCGCTCGATCTCCGCCAGCAGCGGTTCCGCCCCGCCATGCGCGGGTACGACAAAACCGAAGTCGTCGCGTTCCTGACGGAGGCGGCCGACGATTACGAGCACGCGCTGCGCGAGATCGACCGCATGCGCAGCGACCTCGCGCGGATGGAGGCGCTGCTCTCGGAACATCGCGAGCGCGAGGCGAACCTCCGCAACACGCTCCTGACCGCGCAGCGGCTGGCCGACGAGATCAAGGAGGCGGCGCAGAACGAAGGCAAGCTGATCGTGCGCGAGGCGCAGGGGCGCGCCGACCTGCTGCTCCAGAAGGCCCAGGTGCGGATGGAGGAAATCGATCACGACATCACGGAGCTGAAGCTGCGGCGGCGCGACGCGGAAGGCGGCCTCGAAGCGTCGATTCAGGCGCTCTATCGCGCGCTCGAGTTCATCCGCGATCAGGAACACACGCGGCCCGAGGACAAGGTCCTGCTCCATCGCCCGCGTCAGGCCGACGCGCCGGCGGCGCCGATGCCGCGGCCGGCCGCGGAGGATCAGCGCCTCGCCGGCGGCCAGGGTACGGCCTGATCCCACTCACCGTCGATGCCGCGGGGCGCGCCACGTTCGCCGTGCGCGTCGTCCCGCGGGCGGGACGCACGAGCGTCGCCGGCACACGCGGCGACGCGCTCCTGATTCGCCTCGCCGCGCCTCCCGTCGAGGGCGCCGCCAACGACGCGCTCCTCCGCTTCCTCGCTACCCTGTTCGCCTGCCCGCTGCGCAGCGTCACGATCCTGAGCGGCGAAAAGTCCCGCGACAAGCGCGTCGGCATCGCAGCCGATCCGGCGACGGTGGCGGCGAAGTTACAGTCCGTCATCTGCCATTTGTCTTTGCCGTGATCCGCGCCGATTTCGCCATCCGGCATATTCGTCAGCTCGTCGCGTGCGCCGGTCCGGCGCCGCGGCGTGGCGCCGCCCAGGCGGACGCGCCCATCGTCG
Organism: Acidobacteriota bacterium; assembly: GCA_003223835.1. Taxonomy (GTDB): domain Bacteria; phylum Acidobacteriota; class Vicinamibacteria; order Vicinamibacterales; family 2-12-FULL-66-21; genus Gp6-AA38. Next base: position 2,568 of record QHWR01000267.1, on the reverse strand, counting down.
CTGACGGCGCCGTCGCGTCGCTCGACGGCCGCATCGCGTTCTCCGGCGCCGATCGTGATTTCGCGCGCGACGTTCAGCTCGCCGGGGACGCGCGCATCATCGACGGCCGCCCGTTCTCCGTCGTCCCCGGCTTCGTCGACGCGCATACGCACGCGGTGTTCGCGGGGGACCGCGGCGACGAGCTGCGACGCCGCCTGGCGGGCGCCACGTATGCGCAAATCGCGGCGGAGGGGGGCGGCATCGTTTCGACCGTGCGCGCAACGCGCGCGGCATCACGCGAGGAGCTGGTCGCCGCGACGCGCGGCCGTCTCGACGAGATGCTCGCCTGCGGCACGACGACCGCGGAGATCAAGAGCGGCTACGGCCTCGAGCTCGAGAGCGAGCTGAAGATGTTGCGCGCGGTCGCCGAGCTGTCCCGCTCCCATTCGATGGACCTCGTCGCGACCTTCCTCGGCGCGCACGAAGTCCCCGGCGAGTATCGCGCGCGGCGCGACGAGTACGTGACGCTCGTCGCGCGCGAGATGGTCCCCGCCGTCGCCGCCGAACGGCTGGCGGAATGGTGCGACGTCTTCTGCGAGACCGGCGTCTTCACGCCCGACGAATCCGCGCGCGTCCTCGAAGCGGGCATCGCGCGAGGCCTGAAACCGCGCATCCACGCGGACGAACTCGGGCCGAGCGGCGGGTCGCTCGTGGCGGCGCGCGTCGGCGCGCGTTCGGCGGATCATCTGATCTTCGTGCCCGAGGAGGGGATCGCCGCGATGGCGCGCGCGAATGTGGCCGCGACGCTGCTTCCGAACGCCGCGTTCTATCTGAAGCTCGGACGTTTCGCGCCGGCCCGCGATCTCATTCGCGCGGGCGTTCCCGTCGCGCTCGCGACCGACGTCAATCCCGGCGGCGGGTTTTCGCCGTCGATGCCGTTCGCGATGACGCTCGCCTGCTTCGCGATGGGCCTGACATTCGAGGAAGCGCTCGTCGGCGCCACCATCAACGCCGCGTGGTCGCTCGATCGCCACGACGAGATCGGAAGCCTGGAGCCCGGCAAGCAAATGGACGCGGTGCTGGTGGCCGGCGACGCGATCGATCTGATCCGGGTCGGCGCCGCGTCGATCCGCGCGGTGGTCAAACGCGGCACAATCGTCTGGGGCAACGCATGAAGCTCGTGGACCGCAGCGTCACCGATCTGCTCGCGGCATTCCGATCGTCCGAGCCGACGCCGGGGGGCGGTTCCGCGTCGGCGCTCGCCGCCGCAATCGGCGCCTCGCTCCTGGCGATGGTCGCCGCCATCCCGAAACCGCGCGCGGCCACCGAGGAGGACCTCGAGCGGCTGCAGGCGGCCGGTGCGCGTTGTGCGGCGCTCAGCGACGATCTCACCGCGCTCGTCGATCGCGACAGCGAGGCGTACGATCTCGTCCTGTCCGCATACCGGCGGCCGAACGCGACCGACGCGGAGAAGGCCGCGCGGACGGCGGCCATTCAAGACGCGCTGAAGGCCGCGATCGCGGCGCCCCTCTCGGCCATGCGCGCGTCCGCCGCCGCGATCGAACAGGCGGTCGTCGTGGCGCGTTACGGCAGTCGATCCGCGTCGAGCGACGTGCAGGTCGGGATCGAGCTCCTGACGGCGGGGCTGCGCGGCGCGAAGCTGAACGTCGCGATCAATCTGGGCGGCGTAAGAGACGCGGCGTACGCGGAAGGCGTCCGGCGCGAGGCGGCGGAATTCGAGCGAGCCGCCGCGCACGAGGCGGACGCGGCGCGCGCGGCCCTGGCGCGGGACTCCGGCTGACGCGCTTTCCCGTCAGGGCCGTCCGTAGATGTCGAAGTGCCAGGTCTTCACGTAGCGCGGCAGCACCTCGACCGTTTCGTCGTACGAGACGGCGATCTCGACGTTCGATACGCGGTGCACCTGGATGTTGCCGCGATCGACGGGAACGTTGTACTGCGCGGCCAGCTCCATCACGCGATCCTTCAGCGCGTCGTCCGTCTTCTGGCCGGCGAAGAGCGCGGTATCGCGCACGCCGTCCTTGAACTGCTGATACCGCACCCAGACCGGCACCGTCTGATACAGCGAATATCCGATGAGGACGACGACCGAGACGCCGAGCAGCTTTTTCAGCATGTCGCGCTCCCGCTCGTCAGCGTATCTGGTGTCCGAGCCGCTCCCAGCGTGTGCGTGTGAAGAAGTGCGCGAGGACCGAGCCGAGCCGCCTGACGGACGCACCCAGCCCTTCGTCGATGTAGTCCTCGCGACCTGACTCGTACGACCAGTAAATCAGCAGCGCCTTCCCCTTGACGTAATCCCGCGGCAGGAACCCCCAGTACCGGCTGTCCTGCGAGTTGTCGCGGTTGTCCCCCATCACGAAGTAGTGATCCGGGGGCACCGTCACGGGCGCGTAGTTTTCGCGCACGTCCGCGGACGTGACCTCCTGGCCGGCGCTCGACGGCGGCGACAGGAAGTGCACGTACGGCTCGTCGATCGGTTTGCCGTTGATGTACACCTTCTTGTTGCGCAATTCGACCGTCTCGCCCGGGAGGCCGATCACCCGCTTGATGAAATCGCGGTCGGGCTCGTCG
>QHWR01000266.1 GCA_003223835.1 Acidobacteriota bacterium | reverse complement strand
TCGACGACATCCAGACGGCGCGCCTCCTCGCGATCACGAACGCCGCCATGGCCGATGCGTGGATCGGCTGCTGGGATGCGAAATACACTTACAACTTCTGGCGCCCCGTGACGGCAATCCGCGAGGGGGACACGGATGGACGGCCGGACACGGTCGGCGATCCGTCGTGGACACCATTCCGGACGACCCCGAACCATCCCGAATATCCGGCCGCGCACGCCTGCGTCTCGACGGCGGCGTCGCAGGCGCTGAAGCGCTTCTTCGGCCGAAACGAGACGATCTTTCCGATGGATGCGGTCGTTTCGGGCGTGACGTACATTCACACGTTCACGCATTACACCGATGCTGGAGAGGAAGCGATGGCGGCGCGCATCTACGGCGGCATGCACTACTTCTTCTCGCTCGAGGCCGGCGAAAAGCTCGGCCGCGACGTCGTCAACTCGATGTTCGCCGGCGGCTTCTTTCGCCGTCTCGACGAATAGGCGGCTGCCGCCAACCCTGAGCCCGCGATCGCGGGCGGCCGCCATCAACGACGGCCGCCCGTATAATGGCCGCGCGATGGTCCAGACGCTGCTCGCCGCCGCCCGCCGCGAGCTTGCCGCGCTTCGCTAGCGCGCCATTGTGCCGCCAGCAACCGTAACGGCGCCCGCGGGCGTCGCACATCCGGCCGAACGATGGCGATGGATCCTCCCGCTCGTCCTCGCCGGCACGATCTGGATCCTGCCGCACGCCGGATTCGACGCGCGGAGCTGGGGCCTCCTCTGCCTGTTCGCCGCGACGGTGTGTGCGCTGATCACGCGGCCGCTTCCGGCCGGCTCGGTGATGATCGTCGTCATCGCGGCCGGCACGATCCTCCGTCTCTTCACGATCCAGGAGGCGTTGTCGGGATATGGCAACGTCACCGTCTGGCTGATCGTCGCCGCGTTCCTGTTCGCGCGCGGGTTCATCCAGACGCGCCTCGGTGAGCGCATCGCGTACAGCATCGTGAAGCGCATCGGCGGGAGCCCGCTGCGCCTCGGCTACTCCATCGTGCTGGCCGACCTCGTCATGGCGCCGATGACGCCGTCCAACACGGCGCGCGCCGGCGGCGTCCTGTTCCCGATCACGCTGAACGTCGCCCGCGTGTTCGGATCCGAGCCGGGCCCGACCGCGTCGCGGATCGGCGCGTTCCTGATGAAGACGCTCTATCAAAGCGACCTCGTCGTCTCGGCCATGTTCCTGACGGCGGCGGCCCCTAATCTGCTCGTCGCGGAGTTCGTTCGCCAGGGCTCTCCTGTTCGCGTCTCCTGGACGACGTGGGCGCTGGCATCGTCCGTACCTGGCATCGTCGGTTTGATCGTCGTGCCATACGTCGTGTTCAGGCTTTGCCGGCCGTCGGTCACCGACACGCGACCGGCGCAGGCGCTCGCCGTCGAACGGCTGCGGGAGATGGGACCTCTGAGCCGCGGCGAACGCAGGATGCTGGCAGTCTTTTCTCTCGTGCTGCTGCTCTGGTTCGCCGGCGAGTGGCTGGGGCTGTCGGCGACGACGACCGCGTTGTTCGGGCTCGCGCTGCTGCTGCTGGCGCGAGTGCTCGACTGGCAGGATCTGCTGGACGAGAAAGGCGCGTGGGATGCGCTGATCTGGTTCGGTGGGCTGATGATGCTGTCGGGACAACTGGACAAAGCCGGATTTCCGAAAGCGTTCGCCGGCGCATCGGCCAGTCTCGTCCAGGGCTGGCCGTGGTGGTGGGCGCTGGTCGCCCTGGCGATCGTCTACCTTTACTCGCATTACGCGTTCGCGAGCCTCGTCGCCCACGTCAGCGCGATGTTCCCCGCGTTTTTTGCGGCGGCGCTCGCGCTCGGCGCTCCGCCGCTCGTGGCCGCGTTCACGTTTGGCTTCTTCTCCGATCTGAACGCGGCGATGACGCATTACGGCACCGGCCCGGCGCCGATCGTGTTCGGGGCCGGCTACCTGACGCAGGCGCAGTGGTGGCGCGTGGGCTTCCTGATTTCGCTCGTGCACCTGGCCATCTGGCTGCCGATCGGTTTCCTCTGGTGGAAAACGCTCGGGATGTGGTGACAGATCAAGGGAGACGATGACGACACTTCGAGTGGCGGTGATCCCCGGGGACGGAATCGGCTGCGAGGTGACGCCGGCGGCGATCCGCGTCCTCGAGGCGGCCGCCGAACGTTTTCGGTTTGGCTTCGAGTGGCGGCACTTTCCATGGGGCTCGGAGCACTACTTTCAGCACGGCCTGATGATGCCGCCCGACGCCATCGATCAGCTGCGGCCGTTCGACGCGATCTTCTTCGGCGCCGTCGGCGATCCACGGCTCCAGGACAACGTCACGCTCAACGGCCTCCTCCTGCCGATCCGTCGCCGGTTCGATCAGTACGCGTGCGTCCGGCCTGCCGTGTTGTACCCCGGCGTGCGATGTCCGCTCGCGGGCAAGAAGAGCGGCGAGATCGACTTCGTCGTCGTCCGCGAGAACACGGAAGGTGAGTACGCGCAGATCGGCGGGATTCTGTATCCCGGCGGGCCGCACGAGGTCGCGGTGCAGTCCGCGATGTTCACGCGCCACGGCACGGAGCGCGTGATTCGATTCGCGTTCGATCTCGCGCGGCGGCGCAACCGCAAACGGCTGCTGACGTCGGTGACCAAGTCGAACGCGCAGGGATTCAGCATGGGATTCTGGGATCGCGTGTTCACCGACGTCGCGCGCGAGTATCCCGACGTCAGGACGGAGTCGCTGCTCGTCGACGCGGCCTGCATGGATCTCGTCAGACGGCCCGAAGACTTCGACGTCATCGTGGCGTCGAATCTCTTCGGCGACATCCTGACGGACCTGAGCGCCGCGATCACCGGCAGCCTGGGGCTCGCGCCGAGCGCGAACCTGAATCCCGGCCGGACGTTTCCCTCGATGTTCGAGCCGGTTCACGGATCGGCGCCCGACATCGCCGGACGCGGCATCGCGAACCCGATGGCGGCGGTGCTCGCCGGCGCGATGATGCTGGATTTCCTCGGCGAATCGGCGGCGGCGCAGGCCGTCGAGAAGAGCGTCGTCCAGACGCTCGCGGATCGATCCGGGATCACCCCTGATCTCGGCGGCAACGGCACCACCGCGACGGCGACCGATCGCATCGTGGCGAACGTCGCTTCAGCAGCGCCCTGACGGCAGAAAGCTCAACCAACGCTCCCATAAATCATTTAGCAAGAATGAGATAGCGATGGACTTGACTGTAGACATCAAAATGATATCATTTTGATGTCTACAGGAGGAAGAGCGATGTCTCATGAAAAAGCGGTTCACGGGCTTCCCGGCTGGGCCGTTCTGTTCGTGTTGATCGCCGTGCTGTTCGGCGCGAGCTACGCCTTGGTGCAGGCCGCACGCGAGGCCTCGTCGTGGGGAATCGTGCTCTGGTCGCTCGTCCTTGCGCTCGACCTGGTGTGCCTGCCGGGTCTCACGGTCGTCAACCCGAATGAAGCGAAGGTGCTCACGCTGTTCGGCGTCTACAAAGGATCGATCAAAGTCCCTGGGTTCTGGTGGGTGAATCCGCTCACGAGCCGCCGGCGCCTGTCGCTGCGCGTGCGCAACTTCGAAAGCGGCCGGCTGAAGGTGAACGATCTCGACGGCAACCCGATCGAGATCGCCGCGGTCGTCGTCTGGCGCATCGTGGAGACCTTCGAAGCCGTCTTCAACGTCGACGACTACGAACACTTCGTCCACGTCCAGACGGAGGCGGCGGTCCGGATCCTGGCGACGACGTATGCGTACTCCGTCGTGGAGATCACGGAGCGGCTGCGGCACGAGATCCAGGAGCGCCTCGCGACGGCGGGGATCGACGTCATCGAAGCACGCATCAGCCACCTGGCCTATGCGCCGGAGATCGCGGGCGCGATGCTGCGCAGGCAGCAGGCCTCCGCGGTGATCGCCGCGCGGCAGCGCATCGTCGAAGGCGCGGTCGGCATGGTTGAAATGGCGCTCGCGGAGCTCAGCGCCAAGCGCGTCGTTCAGCTCGACGAAGAGCGGAAGGCGACGATGGTGAGCAACCTGCTGGTCGTGCTGTGCAGTGAACGCGGCGTCGAGCCGGTGGTGAACACCGGCACGCTGTATCAATAGATGCGGAACGAGCGATGGCAGACCGCAAGGCATTCCCGCTGCGCCTCGACCCGGCGATGTACGACGCGCTTCAGCGCTGGGCGGGCGCAGACTTGCGGAGCTTGAACGCGCAGATCGAGTTTCTGCTGCGCCGCGCGCTGCGCGAGGCCGGGCGGCTTCCCGCCGACGAGGGAGAAGGCATGCCGGAGGCACGGAAGGAGCGACCATGATCGTGACGCCGTCGAATCGAGCTGGTCAGATCGCCGCGTTGCCATCGGAGCTGACGGGCACGGTGCCGCGCGACGTGCGGCTCAGCGCCTCGGGGATCGCCGTCGCCGTCGTCCTAAGCCTGATGGCGGTTGGCGCGCTGGTGAGCGCGATCGTCATGTCGATCGCGACCCTTCGCGCCCGCGAACCGCGCGAACGCGTGACGGTCTCCGCGCAGACGCTGGCCGTGGAACAGCGCCGCGGCGAGCATCCCCCGCGCATCGTCACCTACGAGCCTGGCGGCGTGCCGCCCTGGGCGGTCCCGCTGCTCTCAGGAGCGCTGCTCGCGGCAGCGGCCGGCATCACGTGGCGTCTCCGGCGCGATTGGGTATTGCTCTCCGAAGGACGCGCCGCGCTGGCGCGCGTTACGAGCCAGAAGAAGGTGCACCGGGACAAACACACGGCGTACGAAATCACTTCCGTCTTCCAGGACCTGAGCGGTGCGACGCACACGATGCGTTACGACGCGTCGAAGACGCCCCCGCCCGTCGGGACGCTGGTCGCGATCGTCTATCACCGCGACAACCCGCGATGGAACACGGCGTACCCGCTGAAGTTCGTGCGTCCGAGCCGCGCGCCGGTACGCGCGCGCCCGTCGCGCGGCGAGCGGGCGGCGTCATTTCTGGCGGGGAACGCTCAGCGATAGCGATCCATCGGCTCGTACGGAATCTCGCGGAACGGCGGCAGCCCCGCGAGCGCGATGATGTGCGTCAGGCCCGCCCGGTCGTGGAACTCGAGGCCGTCGCGGTTGATGACAATGGTGTTCGGATACCGGGGCGCGAGGCGACGGAACTCGCCGTCGATCAGACGGAACCGCCGGACCATGTTCTCGACCCCTTCGTACGCCCGGTTGCGCTGCCGGATGTGCTTGTCGATCGTATCGGTGCTCGACGTCAGGACGATCACGCGGTCCGGATTCCAGTCGTTGCCCATCGAGAGCACTTTGCGAAGCTCGGCGTGTTCCTCCGAAGGGTACTCGGCGAGATGCGCCTCCAGCGTTATGCGGGCGCCCTCGAAAAAGATCACCTTGCCCGGACCGTCGTGGTCGGCGGCGTCCCGATAGTTCGCGTCGTACAGCGCCGCGAAATACACGGTCACGCCGACCGCATTGCGTCCTTCCTCGATGTCCTGCAGCACGCGCGGATCCCACACGCCTTTTTCCCCCTCGCCGTAGGATCCGTTGTGGTAGAGGTCGCCGAGCTGGCGGACGAGCGTACTCTTCCCGATGCCCGGGCCCCCGACAATCGCCACGCGCATAGCGGATTGTAGCGCGCGGCGGATCACGAACAGCCCTGCCACGGCGCGTCCGCCGAAGCGCTCGCGCGAAGGCGGAAAGGCTGCGCTACGAATCTGGCCCATCGACACCGGACATCGTGTTCGTAGCGCAGGGCTTCAGCCCTGCTCGTGATCGCCACACGAGCAGCCCTAAAAAGGGCTGCGCTACGACGACGATTCGTAGCGCAGGGCTTTAGCCCTGCCCGCGACGCGCGGTCACCGCACCACGATCCCATGCGCCTCCGCGATGTTCCTGATGCGCGACGCGACGGTGGACGCGGTTTGCGGATCGAGATTTGAGAGCTCCAGCGTGAAGACGGCCCCGGCGGGATACTGCGCCAGCTTCTCTTCCAGCGCTGCAACCGACGACAGATCGTACTGTGCGATCGTGATGAACGAGTCGTCCGGCCCTTCGAGGCGAACGATCGTGATTGCAGCGTTCTGCGACGCCGCGAGCATCTGGTCGGCGTGCTGCCGGCAGTTGTCGGTCACGCATAGCGCGCGCAGGTCTGCGAGTGCCGCGCGTTCGCTCAGCCACGCTCGACCTTTGGCGAGCGCCTGCAGCAGCGACAGTTCGACCATCGCCTGCCCCGCCTGCGACCGCGCCTCAAGCCGGACGTAGCTGAATCGCAGCTCGGCCCCTCGGTCGCGCCATTCGTCGTGGAACCGCTCGAGCCGAGCGCGCAGCGGCGACACGGCCTTCGCCGAACCGAATCGACCGAGCGTCTCCGCCGCGCTCGCCACCACTTCGGGGTCGGGGTCGTCGAGATGAGCGACGGCGGCCGCCTCGACGGCCGCGCCCATGTGGTAGGTCGCGACGTCACGGATCGCGCGCCTGAAGCAGCCCGTCTGCGCCCGCGACGCGAGCGCGCGATCGAGCAGCGTGGCGCCGGTCTTTTCGTCCGCGCGCGTGAAGTACGCCAGCAACGCTGCCTGCGGCCGGCACGCCAGCCGGCCGATCTCGTTTCCGAAGCGCGCGAGCACGCGCGGGACGACCGCCGCGGACGCATATCGCTGCAGCAGCTCCATTCCAATCTCGAATTCGCGCCCGCCGCGCTCGACATTTGCCAACAGCGCGTCGCCGAGTTCGGGCAGTTCGCGATCGGGCAGCGCGCCGAGCGTCTCCAACGACACGCCCGTCGAAGGATTTCGGATCTGATCGAGGATGAACGTCCGCCCTTCAGCCGGCGCAAGTTGATACAGGCGCCTGAGAGCAACATCCAGCAGGCCCGAGGGCGCGGTCGAGGCGTTCGACACGATGGCGCGCAGCACCCGCAGCATCGCCGGCCCCTCGAGGCGGCGCCACTCGTACTGTAGCAGCGTGATCTGACGATCGGCGCTCAGCGCCGAAAAGCTTGCCGCAATCTGTTTCCGATCGTCGTCGCTTCCGGCCGGCGCCGTGTCATGACGCGCTGAGGAATCGAGCCGTTCGGCGAGGATGATCGCGCGCGCCTGCGCGGTCTTGCCGGGCAGCGCCGCGGCCACGATCGCCGCATACTTCGCTTCCGCCGCCGCCGTCAGCCCGGAGTGCGGCTCGAGATCGCGGGACGGGGGCATGCGCCCTTTCGTCTGACGCGTCTGCGCCGGCCGGAGCTCCGGATGATCTTTGTAAGCAGACAGCACGGCCAGCGTTCGCAGGTAGTTTCGGGTGACGGGTTGATCGCTCGCGCGAAGTCCAGCCTCCATGCGGCGGACGACGTAGTCGCGATGCGAGGCGGAGAAGAGGCCGGTCATGTATTCGAACCCGCATCCCGACGCGTTGTCGTCGTAACGCTTCACCATTTCGTCGACCGCGGCATCCGTTCCGAGAAAGCGGAGGGTGCGGCAGGCCTGTCTCTGGTTGCCGCTCTTGCCGTCGAGGACGCCCACGGCCGCCGCGAGCTGCTGCGCCTCCCACGCCGGATCGCGCGGCAGGATCTCGAACGTCACCTCGTTCGACTCCACGGTGATCTCGGTGCGCGAGGGTTGCGTGTCGTCGATGACGCGCCGCGACCGCGTCGACAGACGGTAGGCGCCAGGTTCGTCGAGGCGGAACCAGTCGTTCAGCTCCAGATCGATCGTGGCTGGCTTCTCGCCGAGGACGGGCATGCCCCGCAGCCCGCCGCCGATGAAGCCGGCGCCGGAGCCGAAGTAATCCAGCAGCGGATCGCTGACGCGTTCGTTCGGCTCGAGGCTGAACTCGTCGATGGTCAATCGGCCGCTGCGGTCGTAAGTGGCGTTGTCCACGACGAAGCGCTTCGCGATCGGGCTGGTGAATTCGAGCTGAATCGGAATCACCTCGCCCGGTCTGAACCGCGTGTGATCGCCCGCGACGCGCAGCGTGAGCGTGACCGGAACGGAGCCCGCAGGCGCAGGCGCCGGCTGTTGACGCGCCTGCGGGGCGCCAGCGTGAAGGATGAGGATGAGGCAGAGTCCGACCGCGGATGTGCGCATCGCGATCCTTGGACACCGTTTCGCAGCAGATGGTTGGCCGGCGCACTGTAGCGCGGCGAGGGCGGTCAGCGCCGCGAGCCGTCCAGGTGCCGCTCGACCATCAGGCACAGCGACTCGACGGTGAGCAGGGAGAACAGCTCGCCCGGGGTCACGCGCGCGCGGTCGGGAACGTTCCCGAGCGCGGGCATGAGCGGCAACAGGGTGTCGAGCGTCTCGGCGGTGAGGAACCCGTCCTTCATGACGGTCGGCGAGCTGAAATCGAGCCTCGCCAGGAAATTCAGGTCGGCCTCGCGGATCTTGACGCCGAACGCTTTCTCGATCGCGAACACCAGGTCAACGAAATCCAGCGAGTCCGCGCCGAGGTCGTCGATCAGCCGTGATTGCAGCGTCACGCCCGCTTCATCGACGGCCAGGCTGTCGGCGATCATCGCCCTCAGCTTCGGGAAGACGTCCTCACGCGTCATGACGGCTCACTCGATCCACTGCGTGACCACGTCCGCCGGCTTGCGCGCGGTCGCCGCGGGCTCCTCGTCCGCGAACCCGATCGGCACGAGCGCGACGACGTGCCAGGACGCGGGCACGCGGAGGATCTCGCGAATCGCGTCCGCGGCGACGAGCGGGCCCGTCATGCCCGCAACCCCGACTCGCGCTCCATCGCCGTAATCCGATCCGCATCGTCGCGTGCGAGGCGCCCGCCGGTCAGGTTCGACAGGATCGTGAGCGAGCGCGAAAGCGGGACGATGACGACCGGCGCATGCTCGAAGCGAGTGAAGTAGTCTCCATAGGCGCGAAACGACGGTTCGAACTCCGGATCGATTGCCATCGCAATCCGCTCCACGGCCGTGCGGACCGCCGCGGCGATGCGGTCGATGACGTCGCGGTTGCGAACGACGAGAAAACGCCACGGCTGCTTGTTGCTGGCCGACGGCGCCGTCACCGCGGAGGCGAGGACGGACTCGATGATCGCCCGCGACGGCGCGTCGGGCCGGAAGCGGCGCACGCTGCGGCGCGTCTGCATCACGTCGTGCAGCTGCTCGTGCGAGATCATCCGGCGGCATAGCCTCCGTCGATCGTGACGACCGCGCC
>QHWR01000260.1:4895-7971 GCA_003223835.1 Acidobacteriota bacterium | reverse complement strand
TCGAGCACATCGGCCACGACGCCGGTCGTCACGGCGGCGGCCATGCTGGTGCCGCTCAACGACGCAAAGTCTCTTCCGACCAGGAGCGACGGATATTGCTTGAAGAGATTCGCCTTGGGGGCGGCGTCGGAAATCAGCGCCGTGCCCGGCGCGACGACATCCGGCTTCGCGAAGCCGTCGTACCAGGCGGGACCGCGCGAGCTGAACCACGCGACGTTGTCGTCCGCGTGATTCACCGTCGCATGCGCGTCGGTCGCACCGACGGAAATCGCGGATGGCGAATTGCCATTCTTGTCGGAGCCGACGTTGCCCACCGCGACGACCACGACCACACCGGCGCGGACCGCACGCTCGACCGCTTGCACCAGCGGGTCGGTCGCCGCCGATTCGAAGATCGGATGGCCGAGCGACAGATTGATCACGTCGATGCCGAGGAAGTGGCGGTTGGCGACGACGAAGTCGAGCGCGCGGATCACGTCGCTCGTCCGGCCGTGCCCGCTGCGATCGAGCACCTTGAAACCGAACAGGCGCGCTCGCGGCGCGATGCCCTGATACACGCCTTTCGACTGCACGCCGGAGCTGGCGATCAACCCGGCGACGTGCGTGCCGTGACCGTAGTCGTCGTACGGAAGTGAAGGGATGCCGTTGCGGGTGAAATCCCAGAATCCCCGGAGCTGCGTGTCGAGATCGCGGACCGGGAAAATGCCGGAGTCGAGAATCGCGATGCCGATCCCGGCGCCGGCGTACGGCTTCTGATCGACGCCGAGCGTTTCGCGAAGCACATCGGGCGCGGTCGGGACCGCCGGTCTCGACTTGCCGCCTTTACCCTGTCCGCGGCCGTTCACCTGCTGATACCCGAAATCCGAAGTCACGGTGACGTCGGCGTCGCAGGAAACGGCGAGCACGTTCGGGTCGCGATCGAGCGCCGCGAGATCCTCTCCGTGGACTTCCGCCGTCAGCGCGCCGATCGACGGATGCTCGGCCACGATGACGTCACCGTGCGCGACGAGCGCGCGCTCGAGCGCTTCGCGCGCGCCGGAACGCACCTGGATGATCACGCGCTGCGCTGATGGATGCCCCGAGCGCACCTCGGCACGCAGCTCGCGATCGAGTTTGGAATGGTCTTTTTCACCGGCCAACGCGGCCGATGAGGGGAGCAGCACGGCGGCGACGACCGCCAGAACCGTGCGAAGACACAGGGAGCGTACGTACATCACGGCCCCGAGCAGAGCAATTGGGGGGCCAGAACGGCTGGGCTCGGGTGGTTTGAACCTAACCCACTACGTCACTGTTATTTACGGCGGCGTGCGGCAATTCTAAAAACCCCGGGTTCTGAGCCCGGATGATCCGTTTCGCGACAACAGATTCGTTATTTGGCCGAGCGACGGAGCTTAAGTGACTCTGAAAAGATAAGTTCGTAGATTTGTTCCATCCTGACACACACGTGCAGCTCTGGAACATCGACAGAATCGTAAGTAAGCCCATCAAGTTCAATGACTTACAAGTCTGAATCCGGTGCCGGCCTCCTGCTCCGTGGGAGCAGTTATGGCGAGGTGCACGGCGAGCACCGTGGCAACGATCGCGAATGCCGGCGCCAGCAGCCACGGGGCGTCCAGGAGCGCGCGCACGGAAGCCGCGTCCTGCAGCATCGCGCCCCAACTCGGTGCAGGGGCAGGGAATCCGAGGCCGACGAACGACAGCGTCGCTTCCGCGAGGACGAACGTCGGCAGCAGCACGCCGGCCTGCGCCAGCACAAAGCCGCGCGTCGCCGGGAGCAGATGACGTCGCAGGATTCGCCATCGTGACGCTCCCGCGGCCCGCGCAGCTTCGGCGTACTCTTGCGACGCCTCGGTCGAGACAATCGTGCGAACGCCACGTGCCACGGTGGGCCATCCGACCAACCCGAGAACCGCGACCATCGCGATGGCGACCTGGATTGACGAGAGCACGAGCGGCAACGCCGATCGAAGCGCCAGGACAACGTAGATCGTCGGGAGCACGATCACGAGGTCCGCCGTGCGCATCAACAGATCGTCGGCAAGTCCGCGCAGGACCGCGGCGCCGGCGCCAATCGCCGCGCCGATCAGCAGCGTCAGGATCGCCGCCGCCGCCGACACGCCGAGCGAGAGGCGTGCGCCGAGCGCGAGTCGCGACAACACGTCCCGGCCGAGCGCGTCGCTTCCCAGCAGAAACCACGGAGACGGCCCGTCGTCCACGCGGACCAGCGTGCCCGCGTGACACCACCGCAGCGGCATCCGCACGGTTCGATCTTCCTGATATCGCCGCTCGAGGCGGTCCACCAGACGCAATGGGTAGACGAACGGCGCGTGCCACCCATCGTTTGCCACGACGTGAGGGCGCATGGGAGGCGCGTACGGGTAATCGGCGAAGGAACGCCCCGGATCGTACGGCGTGAGGAGAGGCGCGGCGACCGCGATCGAGCCGAACGCGATCAGAAGGCCGATGCCAACGCCGCGCGTCACGTTCACGATCGGACCGTTTCCAGCCGGGGATCCGCGGCGGCGTGTGCGACGTCCGCGAGGAACACCGCGATCGCGATGAACAGCGCGCCGGCCGCGGCGCAACCGGCGACGAGGTACGTGTCGCGCGCGACGATCGCGTCGATCATCAGGCGGCCGAGGCCGGGCCAGACGGAGACGATCTCGACCGCAAACGATCCGCTGAAGAGCGCCCCGACGATCACGCTGTAGACCGCGAGCAGCGGTCCCAGGGAGAGGCGCCATGCATGAACGGCGATCACGCGACGCCGCGGGATTCCGCGGGCGAGGGCGGCGATCGCGAGCGGACGCGCGAGCGCCTCGCGCAACGCCTGCGACTGAATGCGCTCGATCAGCGCTCCGAACGGCAGCGCCAGCGCGAGCGCCGGCAAGGCGACGTGGCGCGCCGCCTGCGCGAGGATGTCCGTCCACGACGTCCCCGGATCGGGAGCGTCGAGGCCGCCGATGGGAAACCAACCCGTACGGGCGGCCACGAGGAGCAGCAGCAATGACGTGATGAGCGGAGGAATCGACAGAAAGATCGCGGACAGCGCGCGCACGATCGCGATCAGCAAGCC
>QHWR01000260.1:0-4840 GCA_003223835.1 Acidobacteriota bacterium | reverse complement strand
GCTCCCGGACCAGCGCAAGAACAGGCCGGCGGTATCGGAACGACTCACCCAGATCCAGCGTCACGACGCGGCGCAGCCACGTCGCATACTGATCTGCAAAGGGGCGATCGAGGCCGAGGCGATGACGTTCGGCGGCGAGCGCCGCGGGGTCTCTCTGAAAGTCGCGCGCGCTGTAGTCGCCGGGGGCCGCCTGCGCGAGCAACAGCGCGGCGGACGCGACGACGAACACCAGCACGACGGCCGCGACCGCGCGGCGAAGCACGAAACGCAGAAACGTCCGCTGCACGATCTCCTGTTTCGGTTCGAGCCGCGGGGCGGCTTAACGCGGACGCGAGGCGCCGTCGCGGACGTACAGGGTGTCCGCATTCCACAGCACTTTCGGATCCAGCAGCGCGGGCGTCGCCCCTTCGACGCGACGGTTCATCGCGATTGACACCTTCGGCGCCACGATCCAGATCGCCGGCACCTGCTCGCCCATAATCCGCTGCAGCTCCGCGAAGATCCGCTGGCGGTCGGGCAACGTGGGGGCGGCGATCTGGCGCGCCATCAGCTCGTCGATCTGCCGTTCCCACGAGGTGGCAGGCACGCGCTGAGCCGCATTCCAGACGTGAAGGTCGCCAGCGCTCCGCCAGAAATCGAGGTTGTTCGCCGGATCGGTCGCGCTCGCCTGAAACGCATGAAAGATCGCATCGTAATTCCCGCGTCCCCACGCCGAGACGAGCGAACCGGGATCCATCGGGACGAGGTCAACCGCGACGCCGATTTGCTTCAACTGTTCCTGCACCATCGTCGCGACGCGTTGCCGCGTCGTGTGGCTGCTTTGCACGAGCAGCGAGAAGCGGATCGGCGTGTCGCCGAGGCCGATCGACGCGAGCAGCGCCTTCGCACGGGCCGGATCGTGCGCGTACTTCGGGGCCGACTCCGAGTACCACGTCCGGTTCCCGGGCGTGACGGGCCCGGAAATCGGCACGGCCGCGCCGAGGTAGACCGCGTTGGCGATGGCGTCGCGGTCGAGCGCGTACGAAATCGCCTGCCGGAATTCCGTCCGCCGGAACCATTGGTGCTTCGCGTCGTTCTGGTCCTGGCGCAGGTTGAACCAGAGCATCGGCGCATCGAGGCTGACGCCGAGATCCTCGAGCGTCAACGTGCCTTGCTCGCGCAGCCGCCGCAACGCCGCGTAATCCTCGGGCCGGACGTCCGCCTGGCTCATCAGGTCGATGGCGCCGGTTTCGAGGCGAAGCACCTCGGCGTTCTGATCGGGCATCACCTGCAACACGATGCGATCGAGGTACGGGAGCGGAGCGCCGTCCGTCGCGCTGCGCCAGTAGTGCGGGTTCCGCGCCAGGACCAGCCGCTGGCCCGGCACGTGTTCCGCGATTGTGAAGGGGCCCAGGCCCGCGATCGACGCCGGCGGCGTGTTGAGCCCCCATGCCCTGTCGAAGCGCCCCTGGTCGAGCGCCGGCTCGAGCGCGTGCCGCGGCAGAATCCAGAGGTTGTCGAGCAGCCGGAGACCCGGCGTAAAGGGGGCCGGCAAGGTGATTATCACCGTCTGGGGATCGGGCGCCGTCGCCGTAATGGGCTTGCCCTCGATGCGCAGGCTCGCGTCGAGCACGCCTTTTGCGCGCGGGTCGTAGGCCGCGCGAAACGAAAACACCACGTCGGCCGACGTGAACGGCACGCCGTCCGAGAACACGATTCCGCGTCGCAGCGCGAGCGTGAAGGTCCGATGGTCTGCCGACTCCGTCCATCGTTCGGCGAGCCATGGCTCGAGCTGGTCGGTCGCGCGGTTGATTCTCACGAGCGTCGCCTGCGTCAGAATCGTAAGGACGTCGAGGGCCGCCGACGCTTCGACGTAGCGATTGAACGTCGCGGGTTCGCTGCGGACCGACGCGACGAGCGTGCCGCCGCGGACGGGACCGCCCGGCTTGGGCGGGTTCGTCGAATCCGCTGGCGATCGCCGGCACGCGGCGCCAGTGGCCAGCACGGCGACGCACGCGGCCAGCGACGCGATGCTCCGAAAAATCCGAGGATTAGAGGCCACTCTTGGTCTCGTCGGCCAATTGCTTGGCCGACGTCCACGTCGCAATTTGCGGCCGTTTCGGTGGGCAACACTTACCCCCACGAGACGGGCGATGCGGGTCAGCCAACCCATTGGCTGTCTCAGATGATCTTCTCGGCCGGGGTGAGCCGAGATGGTAGTGCAGGCTGCAAGGAAGAGCAACGATCGCTGTCCATGATGTCGTATCGTGGCCGCTGAACGGCGCCCGGTAAACGCCAGACCTCTATCAGACGAGCTATGGCACGCGCCGTGCCTCAGCGGGTGACGCCGCCATGCCAGCCTGCACCCCAGCGTCGTTGACCCGCCACCCCTCCAAGCGGCTGCTTGTCGGGGTGCTGGTCTGCGTCTGTTGCGGCGGTGTCGCGGGTGTGTCGACGGCCTCCGAGGCCCATCGTGCGCGGTTGTCGCGTGATTTGGCCGATCGCCTCGCGGCCCGCGACGAGCGCGCGACCGATGTGATCGTCAACGGATCCGCGGAGACGGTGAACGCCATCGCCGCGCGCTACGGCGCGCACGTGAAGAAACGGCTGCAGAGCGGCGCGGTCCTCGAGGTCACCGGCGGACAGCTCGACGCCATCAGCCAGGATCCGGATGTCGATCATGTCGCCGGCGACGTTCCCGTCCGGCGCATGATGGCGGTCACGACGGTCGCGACCGGCGCGGATCAGGCCTGGGCGGGTCTGAGCGGCCTTCGCGGGGTGACGGGACAGGGCATCTCCGTCGCGGTCATCGACTCCGGCATCGCGCCGCATGCCGACCTGCGCAACCACGTGGTCGCCGCCATGGACTTCGTCGGGACCAACGGCTCGGCGCACGATCTCTTCGGGCACGGCACTCACGTCGCCGGCATCGTCGCGGGGGATGATGCGGACGGGTACTCCGGGATGGCGCCCGGCGCCAATCTCGTCAACCTCCGCGTCCTCGAGGCGGACGGGTCCGGGAAGACGAGCGACGTCATCGCCGCCATCGACTGGGCCGTCGCGCACCAGGGCCAATTCAACATTCGCGTCATCAATCTGTCGCTCGGCCATCCGGTGTTCGAGTCCTACCGCGACGATCCGTTGTGCCAGGCCGTCGAGCGCGCGATTTCGGCGGGCATCGTCGTCGTGGCAGCCGCGGGCAATTTTGGGAAGACGGATGACGGACGGCCGGTGGTCGGCGGGATTATTTCGCCGGGGAACACGCCGGAGGCCATCACGGTCGGGGCGTCCAACACGCTCGGCAGCGAACGGCGGTCCGACGATGTGATGGCGACCTACAGCTCGCGAGGTCCGACGGCGGTCGACGGGCTGCTGAAGCCCGAGCTCGTGGCGCCGGGGAACAAGATCGTCTCGACGGCGGCGGTCGGCAGTTATCTGGTGCGGACGTATCCGGAGCGGGTGGTCGCGGGCTCGGGGTCGCACAGTTACATGGCCTTGAGCGGCACGAGCATGTCGGCGGCCGTCGTTTCCGGCGCGGCGGCGCTGGTGCTGTCGGCGCGGCCGGAATTGACGCCGTCGCAGGTGAAGGTCGCGCTGCAACTGACGTCGTCGCGGCTGAAGGGCGCCGGACTGATTGAGCAGGGCGCCGGCCTCGTCAACGTGCTGGCCGCGGTGGCGTTGGTCGAAGGTCTATGGCCAGTGACATCAATAGCCGGCGAGGCACTCCAGCCATCAGGCCTCTCCTATTACGGTTGTAATGCAACGACGTGCATCCGTGTGTTATCTCGAGAACCCTCCACGACGCTGTTCGTTACCGGACTCGACCCGAATCTTCGACTTGAGACTGGAAGTGGATCAACTCAGAGCCAGAGCGTCGTCTGGACTAATTCCGTGGTCTGGACTAACTCGGTCGTCTGGACTAACGCGCTACTCTCACCAGACTCTCTTGTACAGACTAACTCTGTTGTCTGGACCAACTCGGTCGTTTGGACGGACTCGATCATCTGGAATGACTCAGTAGTCTGGACGAATGCGGTCGTCGCCGCTGAATGTGTTGTGTGGACCAACTCGGTCGTTTGGACGAACTCGGTCGTTTGGACCAATTCTGTTGTCTGGACGAACTCGGTCGTTTGGACCGATTCGGCCCTTACACCCGATTCGTTTTGACACCGCTGCCAAACGGAGGTCGCTGTGCGTATAATCGTCTGGACTGATTAACCGGAAAACCTGAAAGCGATCGGTGTCGCTTTCATCTATGTCCACAACGCGTTTTCGTGACCTTAGTACAACCACGCGCACTTATATCGGCGTGGTTGTTCTGGCTGGGGCTGCAGCTGTTTTTCAGTCCTTCTACGACTTGTCTGTCCATTGGCCAGGCTGGACGTGGACGATTCTCGCACTTCTTACGCTTGTAAGTGGTTCCGCGACCGTCAGGCTACCCTCGCTGCCTGCGGCAGTTTCTGTCTCAGAGACCTTCGTATTCACGTCGGTCCTGCTCTTTGGCGCCTCCGCCGGTACACTCACTGTAGCTCTCGACGCGCTGATTATTTCTTTCTGGTCCTATCGCAAGGATCAGTACGGCTACAAGATCATATTCAACGTCTGTGCAGTTCCGCTAACATTGTGGCTCACCTCGCACCTGTATTTCGCGATCTCGCCATACGGCCCTTTATACCTGTCTGCGAATCCCGTGCAACTACACTCGCTAATAGGTCCATTGTTGGTCTTCACCGTCACTTACTATGCCGTGAACACATGGCTAATCACCTTCGCGATTGCGCTTGAGCAGCATCTACAGCCTTTAAAGATTTGGCGCGAGAATTTCGTGTGGATCTCATTGAATTACTTCGGCGGAGCGTCG
>QHWR01000142.1:37154-65351 GCA_003223835.1 Acidobacteriota bacterium | reverse complement strand
AGTTGCCCGATCCTTCCCACGCAATCCATTCCGCGCGATCGTTGTCGAGCACGATGACCGCGACGTTCGCGGCGCCGTGCCGCCGGAGCTGATCGCGGTTCGCGTCGATGACGCCTTCCACCTCGCGCTGGAGTTCGAGGTCGAGCGTCGTCTTCAGGATCGGCGGCCGGCGATCGCCCGCCGCGGCGAGCGCCATCTCGACGAAGTGCGGCGCGGCAAACGCGGGCGCCGGTGCGCTGAAGACGAGACGCTCCGCGCGCGCTTCGGCGAGCTGCTGCGCGCCGATCGCGCCGCTCGCGGCCATCCGCGCGAGGATCGCGCGCTGCCGCCCGCGCGCGCTCGCGGGGTTGCGCCACGGGTTGAACGTCGTCGGGCGCTGCGGCAGCCCGGCCAGGAAGGCCGCCTGCGCCGTCGTCAGCATGGCGGGCGAGACGCCGAAGTACGCGCGGCTCGCGCGGGCGACGCCCGCCGTCTGGTTCCCGTACGACGCGAGATTGAGATAGAGCGCGAGAATCTCGCGCTTGCTGAAGCGGTGTTCGAGGCGCAGCGCGAGGACCATCTCGCGCAGCTTCGCGCGCAGCCCGCGCCGCGCGATCCCCTCGCGACGCTGGATCAGCAGCTTCGCTGCCTGCTGCGTGATCGTCGATCCCCCTTCGACAATGCGCCGCGCGGCGATGTCGTGCATCGCGGCGCGGACCCACGCGAGCGGATCGACGCCCGCGTGCGACCGGAAGCGGCGGTCCTCGGCGGCGATCGTCGCCGATTCGAGCACCGGCGGCAGTGAATCCGCGTCGATCCGCTCGGCGCGCGTGCCGCCCGATGACCGCGCCTCGTACAACGTGTGTCCCTGACGATCGACGACGACCGTAGACGGCCGGTCGTCGTCGCGCAGCAGCTCCGGCGAAATCTGCCCGCACCGCAGCCAGACGGCGACGAGGACAAGCGTCGCCGCGGTCGCCAGCGGAACCCGCACGCGCCAAAGCACCTTGAGCACCCTTAGCACTACTTCGCGACAGCCACCGTCACCGTCGCCGTCCGCCCGAACACTTCCGGAACGTACATCTCTTCGGCGTGCGCCGGCGCCGTTCGATACGTCCCGGCCGTCGTGGCGCGGACGACGTAGCTGAAAACGTGACGCCCTTCGCTGAGCCTCGTCGCAAACAGCTCGATCCGATCGTCGTGACGCTCGACGTGATCGAAGCCGCCGCGCTTCCACCACGCCAGCCAGTCGTTGTCGACTTCCTCCTGCTCATCCTGGGCACGCCCGAGCGACGATGCGGTCGTCGCGAACCAGGATTCGACCGGCTCGAACCCGGCGGGCAGCGGGTCGGTGACGGCGACGTAGAGCCGCTCCTTCGTCAGCTGCAGCGTGAGGGTCACCTTGATCAGATCTCCCGCCTTGTAGCTGGTGGAGGCGGGACGGGATCCGGTTTCGACGAACGGCGCGTACGACCGGTCGATCCGAATCCCCTGGTCGAGTCCCTGCTGGAACAACTGGTCCGCGGCGTAACGAAGCCTTGCCGCGTAGAACAGCGTGCCCTGCCCTTCGCGGCTGAACGTCAGCGGTTGCTCCGTTCCCGGCTTCGCGGTCGCGAGCAGCTTCGCCATCGGCAGGTCCGCGGTCTTCGCTTCGGCGGAGCGACCCTGGAACGACTGGCGCGCCAGATCGATTGACGACAGCTTCACGACGGCGGTGAAGTTCGGAACGACCGACTCGAAGCGGCGGTAGTAATTCACGAGCGCTTCGAGCGCAAGCGCGTTCTCCTGCGTGTTCCCCCAGCGGCCGTTCTTCCGCACCTCCATCATCCATCGCACCAGCGGACGATATTGGACGTCGGTGGCGCCGCTCTTCACGAACGAGTTCAGCACGATCGCCGTCGATCGCACGTTCGAGTTCCAGAACCACAAGAGGTAGGGATCGCTCATCTCCTCGATGTGGGCGTTGGCCGCCTCGGGCAGAATGGCGTTGCCCATCCGGCGCTGCAGGTCCTGCTCCCGCGGACCGGACGTTTCCCCTTTCGCGACGAGCGCGTCGTGGAGGTACGCGAGGCCGAACACCGGCATCCGATCTCGATACCCATACAGCCGCGCGATGTGCGAGTCCTCGTTCCTGCCCGCCTCGACGAGCACTTTCACGGCGAACGCCTGCCACGCGGTGTAGGCGGGCCACCAGCTCTCGTTTTCCGGCGGCGTGCGACGCAGTTCCTGGTCCAGATACGTGTACGCGCGGTCGCGCATGCCCTTATCGACGTCGTACTTCAAATCGGCCGCGACCTTGAACACGTGCAGCAGGTACGCGGTCAGATAGGCCGACGTGCTCTGGCACTCTCCCGCCCAATACGCGAAGCCGCCGCTGGGACACTGATATTTTTCGAGATCCTTCAGCGCGGACTGAACCGCCGAGCGGAGCTGCGGCGGATCGATGCCGGGCAGCTTGAACGCGTCGCCGAGATCCGCGGTCAGCAGCAACGCCAGCGCACGCGAGCCGCGCTGTTCGGCGCAGCCATAGGGATACTCGACGAGATAGCGCGCGCCTTCGCCGAGACCGACCATCGCGGTGGACGCGAGCTCGACGTGAAGTCCTCCGAATCCCGGCACGACGGCCTCAGGCAGTCGAAGACGCTCGGTCGCGCTGGTGCTCGCGTCCGCGGCTTCGCCGATCGTGGAAACCGTCTCGGGCGAGGCCAGCACTTCGACCGGGATCACGTCCTCGAAGGCGTCGCTCTCGTCGGCGAGCTTCACCGTCATCCGGACGCGCGCGCGTCCGATCGCGCGCCCCGCGGCGTCGAACCGCACCTCGACGGAACCGCTCGCCGGCACGTCCACCGTCCTCGGCGCGGTGTCCGCGAACTGAAGCACTTCGGGATCGAGGCTCGTCATCGTGACGATCGCCGCGCCCCCCGTCTTGAGCTGGTTCGTCACGACCGCGCCGAAGTACGACTTGTCCCCGACGGCGAGGAAGCGCGGAAACGCGGGCTTGAGCGTGACAGGTTTGTTGATTCGGATCTCGGTATCGCCGGCGCCGAACCGCGACGCGCGATCGGCCGCCACCGCCATGATGCGATACGTCGTCAGCGATTCGGGGAGCTTGACGTTGACGTTCGCGTGGCCGTTGACGTCGGTCGCGACGGAGCCGAGCCAGAACGCGAGCACGCGGAAATCGCGCCGGACCATCCCCGGCCCGCCGTCGTTGCCGCCGCCGCCTCCGTCGGTGTCCCCCTTCGGCGTGAGCACGCGCCGCGACACGATTCGCTGGCGGTTGTCGTCGTTCACGACCTCGAGCGCCTTCTGCACGTACACCGAGCCGAGCACGTCCGGCGTCCTGAACGCCGTCAGCGACAGGACCCCGTAGTCCACGGCCCACAACGTAACCTCGCTCGCGCTCCCCTTGCCCTGCCGATCCTTGACGTCAACGCTGACGCTCGCGGCATTCGCGGGACGGTACTCCTCTTTATTGGCCGCCACCGCGACGCGCAGGCGCTTCGTCGCGTCCTCGACCTGCAGTTTCACGTAGCCGAGGCGGAACGACGGCTTGCCGGGATCGCTGGGATCGTTTTCCTTGGACGCTTCGCCCGCCGGCTTCGTGCGCCCCTTGACCAGCAGCACCGACACGAACACGTTCGGAATGTCTTCTTCGCCGATGGGAATGGTGATCGACTGCTGGGTCGACGTCAGCGCGAATTGACGATGACTGCGGATGCCTTCACGCTCGGTCGTGACGAGCGCCGTCGCCTGCTCCCACGGCGACTGGATCATGATCCGCGCGGTGTCTCCGGGCTTGTAATTCGCGCGTTCCGGCACGAGATCGATTCGGTTGTGGTCGTAGCGCGCCCACGCCGTGTAGCCGCGCCCGAGCGCGTAGAACGACGTCGTCGTGACGGCGTAGCGCCCCGCCTCGCCGTCCGCGCGCGCTTGAACGATGTAGTAGCCGCCGGCAGGCAACGGGATCTCGAGCGGGACCGGCTCGCCCGCCGACGTCACGTGCCACGACCCGGCCGGCACTTCCTTGCGTTCGGTGTCCCACGAGTAGAACCCGTTGCCTTCGGCGCGCCGGACGCTCGTCCACTGGACCTGCGTGAGCGTGACGTCGATCTTCACGCCGGCAACCGGCGCACCATCGAGGCCGACGGCGACGAGTTCAGTCTTGAGCCCGTTCTGCTGCTCGACGAAGTACGAAGGCCGGCGAACGCCGATGTACCACGACGCGGGGTGCACGACGACGCTCGAGCGGTTCGCGATGTGCTGGCGCGAAACGTCCTCGATGTCCCCTTCGAGGGTGTATGAGTACGGAACGCCGGCGTCGATCTTGGTCTGGAGCGTGAGGGGCAACTCACCGTTCGGCTGGAGTTGATCGTCGTCGGAGGCGACCTGTCCCGCCTCCGGCGTCTGATTCTCCCGCCAGCCGACGAAGATCCATCGGTCCTCCGCGAACTTGTTCGTGATCGTCGAAGGCGCGGTGAATAACGCGGACTTCGTGAACGTCCAGTGAGTCGGACGCTTCACCATCGGCGCGCCGAACAGGTAACGGCCGGTGACCACGCCTTTCAGAGAGGTCCCCGCGATCAGCGGATCGCCGCTCAGCGTGACGTCCACGCGGAAGTCGGGCCGCCGGTATGCGGCGACCAGGAACGATCCGTTGACGGTCTGGTTCCACGGGACGCCGTCTCCCTCGAACTCCTCGGCTTCCTCGGGTCGCGGTGCCGGTTTGGCGGCGTCCTTCGGACGGTCGGCCTCCAGGATCGCGCGCACGTTGTAGTTGCCGAGCGCGCCCTCCGCCGGCAGCGTCAGCACCCAGTCGGCGCTGCTCCATGGGCCGACTTTGATCGTGCGCTCGTCCACGGCTTTGTTCCGGCTGTCGATCGTGGTGATCACGACCGCGGTGCCCGGCGGCAGCAGCTTCACTCCGATCGCGGTGTTGTGACGGAGGATCGCCTTGAGGTGCACTTCCTCGCCGAGCCGGTAGACGCCGCGATCGCTGAACACGCTGCCTCTGAGCAGGGGCGACGCCTCTTCCAGATTGAACGGCAACCCGAAGTCCCACGGGCTCACGCCTTCGTGCCAGTCGCTTCCGACGTAGGCGACGTCGCCGTCCTTCTCCGCCGTCACGATGAACGCGAACTCCCACCACTTGCGCGGATTGCGCAGGCGCAGCTCCGGCGCCATCGCGATGCCGTCCGCGCCGGTCGTGCCGCTCCACACCGTCTGGCCGTCGACCGTGACGATCGCGACCTTCGCGCCCGCGAGCGGCGCCGCGTCATCGAGACGCGTGACGAATATCAGCGTGTTCTGCGGGCTGTCCTTGACGCTGATGCCGATGTTCGTGACCTGCACCAGACTCGATCGAACGATCGGCTTGTTGTCGCGCGTGCGCGACACCGGCGCGCGCGGGATCGGCTCACCTTCCAGGACGGCGGTCCACACGAGACCGGTACCGTTCGACTTCAGCGCGGCGGCGAGATCGAGACCGTGCGAGAGGACGGCGTCGGGTGTGCCGCCCAACCGTCGCGCGATTGGCGAGGTCTCGGGCGTCAGGTGAAAGTGCGCCTCCTGCAGCCGACGAAGCGTCGGCATGAGCTGCGTGGGATCGACCGCGGCGGCCCACTGCGTCACGTTCTGAAAGTTGCGCGCGTAAAAAGGCAGGACCGCTCCACCGCCGGTTTCCCACACGCCGTCGCCGTCACCGAAACTCGTGAAAGCGCGCTGGTGCCAGTTCTCGGCGATGCCGGTCCATGTATACCCGAGCGTCTGTCCGTCGGCCGCGATGAAGTCCGCGGCAATCGTGACCGCGTAGGTGCGCGCGGGCGGTTGTGCCGTGAACCCCGCGTCCTCCAGCGTGAACCCCTTCGCCTGGTCCATCTGCCAGCTCTCGCGCGGTTTTGGCGTCGGCGCTTTGGCGACCGGCCGTTCGCGGCGTTGGTCCGTCACGTCGATCGCCTTTGTCGCCTTCGCGAACGTCTCCGCTTTCGCGGGCGCCGTCAGCTCGATCGGATTCGAGCGATCCGGGTCGCACGCATCGGTGCAGTAGAAGCCCTTGATGAAGAATTCGTGCTCGACCTGAATCGTGAACGTCTGCGGCTGCTCGGCGACGGCAGGCCCGGCAACCGATGGCGCGCCGGCGACCGTCAGCTTCACCCAACTCTCCGGCGGCACGGCCGTCGTCGTCTCGAACACAACGAGATCGGGCGACGGCGGGAATTTTTTCTTGTCCCAGTCGGCCGCGAGCGTGAGCGAGACCGGCGCCGTGGACGAAGCGGCGGCGGCGGCGGCTTTCAGTTTCGCGTCGAACGCGGCGAGCGACGCGGGATCGCTGGCGCGCAGCCGTGTCTGCGCCGCGGGCTGGATCGCGGGTCTGTCGAACTGATGATTCTGGAATTGCGTCGCGACGTGCGGCGCAAGGTCAGGCGGGCGCACGGGTTGGTTGAAGCGGAGCGGGATCACGATCGGCGCGTCGTAACGGCCCCCCTTGCGGTACCAGTTCGTCTGCAGCAGACGCACCGTCGGCGTGATGAACGTAAAGGTGTACGGCGACGCGAGCGTGCGTCCGCTGACGGCGGCGGCCGATGCGTCGATCGTGACGTCGTACTTCGTCGCCAGCGGCAGCCGCCGCGACGGCGTGAAGATCAGAATCGTCGTGCCCGACCACCGGAAGGTGCCCGCCACCGCCGGCGCGATTCTGAAGAACGGCGGACGCAGCCGCGCCGGCACACGCCCGAGCGCGACCATCGGCTCGGAGAACACGACGCGGATCTCGTTGGCCTGCTCGACCGCCGTCACCTCGCCGGTCGGACCGGCGCTGACGATGCGGAGCGGCGTGCGTGGAGGTGCGGGCGCCTGCGCGAGCGACGGCCCGGCGTACACAACGAAAGCGGCACAGACGACGAGCAGTCGTTTCATCATGGCGCCCCGCGAATGATATCCGGAGTAATTAGACACCGCTTCGCAGTGCTGGGGGCTGCGTGCTGAGAGGGGGGGCTGGGCAAAACCGTGCACGGTGCTGCGTGGACCGCGTGACCCAGCACACACTCCCAGCACCCAGCCCCAAGCACCGCGAAGCTACGCGTGAGCGCGGCGATCCTGGACGGCGAACAGAGCGGGCATGCGTTGCCGCAACGCCGCGACGAGCAGCGTGCCTGGCGACGATCCCGCCGCGACGGTCGAGACGCTGTAATAAAGGAGGGCGATGACGGCCAGCGACGTCCAGTAGGGCGCCGGCGTCGCGAGCGCGATCGCCGCCGCCGTCGAGACAATCACGGCGCTGTCGGCAATCGCGGCGACCGCGCGCGGCGCCAGCCGCATCCGCCGCGCCCAGGCCCTTTCGCGCGCGTCGCGCATGGCGGATCGGCGATCGCCTTCCGGCGGCAGCAACCTCGGGTCGTCGCGATATTCCGTGGCGTGCCCGATCAGCGCGGCCTGCTCTTTCAGGAGGCGGTTGGCGCGTCGATCGCCAAGCGGGAACAGCCGGCAGAATTCGTCCACGATCTCGTCGGCGTCGAGGCCGACCGCTTTCGCGTAGTCGCGGACGAACGCCCGCGCGAAGATGCCCGTGGGCCAGCGGGAAAAGTCGTTGCGCTCGAGGCCTTGCCAGAGCTCGACGCTCACGTTCGTGACGGTGGCGATGGTGTCGAGGGTGATCGCGCGGCGCTCGCGTTCGCTGCGCAGGCGGGGGCCGAAGGTGTCCCTGTCCGACATGACGGTCTTGGATTCCGAGCAATTCCCGGGCCGTGCCGTATCGGCAGATTAGCAGCCCGAAACGGCCGGAACGTGTCCGGTCGTTATCCAGTCTTGTAATCCACGTGACGCTATCGGACAGCCCTGACAGGCCGGGTCAAACCCCAGAACGCGTGGGGATCACGCACCGAACAGCCGTCGCGCCGCCGGCAGCGCTGCCGGGCACGCGCCAGCGTCTTATTCGCGGTCGATACAGACAATTGGATCGTTCCGTTCGCTGGCGTTGGAGCGACCGTGCGTCGTGGCGCATATGATCGAGGCATGGCGCGCAAAACGGTGGCTGCCACCGTTTCCAAACAATGCTCTGCCCTCGATCGTTTCCTTCGTTACGTGACCATCGACACGCGGGCCGACGACTCGTCGTCCTCCTGCCCGAGCACGCCGGGCCAGCTCACGCTGCTGCGTCTCGTCGTTGACGAGTTGCGCGCGCTGGGCCTCGCGGACGCGGAAATGGACGCGAACGGCTACGTGATGGCGACCGTTCCCGCCACGATCGACCGCGACGCGCCGGTGATCGGCTTCATCGCGCACGTGGACACGTCGCCCGAGATGAGCGGTGCCGGGGTGAAGCCGCTCGTCCATGCCGCGTGGGACGGCCGCGACATCGTCCTGCCCAATCATTCGTCCGCCGTCCTGCGTGCCGCGGATCAACCGGATCTCGCGGCGCAGATCGGCCACGACATCGTGACGGCGTCCGGCGACACGCTGCTCGGCGCCGACGACAAAGCCGGCGTCGCGGCGATTGTCGCGGCGGCCGAGCACCTCCTCGCGCACCCGGAAATCCCCCACGGTGCCATCCGTCTGGGGTTCACGCCCGACGAGGAAATCGGACGAGGCGCGAATCGCTTCGACGTCGCCCGTTTCGGCGCGGCCTGCGCCTACACGCTCGACGGCGGCAACGCCGGCGAGCTGGAGAGCGAAAGCTTCAGCGCCGACGCGATGACGGTGACGTTCGTCGGCTTCAACACGCACCCCGGCTACGCGAAGGGACGCATGATCAACGCGATCAAGCTGGCGGCGCGGTTCATCGGGCGCCTGCCGCCCGACATGTTGTCGCCGGAAACGACGGAGGCGTACGAAGGATACGTGCACCCGTATCAGCTCGAGGCGTCGGTGGACCGGACGTCGGTTCGCGTCCTCATTCGCGACTTCGAGACGCGCGGGCTCGCGGACAAGGAGGCGCTCGTCGAGCGCCTCGCGCGCGGCGTGTGCGACGAAGCGGGCGGCTCGGTGGAGATCTCCGTGCAGCCTCAGTACCGGAACATGCGCGAGGTCCTCGACGCGCACCCGCTCGTCGTCGAGCGTGCGCGCGAGGCGATCCGGCGTGCGGGGCTGACGCCGATCGAGAAGCCGATCCGCGGCGGGACCGACGGATCGCGTCTCTCGTTCATGGGGCTGCCGACGCCGAACCTGTTCGCGGGGGAGCACGACTTCCACTCGCGGCTCGAGTGGACGTCGCGCCAGGATCTCGACAAGGCGGTCGAGGTCATCGTCCGCCTCGCCGAGCTGTGGGGCGGCGCTACTGCAGCGCGAAGTTGACCGTCACCGTCATGATGACCGGGACGCGGACGCCGTTGAGCGTGGTCGGCGTGAACTCCCATTGACGGACCGCATCGATCGCCGCCTGGTCGAGCAGCGGAATCGACCGGAGCACTTTCGCGTCGGTCACCCGTCCGTCCGTTCCGATAACCGCTTCGAGGATCACGACGCCCTGAACGCGCGCCGTCTGCGCGTCGATCGGGTAGACCGGCTTCACGTCCTTCGTCTTCGTTGGGACGGCCACGTTGCCGCCGACACGCACAGGCGCCTCTCCGGAGGGCGTCGCGAAGCCGCCGCCCGGCGGCGGTGGCGGCGGAGGGGGCGGTGGCGGCGGGCCGGTCAGCGGCACCCCCGTGGTCTGCCGCTGGTTACGGAGGGCCATCGCGCGCGCCCGCAGCGTATCGGCTTCGGCGATCAGCGTCCGCTGCCGCGCGGGATCGGTCTCCAGATTCGCGAGGATGCGCAGCAGGAGGTTCTTGTAGACCATCGCCTCCATGTAGCCGCCGTTGAGCGCCAGCGCGCGATCTTCCGCGGCGATCCCCTGCTCCGCGTACCGCCGCCGATCCGCGGCCGAGAGCGCCAGATCCCGATACGCCTTCTCCCAGTAGAACGTCCCGAGCAGGTGAGGTCCCGTGGGATCGGCGGGATCGAGCGCGATCACGTCGTTCAGCGCCTCCACCGTCTTGTCGAATCGGCCGGCCCGGTTGTAGAACGCCGCGATCGCCTGCAGCACGTCCTTGTTTGACGGCAGCGCCCGCTTCGCGTCCAGCAACGTGGCTTCGGCCTCGGCCAGCGCGCCGCGATCCTCCTGCGCGCGCGACAACTCGAGACGCGGGGCGGCGTCGGCGGGATGTGCCGCAATCCGCACGCGGAGCTTTGCCTCGGCCGTCTGATCCTTCGCGGAACTCGGCGGCGCCGGTTTCGGATCGCGCGGCGGCGTCTGCGCCGCAGCTGCGGCGGGCAGGACAAGAAGGAGAAGGACCGCGCCTGAAAGGAGTCGCGTCACGGCAGCACCTCCTGCACTGGTCATTGGACATCAAAAAAGGGCGCCCGGCGCGACATTCGCGGCTCAGCCGCACCGACGTTGACAACATCTACTAAGTACTAAATAATTAGTTGACATGAGACGCCCCCACCCGACGCTGACGCCGCAGGAACTCGCGATCATGAAAGAGCTGTGGGCGCTCGACGAAGCCACCGTCCGCGACATCTTCGAACGGCTGCGGCGCGTGCGCCCGATTGCCTACACCACCGTGCTGACGATGATGAAGGTGCTGGAACAGAAGGGCTACGTCAGGAAGACGCTCGTCGATCGCGCGCACGTGTATAAACCGTCGCGGCCGCGCCAGCAGGTGGTCGGCGCGATGGTGCGGGACTTCGTCGAGCGCGTCTTCGACGGTGCGTCGCGGCCGCTGCTCGTCCACCTCGTCAAGGACACGCGGCTGACCGACAAGCAGCGCGCCGCCATCCTTCGGCTGATCGACGAGGCCGAGCCATGATCGATCTGCAATCGGTCGGCAACCTCATCGCCTATTCCGCGCAGGTCACGCTGATCGTGGTGTTCTGCGCCGTCGTCGCGCACGCGCTGCGCCTGACCGCGGGGGCGCAGTTCGTGTTCTGGCGCACGCTGCTCGCTCTCTGCCTTTGCCTGCCGATCCTTCAACCGTGGCGGACCATGACCGCCATGCTCGTCGGAAGGGTGACGACGATGGAGTCGGCGGCTGCTGCCGGCGCGCGGTTCACAGCGGCGACATCCTGGATGCTTCCCTGGCCGTACATGCTGCTCATCGTGATCGCCGCGGGCGCGACGTGCCGTCTCGCCTGGACGGCGCTCGGCATGATCCGGCTGCAATGGCTGCGCACGGCCGGAGTGTGTGCCGACGAGGCCCAGGGCGCGCTGGACGAACTGCAGCGGGCCATCGGCGTCCGCGCCGAGATTCGGTGGGTCAGGACGCTCTGGCAGCCCGTCACGTTCGGCCTTCGGCGGCCTGTCGTGCTCCTGCCGGAATCGTTGCGACGACAGCCCGTGGACCTGCAGCGCGCCGTCATCGCGCACGAGCTGCTCCACGTGCAGCGTCGCGACTGGGCGTGGGTCGTGAGCGAAGAGATCCTTCGCGGTCTCGTCTGGTTTCATCCGGCGATGTGGTGGCTCATCTCGCGCGTGCAGCTCGCGCGGGAAGCGGTCGTCGACGAGCTGTCCGTCCTCGCGACCGGAGACCGCCGCGCGTACGTGAAAGCGCTCCTCGCCTTCGCCGAGGAAACCTCTGTGTCTGGCGCCACCGCGTTCGCGCGCCGGCGTCATTTGTTCCACCGCATGCTGCTGATTTCGAGGGAGGTCTCTGTGTCTTCGAAACGCGTCGTCGCATCCTGTGCCGTGCTGTTCGCCGCGGTCGCCGTCAGCGGGTGGTCGGCGGTCTCGGCGTTTCCGCTCATCACGATCCAGCCTGTCGCGCGTCAGTCGCCGCCGCCTCCTCCGGCGCCGGTCGTGGAGAGCGCGGGCGGCGTGCCCCGCCGTCTCGCGTACGTCGCGCCTCAGTATCCGGCGGACGCGGCGGCGGTCGCCGCGCGCGGCACGGCGACGCTGGAGGTCACCATCGACGCGAACGGCCGCGTCATCGCGTGCCGCGCGACGAAAACGACCGCGTCCATCGACGCGTCCAAGAGCCCGACTGACGCGTACAAGGCCGTCATCGGAAACAGCTTCGGGAGCGCAGCGGTGGAGGCGGTGCGTCAATGGCAGTACGAAGCGCGCAGCGACGCACCGTTCACCTTCGTCGTCACGGTGGCGTTTGCGCCCGAAGAGGAATGGAATGCGGCGGAGGTGGCGAAGGCGCTGAAGATCGGCGGCGCGATCAAGCCGCCGGTCAAGACGAAGGACGTGAAGCCTGTCTATCCCGAGGCGGCGAAACAGGACCACGTGCAGGGCGTCGTCATCGTGGAAGCGCTCATCGGCGCCGACGGCAAGGTCAGCGCCGCGCACATTCTCCGGTCGATCCCGCCGCTCGATGAAGCGGCGCTCGAGGCCGTTCGTCAGTGGGAGTTCAGGCCGACGCTCATGAACGGCGCGCCGGTCCCGGTGTTGATGACGGTCACCGTCAACTTCATCGAGTGAGCCGGACGCGGCTCACTCGACGCCGAACGACGCGACCACAGGCGCGTGATCGCTGGTACCGATGTCGCGCTGCACGACGCAGCTCTGCACGCGGTCGAACAGCGGCCGGGTGGCGATCACGTAGTCGAGCCGCCAGCCGATGTTGCGCTGCCGCAGGTTGCACCACGGCGCCCACCACGTGAACATCTGATCGTTCTCGGGCTCGAGCGCGCGCCCGACGTCCACGAGGCCGTGGCCGAGAATGCGTTCGAGCTGTTCGCGCTCCACCGGCAACTGGCCGATCGCCGTCGCTTTCCGTTCCTTCGGATGGACGTCGATGTCGGCCCGCGCGATGTTGATGTCGCCGCAGATGACGAGCGGCCGCGCGCCGGACGCGTGCGCCGAGGCCCACTCCTCGAGCGCGGCGAGGAACCGCATCTTCGCCGGAAAGTCCTTGCCCCCGTTCGGCACGTAGACCGACGCCACCTCGACACCCTTCACGGTCGCTGTCACGATCCGGCTCTCGTAATCGAACGATCCCGAGTACCCTTTCGCGCCGTGCCAGTAACACCAATAGCCTTCCATCTCGCACAACGCGGCGGGCACCTGATCCGATGACGCCTTGATTTCCTGAAGGCAGACGACGTCGGGACGTTCGCGCGCGATCCACTCTGCGAGCTGTTGCTGTCGCGCGCGGATGCCGTTGACGTTCCAGGTGGCGATCTTCATTCGGAGCGCGGCCCTGACGTCATGAAAGGGCCATGGCGCAGGCGCATCTTCCGATTATGTGTCAGACGGTTGTTTTGCGAATGGATGAGGTCGGTGGCGGCACCGGGATTGCCATCGCACCGGAGCGCACGAGGCGCGAAGCGTCAGCGATCGGCGCGTGTGGAATCGGCGCGACTCAGGGACGCGCGCGCCGGGCACAGATCGGGAAGTACATTCCCATTGACGTGCCGGCGATCGCGGCACGTCTCGTCGCGCTCGTCAAGGATGGTGACGACGTTGCCGTCGTAGGTCTCGTAAATGCCGGCCAGGCAGCCGCACGGCAGCAGCCGGCTCGACAGGCCCCGCAGGATCCGCATGCTGAAAGTCTTAGACACGATGGTCGGACGAGAGGTTTAAGGATTCTGACTTACTTCCTTATCGGCGTGGCGGCCGTCGTCGTTATAGCCGTATCGCTGCGCCTCACGAGGCGCGTGCTCGGGTCGTACCGCATTGCCCGAGCCGGGCCGCGCCCGCTGCTCGGCGTGCGCCATCGTCTGTGGCGGGATCCCGGTGAGGTCGCACGTCTCGACCTCGCGGCCGGTCCCGGCGGCCCCGGCGGCGCGCCGCGTCCGCCGTTTCAATTCGTCGAGGAACATCTCACCGGGTCGCAGCCGTGCGTGTCCGTGCGCGACGCCAAGGGCCGGCGCTGGCGCGTGAAGTGGGGCAAGGAAGTCAACGCCGAGACGTTTGCCGTCCGCGTCGCGTGGGCGTGCGGCTACTTCGCCGAGGCAACGTACTTCGTGCCATCGGGATCGATCGACGGGGCGGACACGCTCACGCGCGCTTCCGCCTGCATCGACGAGGACTGCCGGTTCGTGGACGCGCGGTTCGAGCTCGACGATCCAGGTGTCCTCAAGTTGTTCGAGGAGCACAGCTGGTCCTGGACGGACAACCCGTTCGTCGGCACGCACGAGCTGAACGGCCTCAAGGTCGTGCTGATGCTGCTGTCGAACTGGGACAACAAGGATCAACGCGACGTGGTCCGCGGCTCGAACACGGCGATTTTCGTGCACCGGCTCTCGCGGTGGCGGCGCGAGGCGCGCTATCTGATCATCGACTGGGGCGGGTCGATGGGGCGGTGGGGACGCACCGTCGTGACGCGCGGACGCTGGGACGCCGGCGGGTTCGCCGCGCAGACGCCGCAGTTCGTCACGGGCGCGAGCGGCGACTTCGTGCGGTTCGGCTACGCCGGCCAGCGCACGAACGACGCGAGCGGAGAGATTCGCGTGGACGACGTCCGCTGGTTGTGCCGTTACGTGGGACGCCTGCGCGACGACCAGCTTCGCGCCGCCCTGAAGGCGAGCGGCGCCACCGACGGTGAAGTCGAGCCGTTCACCGCCGCGCTGCGTTCGCGGATCTCACAACTGCAAACGATCTCATCGTCGTAACGACCGCGGCGCCGCGGCGCGCCGCTTCAGCTGCGCGACTCACGTTTACGGCGCGGCTCTTCCGGCCACTCGTGCTTCGGGTAGCGTCCGCGAAGTTCCTTGCGGACCTCCGCATACGTGCGCTCCCAGAAACTGCGAAGGTCCTTCGTCGTCTGCACCGGCCGTCCGTTCGGCGCCAGCAGCGAAAACGTCACGGGCTCCTGACGCGGCCCCAGACGCGGCGATTCAGCGAGGCCGAAGACCTCCTGCAACTTGATCGACGCGACCACCGCGCCGTCGTCGCGGTACTCCAGCCGGACCGTCCGTCCGCGCGGAAGGCGCAGCGTTTCCGGCGCCAGGCGATCGAGCTGGCGGAGCGTCGCGTCCGGGAGCGCGCGGGCGAGGTCCACGTCCGCGATCGACGAACGTTCCGCGGACGCCGCGATCGCCAGCGCCTCGAACTGGTGCGGGAGTCCGGCAAAACGGAGCCGCCGCAGGAGCTGCGCGTCTTCGGGCTGCGGTCCGCGCCGCACGTATTCCTGCGCGAGGAGCCGGGACGCCTCGGCCGGATCAACGCGCGCCGGACGTTCCGCAAGCGCCAGGGCGTCGTAATAGATCCGTTCCGTCGCGCGCACCCCACCGGTCGCGGCGTCGAACACGTGATCGATCGCCCGTCCGGTGGGTTTCAGCCACGCTTCGTCGACGGCGCTCGCGACGCGGATGCGCGCCTCGGATCCTTCGCCGCGCCTGCCCGCCTGCACGTCGATCGCGACGACGAACTCCGCGTCGTGGACGCCGCTTTCGGGGCCGAGGATCGCGCCATGTCCGGACGCCAGCAGAAACCGTGGCGAGCCGGCGGCGCGCCGCCTGGCGACCCGGTCGGCATAGCCCGTGAACAACGCGTGCCGGAACGCCCGCTCGCCCGCGTGCGACGGGTGCGCCCGTGCCGCAGCCGGCGCCCGTGACGCGAGCCGCGCGAGTTGATCGGCGACGTCGCGCACGTGGCGCGGCAGCGTGCGCTCGTCTTCGATCGCCGACAACAAATCGCTCGACGTCGCCGGCGGATGGCGCGGCGCGAGATGGCGCTCCGACAGCAGCGCGCACGCCCGTGCGACGTCGGCGCTGCCGCCTGCGTCGATCAGCATGCGGGCGAGCCTCGGGTGGACCGGCAGCTTCTGAAGTTCGCGGCCGAGCGGAGTCATGGCGCCATCGGCGACCGCCCCGAGCCGCGCCAGCAACGCAAGCGCCGCGTCCACGGCATCCACGGACGGCGGCTCGAACCATTCGAACGCGCGCGGGTCTCCGCCCCACGAGAGGACCGCCAGCGCGGCGGCGGAAAGATCGACCCGGTGAATTTCGGGATCGTGGTGCGGCCTCAACCGATCGGTTTCGCTCCACAGCCGATACACACGTCCCGCGGCGACACGTCCCGCGCGGCCGGCCCGCTGCGCCGCGGAATCGGCCGCAATGCGCTCGACGTCCAGCGAATCGATCGCGCGCGCCGGATCGTAGCGCGCCACCTTTTCGAGCCCGGTGTCGATCACGGCCGTCACGCGCGGTACCGTCAGCGACGTCTCCGCGATGTTGGTCGCAAGGACGACCTGTCGTTCGCGCGGCTCCTCGAGCGCGCGATCCTGCTCGTCCGCCGTCAGCGAGCCGTGCAACGGCACGACGTCGGCGCCGGCGCCGAGCCGCGCCCGCACGTCGGCCACCGCCCGCGCGATCTCCGCCGCTCCGGGAAGAAACCCGAGCACGGTGCCTGGGGTAGAACCGAGAGCCATCACGGCGACGTCGGTCAACGATTCACCCGGGGCATAGCTGACGGAAACAGGATGGAGACGCCCGGGAACGTCGATGACAGGACAGCCGTCGAGAAACGCGGATACGGCGCTGGTCTCGAGCGTCGCGGACATGACAACGACGCGCAGGTCGTCGCGCGCGAGCCAGGCCTGGCGCGCCAGCGCCAGGCCGAGGTCGGCATGGATGCTGCGCTCGTGGAATTCGTCGAGCACGATCGTGCGGAAGGCGGAGAGCAGCGGATCCTGCTGGAGCCGCGCGGTGAGGATGCCTTCCGTCGCGAGGAGCACGCGGGTGCGGGCGGAGAACCGGCGCTCGAAGCGCACCTGCCAGCCGACCTCATCGCCGATCGTCCAGCCCTGTTCGCTTGCGATCCGCCGCGCGATCGCGCGCGCCGCAAGCCGCCGCGGCTGCAGCACGATGACGGGGCCGTCCGGCGCCAGGACCGGCGGCACGCGCGTCGTCTTTCCCGCGCCCGGTGCGGCCGTGACAACGACGGCGCGGCGCGGGATCAGCGCGTCACGAATCGCGGGGAGATAGGGATCGATGGGCAGCGGCTCGGGCACGTACTGATCATCGTCAACGCTCAATGCCAAATGTCAAATGCCAAAAGCGTTCTTCGTCCGAAGGCTGCAGCAGCGTCTCGATGAACGGCAGTCCGCGCTGGTCGCGCCACGCCTCGACGACCTGCGTTTCGCCGCCGAGCTCGAGCCGCGCCGCCCGCTTCGCCGCGGCGGGCGGCAGGCCGAGACGCCGATGGCTTTCCTCGAGCATGTCGCGGTGGAATCGAATCTCCTCGGCGACGCGGCCATCGTCGCCGCGAACCACACCAATGAGGCGGTGCCAACGCTCGCGCCAGGTCATGACGTCTCCCCTCCGAGCAGGCGCGCCATGATCGCGGCCATCCGCTCCCAGTCCTGCGTCTCGCGCTCGAGCTGACGCCGGCCGGCGCGCGTCAGGCTGTAATAGCGCGCCCGCCGGTTGTTGTCCGACGTGCCCCACTTCGATGAAATCCAGCCGCGCTGCTCGAGCCGCAGGAGCGCCGGATAGAGCGTCCCCTGGTTGAGCTGCAGCACGTTCTCGGACAGCTGCTGGAGGCGCTGCGCGATGCCGTAGCCGTGCAGGCTTCCCATCGTGTCGAGCGTCTTGAGGACCATCAAATCGAGCGTCCCCTGCAGCACGTCCGCCTTCGACCGGGTCATGTGTCGCTCCTGTAGATTCCCGACATGACGATATCCGCGCTCATGTTGAATGTCAACAGGTGTCGCGAGCAGTCGGGATGGACTGCGTGACGACGGCCGGGCAGGCGTTCGCAGCGCAGGGCTCAGCCCTGCTCGTGATCACGAGCAGCCTTGAAAGGCTGCGCTACGAATGCGCATCCCGGCTTTATGGCGGCTTCGAAATTGGCGTCTGTGTTCGTCGCGCAGGGCTTTCCGCCTTCGCGGGAGGCGCTTCGGCGGACGCGCCGTAGCCTTGGCGGAGGCGGGCAGCCCTGCTCGTGATCACGAGCAGCCTTGAAAGGCTGCGCTACGAATGCGCGACCGCGGTCGGACTTGACATCGCGTCGCCGGCGCGATGGACTGCCGCTGACGCTGGAGGTGATGGCGATGAGACGATTCGTGCTTCCGCTGATCGTGCTGGTGGCGGCGCCTGCCTGGGGTCAGACGCCGGCGACGTTCAAGGTCGGCACCGCGGCCGCCAGCCGCGGCCAGACGGCGTTCGGCGCGATCGAGGTCCCGGCAGGCAGCGACGCCGCCCTCTCGATTCCGGTCGCCGTCGTGCACGGCGCGCGCCCGGGGCCGGTGCTGGCGATCGTGTCGGGGGCGCACGGCACCGAGTACGCCTCCATCATCGCGGTCGAGCGTCTGATCCGGCAGCTCGATGCGAAGAGCGTCGCGGGGACCGTGATTCTCGTGCCGCTCGTCAACGTGCCGTCGTTCGAGCAGAAAGTCCCGCACGTGAATCCCGTGGACGGCAAGAGCATGAACCGGTTCTATCCCGGGAAGCAGGACGGCACGCAGACCGAGCGCGCCTCATACCTGATCACGAAGGAAGTCGTCGAGCGGTGCGATCACCTCATCGATCTGCACGGCGGCGACCTCGACGAAAGCCTGCGGCCGTACTCCTACTGGACGAAGACGGGGAACGAACGGCTCGACGCGGAGTCGCGCGACCTGGTCCTCGCCTTCGGGCTCGACACCATCATCATCAGCGCCGATCGTCCGAAGGATCCGGCGGCATCGCGGTATCTCGAGAACACGGCGACGACGCGCGGGAAGGCGTCGATGACGGCGGAAGCGGGACACGCGGGGACCGTCGAACCGGAAGACGTGGACGCGCTCGTCGACGGCTCGCTCTCCGTGATGCGCCACCTGAAGATGCTCGACGGCGCGCCGCGCCCGATCCAGTCGCCGGTGTGGGTCGAGCGGATCGCGGGCGTCACGAGCGAGGTGACGGGCATCTTCGTGCCGCTCGTGAAGCGCGGCACCTACGTGGCCCAGGGGATGAAGATCGGGTACGTCACCGACTACCTGGGGCGGACGCTCGCCGAGGCGCGCGCGCCGGAGGCCGGCGTCGTCCTGTACATCCGCGCGGTGCCGTCGATGACGAAAGGGGAGACGATCGCGAACGTCGGCGTCGTCGCGCGTTAGAACCTCGGGGGTCGTTTCTTCGTATCTGCCCTCGATGGAGCGTCTGCGTCAGGATCTGAAATTCGCGGTCCGGCTGCTCTGGAAGGACCGCGGATTCGCCGCGACCGCCGCGCTCACGCTCGCGCTCTGCATCGGCGCGAACGCGGCGATCTTCGCGATCGTCAATGCCGTGCTCCTCCAGCCGCTCGCGGTGCGCGAGCCGGATCGCCTTGTCCTGCTCTACAACAGCTATCCGAACGCGGGCGCCGGCCGCGGATCGACCTCCGTCCCGGATTACTTCGACCGCCTGCGCGAAACCGACGTCTTTGAAGAGCAGACCCTCTACAACCCGACCGGTGTCACGCTTGGCGCGACGGGCGATCCCCAGCGAATCCGCGCGATGATCGCGACGCCGTCGATGCTGCGGCTGCTGCGGACGCACGCCGTGCGCGGGCGGCTGTTCACCGAAGACGACGGCCAGACTGAGAAGAACCGTCATCATCGTCCTCGGCACTATCGCGCTCGCCGCGTGCGCCATTCCCGCGCGCCGCGCCTCACGGATCGATCCGGTCGTCGCGCTCAGCGAGACGTAACGACAGGGGATGACGGATGATGGATGACAGGTGACGGTTTTCCACCATCCACCATCCACCATCCACCATCCGTTAAGATCCGCGAATGCCCCTCGAGACGGTGTTTCTGGACGCCGGCGGCGTGCTGATGTTTCCCAACTGGACCCGGATCAGCGGCGCGCTCGCGCGTCAGGGCGTGCAGGTGGCCCCGGACACGCTCGCGCGCGCGGAGCCTCATGCGCGGCGACAGATCGACGACCTGAAGGTCATCGGCTGGACCGACGATGCGGCGCGCGGCTGGCTGTTCTTCGATCTGATTCTGGAGAGAGCGGGGATTCCGCGGTCCGACGCGACCGCGGCGGCGCTTGCGGAGCTGCACGCGTATCACCAGGCGAACAACCTCTGGGAGTTCGTGCCGTCGAACGTGAAGCCGGCGCTCGCCGCGATGCGCGCCGGCGGCCTGCGGCTCACCGTCGTGTCGAACGCGAACGGGACGCTGTCCGCGCACATGGCGCGCCTGGGCCTCGACACGATGGTGGACTGCGTGCTCGATTCGTGCGACGAGAAAGTCGAGAAGCCGGACCCGCGTCTGTTCCGGATCGCGCTCGACCGCAGCAACGCGCGGCCGGAAACGACGATCCACGTCGGCGACCTCTATCACGTGGACGTCGTCGGCGCGCGCAGCGCCGGCCTGCGCGGCGTGCTGCTCGACGAAGCGGACCTCAGGCCCGACGCCGACTGCCCGCGCGTGCGGTCGCTCGACGATTTGGTCGCGCGGATCGACGCGGGAGAGTTCGATTGAAAAAGACGGAAGACGGAAGAAGGAAGACGGAGATTACCGGCGCCCGGCGAGTTTCGCCCAACTGTCCTTGAGCGTCACGGTGCGGTTGAACACCAGCGCGCCCGGCCTCGCGTCGGGGTCGACGCAGAAGTATCCCATCCGCTCGAACTGGAAGCGGTTGCCGGGCGCCGCCGTCGCCACCGAGGGCTCCACCTTGCACGCACCG
Organism: Acidobacteriota bacterium; assembly: GCA_003223835.1. GTDB lineage: Bacteria > Acidobacteriota > Vicinamibacteria > Vicinamibacterales > 2-12-FULL-66-21 > Gp6-AA38. The sequence continues at coordinate 44,852 of QHWR01000142.1, read as the reverse complement.
ATGACCTCGAGCGAGCGTGGATTCAGATCCGCGTGAAAGTCCCGGTCCGCGCCGGGCTCCTCGACGTTGAACAGGCGATCGTAGAGCCGCACCTCGGCGTCGAGCGCGTGCGCCGCCGAGACCCAGTGCAGCGTCGCCTTGACCTTCCGTCCATCCCGCGCGTCGCCGCCGCGCGTCGCCGGATCGTACGTGCAGCGCAGCTCCGTCACGTCGCCGCTCGCCGGATCCTTCGTCATCCCCACGCACGTGATGAAATACGCGCACCGCAGCCGCACTTCCCGCCCTGGCGCGAGCCGGAAGAATTTCTTCGGCGGATCCTCCATGAAGTCGTCGCGCTCGATGTACAGGACGCGCGAGAACGGGACCTTGCGGGTGCCCGCCGACGGATCCTCCGGGTTGTTGACGACGTCGACCTCTTCGGTCTGCCCCTCCGGGTAATTCTCGATGACGACGCGGAGCGGCCGGAGCACGCCCATGACGCGCGGGACGCGCTTGTTCAGGTCGTCGCGGACGGCATCCTCCAGGAGCGCCACATCGACGATGTTCTCGCGCTTCGCGACGCCGATCCGATCGCAAAAGGCGCGGATGGCTTGCGGCGGGTAGCCGCGGCGCCGCATCCCGACGAGCGTCGGCATGCGCGGATCGTCCCACCCGTTCACCCGCCGCTCCTGCACCAGCTCGAGCAGCTTGCGCTTGCTCATCACCGTGTACGTGAGATTGAGGCGCGCGAACTCGATCTGGCGTGGCTGGGACGGCACCGGCAGGTTCTCGATCAGCCAGTCGTACAGGGGCCGGTGGTCCTCGAACTCCAGCGTGCAGAGCGAGTGCGTGATGCACTCGATCGCGTCCGACGGCGGGTGCGCGAAGTCGTACATCGGATAGATGCACCACGCGTCGCCGGTGCGGTGATGGTGCGCACGGCGGATGCGGTAGAGCACAGGGTCGCGCATGTTGATGTTCGGCGACGCCATGTCGATCGTCGCGCGGAGCACGTGCGCGCCGTCGGCGAACTCCCCCGCGCGCATGCGCGCAAACAGATCGACGTTCTCATCGACCGAGCGGTCGCGATACGGACTATCGATCCCGGGCTCGGTCAGCGTGCCGCGATTGCGCCGAATCTCGTCAGCGGACTGGCTGTCCACGTACGCCTTGCCCGCGCGAATCAGGTGAACGGCGTACTCGTAGAGCTGCTCGAAGTAGTCCGAGGCGAAATGGAGTCCCGCCCATTCGAAGCCGAGCCATCTGACGTCCTCTTCGATCGACTCGACGTACTCGACGTCTTCCTTCGTGGGGTTCGTGTCGTCGAAGCGCAGGTTGCAGGTGCCGCCGAACTCCCGCGCGACGCCGAAGTTCAGGCAGATCGATTTCGCGTGGCCGATGTGCAGATAGCCGTTGGGCTCGGGAGGAAAACGCGTCCCGACACGGCCGCCGTTCTTGCCGGCGCTCAGGTCGGCGGCGACGATCTCGCGAATGAAGTCCAGCGACGGGGCTTCGCGCCCCGCCGAAGACCGAGGACCGAGGGTCGAGGGGACCGGGCTACCGCACGACGTACAGCGCGAGACGTGGGAACGCGAAGGCGCCGGCAGCGTCGTCGATGACGTTGACCTGGCAGGTGTAGTAGCCCGGCTGGAGCGCCGACGCGGGCACGTCGAGCTGGAACACGGCGCCGTGACGGTCGGGCGCCGTCAGGTCGCGCGCCTCGATGAGCGGCGTCTCGTACACGCGTACGCCGTTGCGGAAGAACGAAAGGTTCGTCAGGACCCTCACGCCCGAGGGTCCCTTCACCGGATCGTACACCTCGTAATAGAAGTAGAGGTGCTGCGCGCGTGAAACGACGTGGGCGACGTTGGGCACGAGCGCCTCGCCGCCGCGCGCGAGCGGATTGCGATCGTCGCGGCGGCCGCCGCTCTGAAGCTGTGTGCCGAGCACGACCGAGCTGACTTTCACGCGATCGCTGCGGAGATCGGGAACGCCGAGGTCGGTCTCGAACGAGCCCATCGCGCCATCCTGGTTCTCGCGCACGACGACTTTCAGCTTGTAGCGTCCCGGCGGCAGCTCGAACCCGGTCTGGTACTGCACGTTCTTGCGGCGCACCTCCTGCGCGCCTTCGACGGCGAGCCTCATCGTCTCGCGGATGCGCCCCACGGGCCGCCGGCGCTCGTCGAGCACGACGCCGAGGACGTCGAGCGTCGCCTTGTCCTTGTCGCTCGCGCGCGCGAACGGCACCTCGGATCCGGGAACGACGAACGAGACGGGGACGTAGAAGCGGTTCTCCCCCAGCCGGAAGTAGCCGGCGGACGCGTAGACGTTGAGGTCCGTGGCCGACAGATCCGATTGAAGCTGATCGACGAGCTGTTGTTCGCGATCGTCGCGCGACGAGTGCGCGAAGTCCCGCGGCGCGTAGTAGCCGGAGCGGAACTCGAGCGTGTAGTCCGCCTTGTCCTTCAACTGAACCTTGATGTGCCGGTACTTGCCGTCACGCGCGGGGTTCGTGCTGCTGTAGCCGAGGATGTAGTACGCCGAGGTGTCGGCGACGACCCGGTCGAAGACGCCCGCGAACTGGTTGGTGTCGAAGAAGGCGCGGCCGCCGGTGTCCTCCGCCAGCGACGCGAGGGTGTCCTGCGTTGCCGCGCTGCGATCGAACGCGTTGGACGTCGATCGGCCGTTGAACGCCGAGACGCCCCGCACACTCGCGGACGAGGCGTCGCCGCCCGGGACGATCGCCTGCAGCCCGCGCATGTCCGCCGCGTAAATCGAGACGTTGGCGCGCACCGCGCGGTCGATGACGGCGCGGATCTGGACGCGGTTGTCGAGCCCCGACTGGCTCATGCCGCTGCTGAAATAGATGACCGACTTCTTCTGCTCGATGCCGGCCAGCGCGTCCGACACGGTGCGCAGCGCCTCGAGACGGCGGTCCGTGTTGAAGATGTTGAACTCGGTGTCGTCGGGCGTGAACGCGTCGCCGTTGTCGGCCGTCCCCTCAGGATCGCCGGTGAGCCCTTCTTCGAACCCCTGTCCGCCGGTGCCGTCGATTCCGCCGAGCGCCTGCTGGAGCTGCCCGCGATCCGCGGTGAAGTCCTGCGGCACCTGGAGCGACGTCGAGAACGTCGCGACGGCCACCAGATCCGCCGGCGTCAGCCGGTGCTCGACGTAGTCGCGCGCGGACGCGGCGGCGCGCGCGATCTCCTCGGGCTGCATCGAGCTGAGATCGAAAAACAGCACGATCAGACGGCGATCGTGCAGGTCCTGCTTCGGCGGCTCGATCGGCGTCGCGCCCGGCTTCGGCGTGGCGAGCACGGGGGCGGCGGGCGCGGCCGGAGGCGGCGCCGCGGCTTCCGGGGCGGTGTCGAGCTTCTCGAAATCGAAGTTCGTCACCGTCTGGGGCTTCGAATCCTCGAGCACGATGAAGTCGTTCCCGGTCAGCCCCTGCACGACGTGGCCCGCCTTGTCGCGCACGAGGACGTTGACGAGGACGACCTCGGTGTTCAGACGAACGGTCGAGCGGGACTGCGTCTGCGCGACGGGGGCGACCGGGCTGCCGACGAAGCCCGCGGCGGCCAATGCCGCGACGGCGAGTCTGTGATGTTTCACGCGGCCCATCAGAATCGCCACCGCGTCACGATCTGGACGCTTCGCATCGGACGCGCGGAGAGCACCTGCCCGAACGTCGGCGAGTTCACGAACGTGTCGATCGTCGCGAACTGCACCTGATTGAACACGTTGTTGGCCTGCACGCGGACCGACACGCCGCGAGTCCCGGCAAACGTGACGTTCCGGGTCAGCGCCAGGTTCACCGCGTGCGTTCCCGGACCGCGAATGGTGTTGCGCGCGGCGTTGCCGAACGTGCCGGGCGCCGGAAGCGTGAACGCCGCCGTGTTGAAGAACGCCAGCACGCTCGGACGATCGAGCGCGATCGGCGCGCCCATGTAGTCGGCGCGCAGCGACCCGTTCGTGCCACGGCCGACGTCGCTGAAATCGCCCAGCACGCGCGCCGTGAAAGGTGTCCCGGACGTGAACTGCATATCCCCGGACCACAGCCAGCCGCTCAGCACCGACGCGGCCGCGCCCCCCTCGTTCAACCAGCGCTTGTTCGGCCCGAATGGCAGCTCGCAGGTGAAGTCCGCGTTGAAGCGATGGCGCTGATCGAAGCTCGAGAGACCCCATTCGGCGCCGAGATCCTGATCGTTCTGCGCGACCACCACGGTCCCGCCGCCGATAGACGAGGCGTCGTCCATCGATTTGGACCGTGTGTAGGCGGCGCCCGCGCCGAGGCCGTGCGTCGGCCGTTTGCGCACGCGAACCGACACCGAGTTCATCAACGAGTGCCCGTTCGACGATTCCCACAGGAACGGCGGCACGCCGGCGATGCGCAGGCCGGACGGCCCGCGATTCGGCGCGCGCTGGATGTCCAGGTCTCCGCCTTTCGTTCCCGTGTAGGTTGCGCCGAGGACGATCGTCCGCATCAGATCGCGCTGTACGTCGGCATTCCAGATCTGCACGTAGCCGAGGTGATAGCTCGGGTCCACGCCGTACGTGTTCCCGGTCTGCTGCGGCGACGTCAGCGCGAACACCGTTTCCAGCGGCAGCGGCGTTGCCCTCGATCCGAGCACGGTCGCCGTCGTGGCAAACGGCGGCTGCCCCGCGAGCTGCTGCGCGATCGCGAGATACGAGCCCGTGTTGTAGTTGATCCCGTACCCGCCGCGGACGGTCCAGTTCGCGGCCGGCTTCCACGCGAGGCCCACGCGCGGCGCGACGTTGTTGCGATCCGGCCGGACGAGCGTGACCGGGAAGACGCCGGTAAACGGACCGGTCGCGCCGGCGAGCACCGGGACCGCGGCCGTGAACGACGAGTTCACGTCGAGCGCCGCGAGCCGGTTCGCCGCTTCGGTGTACGGCGAGAGGTATTCATATCGGACGCCCGCGTTGAACGTCAGCGTGCTCTTCACCCGCCAGTCGTCCTGCAGGTAGAGATCCGACGAGCGCTCTCGGAAGCGTTCGAGGCCGGGGCCGTACTGCAGCGTGGCCTGCTGCGGCAACCCGAGAAATGGCGCGTCCTCCTGTCCCCGCGGTGCTGTAGAGACCGGTGAAGACAAAGCTGCCACGCGCGTTCGCGTCCGTGCGGCTGTCGGTGTGCAGCGAGCGGAAATCACCCCCGAACCGATACGTGTGCTTCTTCTTCGTCAGCACGCCGGTGTAGCCGAGACCGATCGTCCGATCGACGCGGTGCGCCGGCGTCAGATCGCGCAAGCTGCTCAAGCTCGTGAACGACAGCGACGGCACGCCCCAGTCGAACGGATCCGACGACGCGCCCCCGATGCCGGCGGCGCCCGCGACGTCCTGTGCGAATGCGTAGAGGTTCGTGACGTCCGCGGCGTTGCGGTTGAACGAGAACCGCAGCGAGTGAAAGATCGATCCGCGCGCGAAGCTGAACCCGACCGGGACGTCCCACGACGCCGTCCGTGACGCGCCCGCCACCGTGGGAAACGCCGTTGTGCGATCGGCGGTCGTGTGGTGGTAGTGCACCGCGGCGTTCAGGTTCATCCCGCCGCGTCCGCCGCCGCCTCCTCCACCGCCGCCGCCGCGTCCGCCGCGCCCGCCTCCCCGCGCCGGCGTGCCGAACGTCCTGATTAACCGCAGATTCACATCGTCGGTGTTGTTCGTCGCGGTCGTGGTGTACCGGAAGTTCTGCGTCGCGCCCGGCTGATTGGGCAGCGGGATGAACGACAGCAGCGCGCGCGATGCGGGATCGATCCGCGACGACGGGATCTGATTGCCGGCGAATGGCTGGCCGGTGACCGGATCGACGAGCGTCGTCGACATGGATGACAGATCGCCGGCGCGCGCGGCGAGCGTGGGCACCGTCGAGTACACGTCGTACGGCGTGCTCGAATGGTTGCCGCTGTAATTGAGCATGAACGTCGTGCGGCCGTTACCCTTGTAGAGGCCGGGAATCTTCAACGGACCGCCGAGCGTGAGCGTGTAGCGCTGCTGGAAATAGCCGGGCTTCTGCGCCGGCTGACCCGTGAGCGAATAGGGACGCGCGTCGAACACGGAGCCGGCGATCGTGTCGGAGAACTGTCCGCGGATCTGCTCCTGGCGCGTGCGGCCGGCAAAGCCGGGACCGCCGCGGCCCTGAAATCCGCCCCCGCCTGGGCCGCCGTCACGGCCCGGACCGAATCCACGGCCGCCGAAGTCCCCCCCGCGTCCGCCGAAATCGCCGCCGCGTCCGCCCGGACCGAATTGACCGAACGGCCCATCGCCGGGCGCACCGAACGGATCGCCGCGGCCGACGAAGCGATCGCCGAGCAGCGCGTCGTTCAACTGCCCGGTGCTGCCGATGCTCGTCACCGATTCGGTCGGCATGTCGGGCGAGAAACCCGGCGGCAGGAGCAGTTGTTCGCGTCCCTCCGGCGCCGCGCTCTCACCCTGGCGCGCGAGGGCCGCCTCGTCCGCGACGAGCGAGAGGCTTTGGAAGCCGTTTCGCGCGCCCGGCGCCCGCGGCCGCGATGCGTTCGCGACGACGGGCGCTCCGGTCGCCGGCGGCGACGCGGGCGATGGCGCCGGTACGGGTGCGCGCGACGCCAGGATCATCGTCAGATCGAGCCGCGCCCGGCAGTCGGGCGGCTGCAGCGAGACGTCACGCTCGACGGGCGCGAACGCCGCCAGCTCGGCGCGGACGCGGTAGGCGCCGGGACTGCCGAGACGGAGCTGATATGCCCCCTCGGGCGTCGTCGATGACGCGGCGACGAGTGCGCTCCCGGCGAATACACCCATCGCAACGCCAGGCAGCGCCTGGCCCTCGGATGCCACGGTCCCGAGGATGACGCACGGAGGTGCGGATGGGACGGGCGGCTGCCACGAGTGGAGCGGAACGCCCGTCCACACGAGCACGCCGGCCGCCGCAACGGTCAGGATTCGTGGATGCACACCGATCCGCTGAGGCCTCGTCCGGTCAGAAGGGGCTGCGGTGATTACGACGCCGGCCCGGGGTTTCGTTTCGGGGAAAGCGCCCAATCGGAGGACGCCTCAGCAGGGACGGCGTGAATCCGGCAGGCGATGTGCACTCCGGTCGGTCACAGGAGGGATCTGCATGAAATCACTACTACTCAACAGCGCGTTCGCGGCCGGGCTCGCCGTCGCGCTTGCGGTCGCGACGCCGGCCGCAGCGTCAAAGCACCAAGCGAAAAAGAAGGCTCCGGCTGGCCATTCGATGACGGGATGTCTCGAGAAAGGGGAAACGGCCAACACCTACAAGCTCACCAACGTGACCGGTAAGGGCCCCAAGACCGTCGAGATCGTCGACGTCGCCTCCGGTGTGGACCTCGCGCCGCACATCGGGCACACGGTGACGATCACCGGCACGACCGTCGGCACGAAAGAGGCCGCGGCGAAAGAGAAAACGACGAACATGAAAGGGGAGAAGAAAGAGCATCACATGAAGGCGGACGCCGTGAAGATGGTGTCCGACACCTGCAAGAAATAACCGCACCGGGCTGACCACCAAACAGAAGCCCGGCGCAGGATTCGCGCCGGGCTTCCGTCATCCGCCATCCGCCATCCGCCATCCGCCATCCGTCATCCGCCATCCGTCATCCGCCGTCCGTCATCCGCCATCCGCCATCCGCCATCCGCCATCCGACTAAAACATGAACCGGATCGCTCCCTGCATCACTCTCGGCGCGCGCGTGCTCGTGACCT
>QHWR01000142.1:14937-36930 GCA_003223835.1 Acidobacteriota bacterium | reverse complement strand
CGCCCGTGAGGATGGCGCGGCCGCCGTCGCCGCCGCCGGTGATGTCCGCGTTGTCGGTCAACGTGTACGACACCGTCGCCGGCGTGCCGCTCGTGAACGCCGTGATGCCCGACAGCATCCAGTCATCGCAGATCGCGCGGATGATCCCGGCATCCCACAGCGAGCTCGCCTTCGGCAGCTCCCACGTGTAGTTGACGACGGCGACGTGCGTCTGATCGAACGACGACAGACCGTAGCTCCACGAGCGCGGATCCTGATACGTGGGGATCCGCATATTCGCGCCGGTGCCGGTCTCGTTCCCCGACGTGTAGTCCTTTGACTTCGAGTACGTGTACGCGACGCCGAACTGCAGGCCGTGCGTGAAACGCCGGTTGGCCTGGATCTGCAGCGCGTTGTAGTCCGAGACGCCGTCGTTGAGGAAGAAGTTGACGTCGCCGTATCCGGGGAACGGACGGACGAAGTTGTCCGGCAGCGGGTTCCCCGGCCGCGTGGGATCCGCGTTCGCCGGATCGAAGCGCGCACCGTATGGCACGAGGTTGAGATTCTTCGTCTGCAGCAGGTTGCGCCCCTTCGATCCGACGTACGCCACGTCGACGACAGTGCCCCAGCCGACGTCGCGCTGGACGCCGGCGGTGTAGCTGTAGAGGACCGGCGTCTTCGTCTGCAGCTCGAACCCCTGCACGGCGCTCGGGAACGTCGTCCCGGACGACTGCAGCAGCGTGTCCATCGTCCCGTAGAAGATCTGCGGGTTGAGCTGCAGCGGCGGATTGCGCGACGCCTGCCAGTTGACGTTGCCCGACACGCGCGTGTTGTGGAACACGCCGACGTTGGCGCGCAGCGCGGTCTTGCCGTCGCCGTGGAGGTCGTACGCGAGGCCGATGCGCGGCTCCACGAGCACGGGCGGCTTCTTCTTGAACCCCTCCGGGTACGTCTTGTCGCTGCCGACGACGAGGCCGTTGTTCGAAGCGCCGGTACCGGGCACGAGACCGCCGATCAGCAGGGCCGGAAGAATGGCGCCGGTGACGGGATCGCGCGCCTGACGCACGCCGTTCACGAGGACCGGCTGATACAGGAGCGGCGCCTTCGATCGATCGTAGCGTTCGAGCGAGAACGCCGCCGCTTCGCCGCCCGACTGCACCCAATGGGTGTACCAGGCGAAGCGCGCGCCGTAATCCAGCGTCAGCTTCTGCGTCGGCTTCCAGGTGTCCTGCGCGAACCACTCGATGACGTTCGCGGTGCCGTTGCCGCCCGGACGCGACGACGACTCGGTGTAGGACCGGAAGCTGCCGAGCAGCGCGTTCGAGTACGGGTCGCGCGTGTCGAAGGGATTGACCGTGTCCACGTCGAACGCGAACTGTCCGTCGAAGGTCGCCGTGCGGCCCTCCTGGTTGCGCGTGTGCTCCAGGTACATGCCGGCCTTATACGTGTGATTCCCGCGCGCGAGCGACAGCGTGTCGTGGATGTTGAAGAACGTGTCGGCCCCCGTCAGCAGCGTGCGTCCCTCGAACGTGATCGCCGCGGGATTCGGCACGCCGCCTCCTGCGAACGACGCCTGCGGAATCAAGCCGAGCGGGTTGATCGACGGCGTGAACTGGCCGAGCGTGTACCCCGCGCGGCTCCGCGTCACCGCATCGAGTCCCTGATCCGTCAGCGGCGCGTGCGCTTCCGTGCTGTGCCGGACGCCGAAGGTCAATTCGTTCACCAGAGAGGGGGACAGAATCCTCGTGTAATTGAACAACCCGCCGTCGTCCGTGAACGTGTAGTGCAGGGCGAGCAGCCCCCAGTTCGCGGCGCCCGCCGGGACGGCGAAGCCGCGGTTGTCGGCGTACCAGGTGCTCACACGTCCGTAGAACGCGTCCTTCGGCGTCGGCCGGTAGTCGACGCGCGCGAGGTGCTGGCGGCGGGGAATCTGCAGGCTCTCCTGGAATTGATAGTTGTAGTTGCCGCCGGTGATGTTGCGATCCAGCGCGTTCGGCAGCGGAAACACGTTCAGCAGCGCCTGCCCGTTCAGATTGATCCGGTTCGTGGGAATGCGGTTGCCGGAAAAGGCCTGTCCGGTGAGCGGATCGCGAATGACGATCAACGCGCCGCTCTGATTGACGCTCTGCGAGAAGTCCCCCTGGCGCTCGAGCGCGGTCGGCATCGTGACGCGGCGCACCGGCTGCGGCACGCGCGAGTCCCAGTTCTCGAACGAGTAGAAGAAGAACACCTTGTCTTTGCCGGCGCTCTTCGGCAGCGGCACCGGGCCGCCGAGCGTCGCGCCGACGGTCGTATAGCGATAGAGCGGCTTCGGCAGCCCGTTGCGGTTGTTGAAGAAGTCGTTCGCGTTGAGGCTCTCGTGACGCTTGAAGCCGTACGCGCTGCCCTTGAACGCCTTCGTCCCCGACTTCGTGACGATGTTGACCATGGCGCCGCCGTTGCGTCCGTTTTCCGCCTGGTAGTTGTTGAGCTGCACCTTGACTTCGCCGATCGCATCGAAGTTGATGGAGCTGCTGAACACCTGCGGGCTGCCGAGGTCGTTGCCGACGAGGCCGTCGATCGACATCGTGTTCCACGTCGCGCGGTTGCCGCTGATGTTGGGGCTCGTCGATCCGAAGCTGCCGCCGACGGCCTCGATGTCGCCCCCGTACGCGACGCCCGGCAGGATGCGGAGCAGCGACATGACGTCGCGGCCGCGCACGGCCACCATATCGATCTGCGTGGACGTGATCAGCGCGGATCGATCGGAGCTCGTGGTCTCGACGAGACTCCCTTGCGCGGTGGTGGTGACCGTTTCGGTCACGCCGCCGACGGTCAGCGTGATCGCGCCGAGCGACAGCCGCTCGTTGGCGGGCAGCGTGATGTTCTTGCGTTCGACCGCGGTGAACCCGGACATCTCGATGCGCACGGCATACCGTCCCGGCTGGACCGCGGAAAAGACGAACGCGCCGGTGTCGCTGGTCGGCAGCGTCCGGCGCGCGCCGGTCTGCTCGTCGATCAACGTGACCGTCGCGCCGGGCATCATCTGGCCGCTTTGATCGACGACGGTTCCCGAAATGCTGCCGGACACCGATTGCGCGACGGCCGCGCCGGCGGACCACGCGAGCAACGCAAGCGTGAGGGCCGACGCCGACAGCCGGCGGAAAGCACGCGTCATGGCTGATCCCCTCTCTGTGATGTCGATTCGCATCGTTTGCCTGCCGCGCCGAAGCGCAGCCGGGCTTGCCGCGCCGTCGCAACCGCGCATTCCTCGGTTGCGTAGGCGGGCCTGCCGCGCCGTAGCAACCGCATTCTTCGGTTGCGTAGGCGGGTGATAGCAGACTTTAACGTTAAAGTAAATGCACTTTAGCGCTACAGTCGATCCATGACGTTGAACCGGGCGACGGTTTTCCGAAGGGCGCGCCCGCGCAACCGGGGAACGCGCGGTGCCTCGGCGAGGCAGGCCGCCGGGCGAGGAACGCGTTAGAGTGGGGGCCGGCATGACCGACGGATCCGACCTGCTCGAGTCAGGTATCCTCCTGCCTGGCAGCGCCGCGGCCGATGCGTTCGAAACGTGGCGGACCACCGCCCCCGCGGTCCGCGCGCGGCTGCTGCGGGCCATCGCCGAGGCACTCGAAGCCGATCGCGCCGCGATCGTGGCGACAGCGGATGGTGAGACCTCGCTCGGCCGGCCGCGCCTCGAGGGAGAGCTCGATCGCACCGCCGGTCAGCTCCGGATGTTCGCTGACATCGCGGAGGAAGGGTCGTTCGTCGAGGCGATCCTCTCGACCCCCGATCCGCAGGCGAAGCCGATTCCGCGGCCCGACGTCCGGCGGATGCTCGTCCCGCTCGGACCCGTGGCTGTGTTCACGCCCAGCAACTTCCCTCTCGCGTTCGGCGTCGCCGGTGGCGACTCGGCGTCGGCGCTCGCCGCCGGCTGCTCCATCGTCGTCAAAGGGCATCCGTCGCATCCCGCGACGTCCGATGCGTGCGCGCGAGCGATCACGTCGGCGATCGGGACGACCGGCGTCTCCCGCGCGCTGGTGCGCGATTCGCACATGCAGGCCGTCGCGTTCACCGGATCGCTGGCCGCTGGGCGCGCGCTTCACGACGTCGCCGCGGCGCGCCCCGATCCGATTCCGATGTACGCGGAGATGGGCAGCGTCAATCCCGTCTTCGTCTCGCCCGCGGCGCTCGACGCTCGCGCCGACGCGATCGCCGACGGCCTCGCCGCCTCGATCACGATCGGCGCCGGCCAGTTCTGCACCAAGCCGGGGCTGGCCTTCGTCCCCGACAGCGAGAGCGGCCGGCGCTTCGCCCGCGCGGTCGCGGAACGTCTCGACAAGTGGCCCGCGGCATCGATGTTGAACCGCTCGCTCGCGACGACGCTCGACCGGGATCTCGAGAGCATCGCGACGCTCGAAGGGATCGAGCGGCTGACGGCGGCCGGCGGAGAGGCTGTCGAGTCCCGCCGCGCCGCGACCCTGGTGGCGGCGGATGAAGAGACGTGGAACGCCGCGCGCGAGCTTCGCACGGAACACTTCGGGCCGTTCTCGGTGATCGTCTTCTGCGACCCCGAGCGGATGATGCGCGCCGCGCGCCTGATACCCGGCAGCCTCACCGCCACCGTCCATGCGGAGCCGTCCGATCGCGAATGGGCGGCGCGCCTCACCGACGCGCTCACCACGCGCGCCGGCCGCATCGTCTGGAACGGTTACCCGACGGGCGTCGCCGTCACCTGGGCGATGCACCACGGCGGGCCGTACCCCGCGAGCACGTCGTCGCTGCACACGTCGGTCGGCGCGACCGCCATCCGCCGGTTCCTGCGTCCCGTTGCGTGGCAGAACACGCCGGACGCGCTGCTGCCCGAGGCGCTGCGCGACGCCAATCCGCTCGGTCTGCAACGGCTCGTCGACGGCGAGTGGACGCGGCGGCGGCTTTAGACTTTGGGCTTTGGGCTTTGGGCGCGATCGAAGACGACGAGAGGTGTTGAACTTGCAGCAACTGCCGTCCAATTCGATCCCGCCCAAAGCCCAAAGCCCAAAGCCTAATGCCTATTCCGACGCCGTTATCGCGCGGGTCGTACGCCGGCTCATCCCGTTCGCCTTCATCTGTTACGTCGTCGCGTACGTGGACCGCGTCAACATCGGGTTCGCCGCCGTCTATCTCCAGCGGGACCTCGGACTGAGCGACACGGCGTATGGCATCGGCGCGGGCCTCTTCTTCCTCGGCTACTTCGTGTTCGAGATTCCGAGCAACCTGATCCTCGAACGCGTGGGCGCGCGCGTCTGGATCGCGCGAATCATGATCGTCTGGGGCATCGTCTCGATGGCGACGATGTTCGTCGGCGGAAAGTGGTCCTTCTACATCGCGCGCGTCGTGCTCGGCCTGGCGGAGGCGGGCTTCTTTCCGGGCATGGTGCTCTTCTTCACGTACTGGATTCCCGCCGCCGACCGCGCGCGCACGGGCGCGCTGTTCATGATGGCGGCGCCGATCGCGATCGTCGTCGGCGCGCCGGTGTCCGAAGCGCTGTTGAAGCTTCAGGGCAGGTTCGGCCTCGCCGGGTGGCAGTGGTTGTTCCTGATGGAAGGAGTGCCTGCCGTGATTCTCGGTCTGCTCGCGCTGCGCGTGCTGACGGATCGGCCGGAGTCCGCCACGTGGCTGTCCGCGCCCGATCGCGAGTGGCTCGCGGCAACGATGGCGCGCGAGCGGGCGGAGCGCGGGGCGGGTCATCACGGCTCCGTCGGCGAGATGCTGGCGACCGGACGCGTCTGGCTGCTCGCCGCGGTGTATTTCCTCAATACCGTCGTCAGCTACGGCGTGTTCCTCTGGCTGCCGAAAATCCTGCGCGACGCGTCGGGGCAAGGTGGATTCACGCTGAGCGCGCTCACGGCGATCCCGTTCATCGCGGCGCTCGTCGCGATGGTGCTGATCGGCCGTCACTCGGATCGAACGGGGGAGCGGAAGGGTCACGTCGCGGCGTGCGCGATCACGGCGGCCACAGGCCTCGTGCTCGCCGTCATCTTTCGCGACAACCTGCCGCTCCTCGTTCTCAGCTTCACGCTGTCGCAGATCGGACAGCGCTCGGTGATGAGCGTCTTCTGGGCGATTCCGCCCATCTTCCTCGGCGGCACCGCCGCGGCAGCGGGCATCGCGCTGATCAACGCGATCGGCAACCTCGGAGGGGCGGTAGGACCGGCGGTCATGGGCTGGCTGCGCGACGCGACGGGGGCGTACTCGGGCGGCCTGCTCGTGTTGACGGCCGCCCTCGTGATGGAGGCGGTGCTGGTCATGAGTCTGAGGCTACCGAAGAAGTCAATGCCGAATGCTGAATGCCGAATGCCAAATGCGACGTCAGTCGGCAACTAGGCGGCTCGACGCGCGAGGCCGCGCTCGGTCAGCTTCCCGCCATCCAGCTCGTCGAGCGAGAGCTCCTTTGGCATTTGGCATTTAGCATTTGGCATTGACTGGAGGCCGTCGTATGCGCCGCTTGCTCGTCTCTGGCTCGATCCTCCTGTGCCTTTCGAGCGTTCACGCCGCCGATCAACAGCGTGCGGCCCGCCCTCTCGCAATCGAGGACTATTACCGCGTGCAGACCGTCGGCAATCCGCGCATTTCGCCTGACGGACACTGGGTCGTGTTCACGGTCGCGACGCGGATCGAGGACGACAACAGCACGCGGACCGAAACACAGCTCGTGCCCGCCGACGGTTCCGCGGCGCCGCGGCGGCTTCTTCACTACGGACGCGACATCGCGAACGCGCGGTGGACGAGCAGCGGACGGCTGCAGTACTCGGTCGACCGGCAGCACTGGACGATCGATCCAGCCGTGTCCTCCGCGCCGCCAGTAAAAGCGGAGAGTCTTCCGGACGGCGCCGTCATCAGTCCCGACGGCCAGACGATCGCGTTCGTTCGCGACAAGCTGCAGCCGAAACAGGAACGCACGTACGCCAGCGACTTCGAACGGCGGCATGACGAACGGTTCAAGGGCGTCACGTTCGACTGGAAGGACTTTCAGCGCGACGGCGCGCCGTTCCCCGTGCCCGATCCTCACAGCCGTCCGGCGACGCAGATCGTCCTGCGCGACGCCGCATCGACAGGACCGGGGCGCGCGTCGGACAAAACGATCGACCTCGACGTCCGCGCGACGGGACTCGTGTGGCGTCACGACGGCCGGATGCTCGCTTTCACCGGCGATCCCGATTGGCGCGACGAGTTGAAGTACGAGCACCCGGCGATGTGGACCGTCACGCTGGACGGCACAATCGCGCGACTGAACGACGACCTCTATGTCTATAGCGACGTGGATTTCTCGCCGGACGGCGCGTCCCTCTCTTACGCCCGCAGCTACGGCACGGACATGATCATTCAGCAGAAGCTGAATCACGGCGGATCGCGCGACCTCTTCGTCCGGCCGGTCGACGGCGGCGGCGCCGTCAACCTCACCGCGAGCTGGGACCTCGAGCCGGGCGACTCGCAGTGGTCGCCGGACGGCCGTTTCATTTACTTCGCCGCCGAGATCGGGGGCGAGCGTCAACTCTTCCGCGTTCCGGTGCCGCCCGCGAAAGGGCCGCACGCGCGCGAGCCCGCCGGCGCGGTCGAGCAGGTGACGAAGGGTCCGCGGCGGATTGGCGCCGTCACATTCGATCGCGCGTTCAGAACGATCGCCTACACGGTAGACGTGCACGAGCGGCCCACGGAAATCTACACGGCGAACATCGACGGGAGCGGCGAGCGCCGCGTGACGGACGTGCACGGCGGCATCGCAGCGGAGATCGCATTCAGTCGCGCCGAGCGGCTTCAGTGGGCCAGCGACGACGGCACGCGCATCGAAGGCTGGCTGATGTTTCCGTACGGCTACGACGCGGCGAAGGGACCGTACCCGCTCATCGTGACGAGCCACGGCGGCCCGCACGCCGCGACGGGCTACACGTTCGATTTCAAGAAACAGTACTTCGCGGCGAACGGCTACTTCGTGCTCGACACGAACTTCAGGAGCTCGACGGGCTACGGTGACGCGTTCGAGTGGGCGACCTGGGGTGAGTGGGGCAAGAAGGACGGCGAGGATGTCGTGTCGGGGCTCGACTACGTGCTCGCACGGTACCCGATCGATCCGAAGCGCGTCGGCCACACGGGGCATTCGTACGGCGGCTTCATGACGAATTGGTTAATCACGCAGTATCCGGATCGCTTTGCCGCCGCGATCACCGGCGCCGGCATCTCGAACTGGATGAGCGACTACGGCACGGCGGACATCTATCGCACGAAAGAGACGGAGTTCTTCGGCCCGCCCTGGGACGCGGCCGCGCGCGACCGCATGATCCATCAGTCGCCGCTTGCCTATGCCGGCCGCGTGAAAACGCCGACGCTCTTCGTCCACGGCGAAGTGGATCATCGCGTGCCGTTCGAAGAAGGAGAGCAGATGTACTTCGCGCTCAAGCGGCGCGGCATCCCCGCGAAGATGATCCGCTATGCGGATCAGCCGCACGGCATCGGCGGGCACTGGAACAACGTCCACCGGATGATCAACGAGCTGCGCTGGTGGAACACGTACCTGGGCGCCGGTGGAAAAAAGACGGCGACGGAGTGACGGGCTTTGGGCTTTGGGCCGCCCACAGCCTATTCACCCGCCACCGTCAGAACCGTTTCCCAGATCTGCGAATCCACCGGAACGCCGAGCTCGATATTCTGACGGCGTGTCGCGAGCGTGCGCTCGCCTGGGTATGTGATCGTCTCGCCGCCGCGCGCCGACGCGTGCAGGTGATCGACGACGCGATCGACGAGCGGCGCGGCGCCGGCGGACGCGAGCGAGCCGGCGTCGAACGCGATGAACATCTGCGACAGCCCGGTTTCGGTTTCCGGCGTCGGCGGAATCTGACACGTCGCGAGGCCGCCGGAAAGCAGCGTCGCGATCAGGTCGAGCATCACCGCGAGGCCCGACCCTTTCCAGAATCCGATCGGCAGCAGGCGGCCGGATGCTTCGATCGCGTTCGGATCCTGCGTCAGCGTCCCAGTCATGTCGTAACCACCCGCGACCGGCAGCCGCTCGCCGCGCGTCCGGTACGCTGTCAGCGCGCCCACCGAAAATTGCGACATCGCCACGTCGAGCACCACGTGACCGGCGGCGCGCGGAACCGCGATCACGAGCGGGTTGTTGCCGATCGCCGGCGTGCTGCCGCCCCACGCCGGCATGTTCGGCAGCGTGTTCGTCCAGCAGATGCCGATCGCGCCCGCGTCGGCCGCCTGCCAGCCATAGGTGCCGCCGCGCATCCAGTGGTTCGTGTTCCCCAGCGCGACGCAGCCCACGCCGTGTTCGCGCGACAGCGCAATCGCGCGGTCCATCGCGGCGTACGCGTTGAGGTTTCCCGGACCGCGGCGTCCGTCCCACCGTTCGACCCCGCCGCGCGCGCCGACGCGAACCGGCTGCGCATGGACGTCGACGACGCCGCTGCGGATCATCTGCATGAAACGCGGAAACCGGTTGAGGCCGTGCGAGGACACGCCGTCGCGGCTCGACTCGGCGAAGAGCCGCGCGCAGAGATCCGCGCGCTCGCCGGTGAAGCCGCTGCGCTGGAGCACGCGCCGCAGCGTGGCGTGCAGTTCGTCGAAGGGGATGCGAAGGGTGTCGGACGGCATCAGGCAATCCTATCTGTCTCCAGAGGTCAAGCCGCCACCGATCGCATGGGAAACGAGCGCCGGATCACAAGAAGGCAGCCACGGATTCACACAGCAAGATCAAATCAGCCACGGATGACACGGAATCACACGGACAACATGAGGTACGGTCCGTGTTCATCCGTGTGATCCGCGGCCAGCTTTGATCCGCGATCCTCCGTGGCACCTGTGGCCTATGGCCAGCTTTGATCCGTGATCGTCCGTGGCACCCGTGGCCTGCACCGCTGCGACCGCGTGATATAGACTCAGTCCTCATCGCGGAAAGGACTGAGACATGTCTGGTTCATACAAGGCGGTGGCGGCGGGGCTGGCGGCCCTCGCAGTCGGATTCGTGGCCGTGCGCGTCGCGGCGCGTCAGGCGGCGGCGGGCGAGAAGCCGGGCACGATACACCGCGTCAACCTCAAGCAACTGCCAGCACCGTACGCGACGAAATCCGCCGGCAACCCGCCGCGCGTCGTCGATCGGCCGGCGGACGCCAAACCGCAGGCGCTGCCCGGGTACACGGTCAGTTTGTTCGCCGACAATCTCGAGAACCCGCGGCTCCTGAGGACGGCGCCGAACGGCGACCTCTTCGTCGCCGAGACCGCAGCCGGCCGCATCAAGGTGATGCGCGGCCTCGGGGCCGACGGTCATCCGCAGACGGTCGACGTGTTTGCGTCGGGCCTCAACAAGCCGTTCGGGATCGCGTTCTATCCGCCAGGACGCAACCCCACGCACGTCTACGTCGCGAACACCGATTCGGTCGTCCGCTACGCGTACCACAGCGGAGATCTCAAGGCCGCCGGCCCCTCACAAACGATCGTGCCCGAACTCCCGTCGGGCGGCGGACATTCCACGCGCGACGTCGCGTTCACCCGTGATGGCCGGAAGATGTTCGTGTCGGTCGGCTCGGCCACCAACGTCGACAGCGTCGACGAGAATCCGCGCGAGAAGGACCGCGCCGACGTGCTCGAATTCAACCCGGACGGCAGCGGCAAGCGCGTCTACGCGTGGGGCATCCGCAATCCGGTCGGCATCGCCGTGAGCCCACGCACCGGGCAGTTGTGGGTGTCGGTCAACGAGCGCGACGCGCTCGGCGACGATCTCGTGCCCGACTACGTGTCGCACGTCGAAGACGGCGGCTTCTATGGCTGGCCCTGGTACTACATGGGGCCGCACCAGGATCCACGACACGACGGGAAACATCCGGAGCTGAAATCGACAGTGAAGGTCCCCGACGTCCCGATCCAGGCGCACAGCGCGTCGCTCGGCCTCGTCTTCTACACCGGCACGCAGTTTCCGGTGGAACATCGCGACAGCATCTTCGCGGCGGAGCACGGCTCGTGGAACCGCTCGACCCGCACCGGCTACAAAGTGATTCGCGTGCCGCTCAGGAACGGCGCGGCGACGGGCGAGTACCAGGACTTCCTCACCGGCTTCGTCACCGAGGACGGCCGCGTGTGGGGACGCCCGGTCGGCGTCGCGGTCGCGTCCGACGGCGCGCTGTTCGTCAGCGACGACGGGTCGAATGCGATCTGGCGCGTGAGCTACGGCGCCAAGAAGTGATCCGGATCGACAGGCGGCGATCGCCGCGGGACCTGCTGCCCCGCATCGATCGCGCGTTCGCGCTGTCCGCCGCGAAGATCCAGGCGCTCGAAGCGCGATGGCGGCCCGAAGACGGCGCGCCGGTCTTTACGGCCGAAGGGCGCTATCGCGCGCGCGGGTGGACGGAGTGGACGCAGGGGTTCCAGTTCGGATCGGCGCTGCTGCAGTTCGACGCGACCGGCGACCGCGCGTTCCTCGAGCTGGGGCGCTCGCGCACGATCGACCGCATGCCGCCGCACCTCACGCACATGGGGGGGCACGATCACGGATTCAACAACGTCACCACGTACGGCACGCTGCGGCGGCTCGCGCGGGAGCAGCGCTTCGACGCGACCGAGTGGGAGGTCCGCTTCTACGACCTCGCGCTGAAGGTCAGCGGCGCGGTACAGGCGCGCCGATGGACACGCAATCCCGACGGCGGGTTCATCCACTCGTTCAACGGACCGCACTCGCTCTTTGTCGACACGATGCGATCGCTCCGGTCGCTGGCGCTCGGCTTCGCGCTCGGACAATGGCTGTTGGACGAGCAGGACGCGCGCATCAGCCTGCTCGATCGGCTGGTGCAGCACGCCCGCGCCACCGCCGCGTATAACGTGTACTACGGCGCCGGCCGTGACCGCTTCGACGTCCGCGGGCGCGTCGCGCACGAGAGCCTGTTCAATGCCGTCAACGGCACGTATCGCGGCCCGGCCACGCAGCAGGGCTACTCGCCCTTCACGACCTGGACGCGCGGCCTCGCGTGGGCGATGCTCGGGTTCGCCGAGCAGCTGGAATTCCTCGCCACCGTGCCCGACGCGGCGCTGACGGCTCCGGTCGGGCGCGCCGGGATCGAGACGATGATGCTGGAGGCCGCGCAGGCAACCGCGGATTATTACCTCGAGGTCGCCGCCGCCGACGGCGTCCCGTACTGGGACACGGGCGCACCCGGCCTCGCGGCGCTCGACGAATGGGGTGACCGACCGTCGGATCCGTTCAACGATCGCGAGCCCGTGGACAGCTCCGCCGCCGCCATCGCCACGCAGGGATTGCTGCGCCTCGCGCGCGTCGTCTCGGAGCGCGGACACGACGGCGCGCGCTACGAGCAGGCAAGCCTGCGCGTGCTGGACACGCTGCTCGACGAGCCGTACCTGAGCACCGACGCGGCGCACGAAGGCCTGCTGCTGCACTCCGTGTATCACTGGCCGAACAAATGGGATTACGTTCCGCCCGGCGCGTCGACGCCGCGCGGCGAATCGAGCCAATGGGGCGACTACCACCTCCGCGAGGCGGCGCTGCTCGTGAAGCGCCTCGCGGAAGGAGCCCCGTATTTGACGTTCTTTGGTCCGACATAGATGCCCACGCCACGCACGGCGCTCGTGACCGGCGGCACCCGGGGGATCGGGCTCGGCATCGCGCGCGCGCTGGCGCGCGAGGGATGGGACCTCGCGATCTGCGGCCTGCGCGACGAAGCGGACGTCGCCGCGCCGCTCGACGAGCTGCGCGCGGCCGGCGTCACGGTCCACTACGTTGCCGCCGACCTCGCGCGCGCTCACGACCGCACGCATCTCGTCGAACACGTGCGCACCCGCTACGGCGCCGTGAACGCGCTCGTCAACAACGCGGGGCGCGCGCCGCGCGTTCGCGCCGACCTTCTGGAAGCCGGCGAAGACAGCTTCGAGGACGTGCTCCGCGGCAACCTGCAAGGGCCGTACTTTCTGACCCAGGCAATCGCGCGCGACCAGCTCGCGCGACGCCGTGTCGAGTCGACGTTCACGGCGTCGATCGTCTTCATCACGTCGGTCTCGGCCGAAATGGCGTCGGTGAATCGCGGCGAGTACTGCGTGAGCAAGGCGGGGCTCTCGATGGCCGCGCGGCTGTTCGCCGTGCGCCTCGCGGAACACGGCATCCCCGTCTACGAAGTACGCCCCGGCATCATCGCCACCGACATGACGGCGGCCGCGCGCGAGAGCTACGACCGCCGCATCGCGGAAGGCCTGGTGCCGGAACGCCGCTGGGGCCAGCCGGAGGAAGTGGGACGGGTCGTCGCCGCGCTCCTCCGCGGCGACGTCCCCTACGCCACCGGCAGCATCATCAACGTCGACGGCGGCATGTCGGTGCCGCGCCTCTGAGCGCAGGCGACGCAAGCGCGTTGTAAACCCTTCATACTCCGAACGCGTCGAACGTATCGACCGTATCAGGGAGTCGTGCAGAGTCTCTTTCAGGATCTCCGGTATGGCCTGCGGGGCCTCCGCAAGCAGCCCGGCTTCACCGCGCTCGCCGTCCTGACGCTCGCGCTGGGGATTGGCGCCGCGACGGCCATCTTCAGCGTGATCCAGAACGTCCTGCTGGATCCGTTTCCGTACCGCGACGCCGACCGCGTCGTCGCGATTCAGATCCACGACGCGACGAGCAGCCGGCCCGGCGGGAGGAGCGTGCTGCCAGTCCCCGAATTCCTCGACTACCAGGAACAGAGCCACGTGTTCGAGGACGTCATCGGAGGCACGGGCGAGGATGTCCTCTACACGACCGCCGACGGAACGGAGCTCCTGGTCGGCGGCGCCGTCACGCCGAATCTGTTCGCATTCCTGGGCGTCCCCGCGCTGCTGGGGCGCACACTGACGCCCGATGATGCCAGGCCCGACGCTCCGCCGGTGTTCGTGCTCGCGCACAAGGCGTGGGTGAAGCAGTTCAACGGGGACCCCGCGATCCTCGGCCGGACCTACGTGCTGAACGGCGTGGCGACGACGCTCGTGGGGATCATGCCGTCGCGCTTCACGAAGCTCGCGGCCGACCTCTGGCGGCCGGTCGCGCTCAATCGAGGCGATCGCGCCCTCAATCAGCGGTACTTCATCTTCCAGGCTCGGCTCAAGCGAGGCGTCACGCTGCAGCAGGCCGCCGCCGACGTCGACGTCATCGCGCGCAGGGCCGCGCTCGCGTATCCGCAGAACTATCCGAAGCAGTTCACCGTGAACGTGGTGAGCTGGATCGACAGCCTGGTCGGGCCCTTCCGAAAGACGCTCTACACGCTGGCGGCGGCGGTCGGCCTTCTGCTGCTGATCGCTTGCAGCAACGTCGCCAACATGATGCTCGCGCGCGCGGCCACGCGCGAAAAGGAGATGGCGATTCGCGTGTCGCTCGGCGCCAGCCGTTCGCGGGTCGTCGGCCAGCTGCTGATCGAGAGCCTCCTGCTCGCCGTGATGGCCGCCGGTCTCGGCTGCCTCTTCGCCTACGCCGGACTCAAAGCGGTCGTCGCGCTCATTCCCGACGGGTATATCCCGAGGGAAGCCGTGATCCGGCTGAACCTGCCCGCGCTCCTGTTCAGCCTCGCCGTTGCTGTCTTCACGGCGCTGTTGTTCGGACTCGTGCCCGCAATCCAGACGGCGAAGCGCGACGTGAACGAGCCGCTCAAGGACTCGGGGAAGGGCGTCGGCAGCGGCTTTCGCGGCGGACGCCTTCGCACGGTCCTCGTCGTCGTCGAGGTGGCGCTCTCGTTGATCCTGCTCGCGGGCGCGGGCCTGCTGATGCGGAGCTTCGTCCGGCTCCAGCTCGTCGACCTGGGATTCGATCCGAACAACATCCTCGTCGCGCGCCTGCCGCTGCCGCGCGAGCATTACCGGACGGCTGCCGACAAGCAGCGGTTCTTCGACGCGCTGTTGACGCGGCTGCACGCGCTTCCGGGAGTGGTCGCCGCCACCGAAACGACGACGCTGCCGCCCTACGGCGGAATCGGCAGCGACATCGAGATTCCGGGCAAGACGCAGACCGAGCGGTTGAACGCCATCGTCCAGTTGTGCAGCGAAGGCTATTTCCCGACGTTGGGCCTGAGACTCGTGCGCGGACAGACGCTGTCGGCGGCGGACGTGCGCGGCGCGCGCCGCGTCGCGGTCGTGAATCAGACGCTCGCGACGCGCTTCTTCCCGGGCGAAGATCCGATGGGACGGCCGCTCAAGATCACGCTGTTCGACACGAGGCCCGAGCTCAAGGTCGACAACCCCGTCTTCGAGATCATCGGCGTGATCTCGGACGCGAAGAACCAGGGAATTCAGGAGCCGCCCCTGCCGGAGATGTTCGTGCCGTACACGTTCAGCGGCGCGTTCGAGCGCGGGATTCTCGTGAGGACGCACGGAGATCCGGCGGCGATGCTCAACAGCGTGCGCCGCGAGATCTGGGCGACGGACCGCGGTGTGGCGATCACGCTGACCGGCACGCTGTCCGACTTTCTGAAGCAATTCTCGTACGCCGAGCCCCGCTTCAGCCTGGCGCTGCTGGGCGTCTTCGCGGGCGTCGGCATGCTGCTCGTGGCGATTGGCGTCTATAGCGTCATCGCCTACACGGTGTCGCGGCAGACGCGGGAGATCGGCATCCGGATGGCGCTCGGCGCCGGGCGCGCCCAGGTGCTGAGAATGGTCGCCTGGACCGGTCTGCGCCTGATCGCGGCCGGCATCGCGATCGGACTGCTCGCGAGCTTCGCGGCGACGCGCGTGCTCGCCAATCAGCTCTGGGGCATCTCGCCGTACGACCCGCTCACCTTTCTCGGCATCGTCATCCTCATTTCCCTCGTGGGGCTGGCCGCGTGTTACTTCCCCGCGCGGCGAGCCACGCGGGTCGATCCGATGACCGCGCTGAGGTACGAATAGCGCAGGCGCCGCGACGCCACGGCCGAGCGTGGATGGAGGTAGACAGCCTACGGCCTTAGGGTGTAGAAGGTCTACGTCTGGGACGATCGCGATGATGTGGCGGAAGCTCTTCGGCCGGCGGGTCAAGGACGCGGACATCGACGACGAGATCCGATCGCACCTGGCCGAGGCGGCGCAGGACCGCATCGAGCGGGGAGAGGCTCCCGCCCTCGCCCGCCGCGCGGCGCGCGTCGAATTCGGGAACGTCCGTGCGACCAGAGAGGACGTCCGCGCCGTCTGGACGTGGACGGCACTGGAGCAGCTGGCCGCGGACCTGCGGGCCGGCGCCAGGATCCTCACGCGATCGCCGGGGCTGAGCGCGACGACCGTTACGCTGATCGCGCTCGTCATCGGCGGCAACGCCACCATCTTCTCCATCGTCCACGGGCTGCTGACGAAGCCGGCGGCCGCGATCGAAGCGCGCCGCCTCGTGTCGCTGGGCTGGGCGGCGGACAATCAGGCGGTGCATCCGACCGACAGCTATGCGAACTACCTCGACGTCGCCGCGCAAAGCCGCACGGTCGCTCCGCTGCTCGCGTTTCAGGTCGATCGGTTCACGCTGACGCACCGGAACGGCAGCTACGCGATTCATGGCGCGCTCGTCTCTTCCAATTATTTCGAGACGCTCGCGCTGCCCCTGGCGAGCGGACGCGGGTTCACCGAGGACGAGAGCCGCGGCGCATCGGGCCTGGCGGCGGTCATCAGCCATCGCGTCTGGCTCCGTCACTTTCATGGAGCGGATGACGCGGTCGGTCAGGGAATCGTGTTGAACGGACATCCCGCGACGATCGTCGGCGTCGCGCCGCCGCGCTTCCAGGGCGTGTGGCTCACCGAGATCTCCGACGTCTGGGTGCCGATCGTCGCGTACTCGCGCGCGCACGGCCAGATGCACGCGCTGGCCGAACGGGCCGGCGGCCCGGTGGCGATGCTCGGACGGCTGCCGGACGGCGTCTCGTTCCGGCAGGCGCAGACGGAGCTGGCGACGATCGCCGCGCGACTGCAGGCCGTCTATCGCGATGCGAACAAGGGCAAGTCGATCCTCCTCTTCCCGTATTCGGCGACCGCGGCGGGCGACAGCGTGATCGCGCAGCGCGGACCCGCGTTCCTCGCGATCTTCTCCGTCATCACGGCGCTGACGCTGCTGATCGTCTGTGCAAACGCGGCGAACCTGATGCTCGCGCGCGCGGTTGCCCGTCAGCGTGAAATGGCGGTCCGGCAATCGTTCGGCGCCTCGCGAACCCGCGTCGTCCGGCTGGTGCTCGCCGAAGGGATTGCGATTTCGCTTGCGGCGTGGACGGCGGCGTGCCTCTTCGCCGCGGCGGTGACCAGGATCCTCGCGCGCATCGTTCCGCCGAGCGGACCGGGCGGCGCGGCGATCGCGGTCGACTTCAGCCCCGACTGGAAGGTGCTCGCGTACGCGATGGCGCTCGCGGCCGCCGGCACCGTGATCTTTACGATCGCCCCGGCGGTCCGCACCTGGCGGCAGGACCTGCTGCCGTTCCTGAAAGCCGGCGAGCAGGGCGTCGTGCAGGGACGCTCGCGGCTGTCGAACGGGCTGGTCGTCCTGCAGCTCGCCTTTTCCGTCCTGCTGCTGATCGGCGCCGGACTCGCGTATCGTTCGTTCTCGCTCGCCGATGCCCTCGATCTCGGATTCCCTCGCAGCGGTCTGCTGCTCGTGACGGTCAACATGCGGGGGGCCGCGTCGGCGGACACGTACGTCGCGCTGCTCGACCGGATGCGCGACCGGCTTCGCAGCGTGCCCGGCGTGGTCGAGGCTGCCTACGCACGAACGCCGCCGAAGGAGTTCTGGAGCAGCGATGCCGTGCGCATCGCTGGCGCCGAGCAGCCGTTCATGGCGGAAACCAACAGCGTCGGGCCCGGCTACCTCCAGGTGCTCGGTCTCGCGCCGGTCGCCGGCCGTGTGCTGACGGACCGCGATCGGACGCGGACCGGTTCCGCCGCGATGATCAACGCGAACCTTGCCGAGGCGCTCTGGCCCGGACAGAGCGCGGTGGGCCGCAGCATGCTGCTCGGTGCGTCGCGTCAGCCCGTCGAGGTCGTCGGCGTCGTCCCGAATGCGTTCTTCAGCGGATTCCGCCGAGAGGATCGACCGTATTTCGTGTTCCTTCCGCAACGAACCGACGGAACGACGGTCCCGGCGGAGTCTACGTTTTATGTAAGATACGCGGGCAGCCTCGAGCCGCTGGCGCCGGCGATCGGCCGCGCCCTCGCGGAGGTCGATGCGCGCGTGCCGATCGTCTACATGCGCACCATGGAGACGCAGCTTGCCGACATCACGTCGATGGTCCGGATCCTGGCGACTCTGCTCGGCACGTTCGCCGCCGGCTCGTTGATCATTGCGACCATCGGCCAGTATGCAGCGCTGGCGTTCGCGATGCGGCGGCGGATTCGCGAGTTCGGCGTGCGCCTGGCGCTCGGCGCCTCCTCAGGGCAGATCCTCGCGTCCGTCATGCGCGAGGGCTTTCGCCTGACCGCGATCGGTCTGGCGATTGGCTTCGTGCTGAGTCTCGTCACGGGGAGGGGCTTGCGGAGCGTCCTCTACGGCGTCACGCCAACCGATGCGGCCACGTACGCCGGCGTCTTCGCGTTGCTCGCGTGCGCGTCCCTGATGGCGTGCTACGTCCCCGCGTACCGCGCCGCGCGCACGGATCCGATGCGCGCGCTCCGACAGGAATGAGAGTCCCTCGTCCCTCGTCGCTCGTCCCGCGTCGCTCGTCCCGCGTCCCTCGTCGCTCGTCCCGCGTCGCTCGTCCCGCGTCCCTCGTCCGGCGTCCTTCGTCCCAGGTGGCTCGTCCCGGCGCATAATTGGCTCGTGCGAATCATCGTTGCGCTTCTGCTGGTGCCTCTGGCGGCGCAGCCTGGCGGCGCGACCGACAGGCATCGCGTGGCGCGGGTGTACATCTACACCGCTGAATCGCCGAGCG
Organism: Acidobacteriota bacterium; assembly: GCA_003223835.1. GTDB lineage: Bacteria > Acidobacteriota > Vicinamibacteria > Vicinamibacterales > 2-12-FULL-66-21 > Gp6-AA38. The sequence goes on along the minus strand of QHWR01000142.1, from coordinate 18,112 downwards.
GCGTCGTCAGCGACGAGGAACAGGGGAGACGCGATTCCCTGCGCGATTTGCGCGACGCGATGCGGCGCAAGTCGGGGATCGTTCTGGTCGACGATCGCGATCACGCGCAGGTCGTGGTCGAAGTCATCGGGCGCGAGAAACGTGAAGGCGCGCAAGGGGGCTTCGGCGGAAAATCGGTCACCGAATTCGGCGAGACGATCCTCCGTCTGCATGTAAAGGCGGCCGAGGCCGAAGCCGAGATCAAGGGAATCGCACAGGCGTATTGGAGCCGAGCTGCGAAGGACGCCGCGGAACGGCTCACCAAGTGGATCCGACGAGAGATTCTGTCGGATAAAACAACCAGGACAAGGGACAAGCGACGCGGGACAAGGGACCCGGGACAAGGGACCCGGGACGAGCGACAAGGGACGAGGGACGTTTCGTCGTTGGGGTAATCTACCCGGCATGAAACCGCTCGCGGCGCTTGGCTTTCTTTTGCTCACGTCGGTCTCCGCATTCGCACAGGAACCCTGGTCTCTCCCCTCTCCCGACGGTCACAACACGATCGCCGTCGCGAGGCAATCGGACGGCGCCCTGGCATGGCGTGTCACGCGCGACGGACAGCCCATCCTGGCGGACTCGCCGCTCGGCATCCGGCGCGCCGACCAGGACTTCGGCGCGGGGCTCACTTTCGTCGGCGCGACCCAGCCGCGAACGATCGACGAGCGTTACACGCTGCCGTTCGGCAAACGGCGCGACCACGTCGTGTCCGGACGAGAGCGGACGCTGACGTTCGCCAACGCCGGCGGCGCGCGGCTCGACGTCGTGCTGCGCGCGCACGATGACGGCGTCGCGTTCCGTTACCGGTTCCCCGAGACGGCGGCGGGAAACAAGACGGTCGTCGAGGAGCGGACGGGATTTCACATCCCGCAAGGCTCGACGGCGTGGATGCTGCCGCACCAGGAAGTGCACAAGTACGGCCCCGCATACGAGGATTTCTTCGTCGAAGTGCAGGCTGGAACCGCGGCGCCCCGCGCGGACGGCTGGTCGTTCCCGGCGCTTTTCCGGACGTCCGGCGGACGATGGCTGCTGATCTCGGAGTCGGCGGTCGACGAGCACTACTGCGGGACGCATCTCGCCGCCGACGCGCCGGGCGGCGTGTATCGCCTCAAGTTCCCGGATCCGAAAGAGGGGCTCGGCGTCGGCGCCGTCGAGCCGGTCTCCTCACTCCCCTGGACGCTCCCCTGGCGTCTCGTCATCATCGGCGACGCCGCCGGCCGCATCGTCGAATCGGATCTGGTCAACGACCTCGCGCCGCCGTCGCGCATCGCGGCGACGAACTGGATCAAGCCGGGACGCGCGGCCTGGAGCTGGTGGTCGAAGAGCGACAGCCCGAGGCACGCGGAAGATCTGAACGCGTTCACGGACCTCGCCGCGGACATGGGCTGGGAGTACGCCCTCGTGGACGCGAACTGGGATCGCATGCAGTCGGGAACGATCGACGACGTGATCGCGCACGCGAAGCAGCGCGGCGCACAACGACGTCACCGAGGCGCCGCGCGACCGCATGTTCACGCGCAACGCGCGCCGCGCCGAGTTCGAGAAGCTGAAGGCGTGGGGCGTCAAAGGCGTGAAGGTCGATTTCTGGCACAGCGACAAGCCGGATCGCATCGCGCAGTACCGCGAGGTCCTTGCGGATGCCGCGGAGTTCCAGATCATGGTGAACTTCCACGGCTGCACGATCCCGCGCGGATGGTCGCGGGAGTTCCCGAACCTCGTCGCGATGGAGGCGGTCTTCGGCGCCGAGCAATACAAGTTCCGCGACTTCTATCCCGCGAAGGCGCCGTGGCACAACAGCGTGCTTCCCTTCACCCGGAACGTCATCGGGCCGATGGACTTCACGCCGGTGACGTTCAGCGACGCGCGGTTCCCTCATCAGACGACGAACGCGCACGAGCTGGCGTTGTCGGTCGTGTTCGAAACCGGCATTCAACATCTGGCCGACAGCGTCGAGTCGTATCGGGCGCTGCCGGACGCGGTCAAGACGTTCCTCCGGCAGGTGCCGAGCGCGTGGGACGACACGCGCGTGCTCTCAGGCGAACCGGGACGTCAGGTCGTGATCGCGCGGCGGGACCGCGGCGTGTGGTACGTCGGCGCCGTCAACGGCGCGGCGACCGCGCAGGCGGCGCGCGTCGATCTCGCGTTCCTGACGGACGGGTCCTGGACGGCGTCGATCGTTCGCGACGGCGACGCGGACCGCCAGTTCGCCAGCGAGACGCGGACGGTAACGCCGAAGGATGCGATCGACGTCACGATGCGCGCGCACGGCGGCTTCGTGGTGCGCCTGGAGCGCACCGGACTCGATCAAAAGGGTTACCGGTAGACGGCCGTGAACCGGCGCGAATTTCTGTCGACGACGGCATTCGGAGGTGCGATGGCGATGGCGGCGAGCCCTGCGTCCGGAGAACAGCGCGCGGCGCCGGTTTCGGCAGACCGCGATTACTGGATCGGCGTCATGCGACGGCTCGCGGATCCGGTGCTGACGAATCTCGCCAACGGCACGCTCAAAGCGCGGATGCCCGTCGAGGAAGCGGCCGGAGCGAACCGCACCACGGTCACCCATCTCGAAGCGCTGGGGCGGCTGCTCGCCGGAATGGCGCCGTGGCTCGAGCTGGGCGCCGATGCCACGCCCGAAGGACAGGCGCGCGCGAACTACGCGACGCTGGCGCGCCGCGCGATCGCGCAGGCCGTCGATCCCGCGTCGCCGGACTTCCTGAACTTCACGCGCGACCGCCAGCCGCTCGTGGACGCGGCGTTTCTCGGGCAGGCGCTGCTGCGCGCGCCGCGCGCGCTCCGCGACGGGCTCGACGAGCGGACGAAGCGCAACCTGATCGCGGCGCTCGAGTCCACGCGCGCGATCGCGCCGAATTACAACAATTGGCTGCTGTTCACGGCCACCGTCGAAGCGGCGTTGCTCCGGCTGGGCGCATCGTGGGACCGGCTGCGCGTCGATTACGCAATCCGTCAACACGAGCAGTGGTACAAGGGAGACGGGACGTACGGCGACGGCGCCGAGTACCACTGGGACTACTACAACAGCTTCGTGATCCACCCGATGCTGCTGGACGTTCTCGACGCGTGCGGCGAGGAGCACCCGGCATGGAAGGATCTGATCCCGCGCGTCGTCCGGCGCGCG
>QHWR01000142.1:14225-14909 GCA_003223835.1 Acidobacteriota bacterium | reverse complement strand
CTACCGCTTCGGCGCCTTCCATCTGCTCGCGCTGACGGCGCTGCGGCGCGCGCTGCCCGACGGCGTGTCGCCCGCGCAAGTCCGCGGCGCGCTCACCGCGGTGATCACGCGGTCCATCGAAGCGCCGGGCACGTTCGACGACAACGGCTGGCTGAGGATTGGATTCTGCGGACACCAACCCGGGATCGGGGAGTCCTACATCTCAACGGGCAGCCTGTACCTCTGCACCGTCGGCCTGCTCCCGCTGGGACTGCCGCCGGGAGACGAGTTCTGGTCGTCTCCCGCGCGGCCCTGGACCTCCGTGCGCGCCTGGTCGGGACAACCGTTCCCGATCGACCACGCGCTGGAAGCGTAAACTGTCAGAATTTCACCTTCATCGCGATCTGCACCTGCCGTTCCGTCGTCCCGCAGAACGCGCACGACGAGCTGGCCAGCATCGCCGAAATGGTGCCGACCGCCGAGTTTCCGATCTGACCGTTCGGCTGGGCGAACTGCGGGTGATTCAGCACGTTGAACGCCTCGATGCGCAGCTCGTGCTCGAACCGGCCGAAGCGCGTGTTCTTGATGATCGACGCATCGATGTTGAACTGACCCGGCCCGCGCATCGTGTTGCGCCCGGTGCTGCCGTAGGTGCCGGTGGTGTCGGACGGCGGCACGAAGCAGGACGCATCGAACCATTGCGTG
>QHWR01000142.1:11004-14094 GCA_003223835.1 Acidobacteriota bacterium | reverse complement strand
GTCGCCCATGGCAGCTCGTACGTCACCGTCGAACTGAACGTGTGACGGACGTCGTAATCCGCGGGACCGCGGTTGTACGCCGGATCGTAGACGTTGGTCAGCGTGACGGTGCCGTCGTTGTCGGAGTTCAGGTCGATCGCCTTGCCGAGCGTGTACGAGTTCAGGAACGAGAACCGGTTCGCAAAGCGGCGCTGGACCTTCACCAGGAAACCGTTGTAGTCGAGGAAGCCCTTGCTCTGCAGCTGGCCGAGCGTGGTCAGCCCGGGCGATACGGCGAAGTACGGCCGGTTGATGTTTTGATTCGTGACGCCGACGACCGGCGGCGCCTGGTTCGGGTCGCCCTTGCGCGCCATCTGCCGGGCGCGCGATCCGGCATACGCCACTTCCACCATGTACCTCTCGCCGAACTGCTGCTGCACGTTCACGTTGAAGTTCTGCGAGTACGCGTCGCGGAAGTTCACGTCGAAGATCGACCGCGTCGTGCCGGAGGGTGCCCGGTTCGGGTCGACGCCGGGCGGCGCCGGCAGGCCGCTCGACAGCGTCAGATCCGTCCCGAACGTGGACCGGACGTCGGTGGACTGCAGGAACGGCGGGTTCTGCGCTTTCGACGATGAGGTGCCGCCCGGCGTGAAGTTCCAGAACACGCCGTAGCCGGCTCGCAGGATCGTCCGCCCATTCCCGAAGAGGTCGTACGCAAACCCGAGACGCGGGCCGAAGTCGCGCTTCGAGTACGTCTGCAGATAGCGGCCCACCTTGACGCCGTCGATGACGGCATCCGGCGAGGCCACCACGAACGTGCCCGTCGATTCGTCGAAGTTCGACTGGCGGTCTTTGATCTCCACCCATGGGACGAACAGATCCCACCGCAGCCCGGCGTTGAGCGTCAGCCTGCTCGTCAGGCGGATATCGTCCTGGAGGTACGCGGCGGCTTCCGGCCGCTTTTCGGTGTACGTCCCGGCGTCGAACAGCGCCCTGTTCTTCCGGTTCGCGTAGCCGAGCAGGAAGCTGGCCACGTCGAAGCCGGTGTTCGCGACCGGCGAGCACCCGCTGGGGATGCCCGCGCAGCTGGACGTGTTGTTCGCGTCGAAGAAGAACTGACCGACGATCGTGTCGGCATTGAGGATCTCGCGCGAGCGGAACGTCAGCGTCCCCCCGGCCTTCAGCGTGTGGTGCCCCATCGTGTGGGTGACGTTGTCGAAGAGCTGAAAGTCGTTCTGGTTCGTGATGAGCGGCTGGTTGCCGTTCGCCCCGAGGTTCCGGGCGCCGCTGCCGCCGTTGGTCGTCGTCGTGAAAATGATCTGGCTCATCGCCGACGTGACTTCGTTCAGATTGATGCCGGGAATGCCGACCTTCTGGGCCAGGTTCTGGCCGTAGTCGATCGACGTCATGAAGAACTTCACCTGGCTCCAGCCGAAGCGGAACTCGTTCAGCCACTGCGAGCTGAACGTGTGCGTGTCGTTGAACGCCATGCCCTGCGCCTTGATGTTGCCGTCGCCCGCGCCGAAGGTGAAGCCGGCGTCGCCGTGCGGCAGCGTCGCCGGCAGGAAGCGGTGCGTCTTCTCGTAGCTGTACCGCGCGAAGAAGCGGTTGTTGGTCGTCAGCGTGTGATCGACCTTGACGTCGTACTGGTTGTCCTGACGCTCGAGCGTCGGGTTGATCAGATAGTTGTTGATGATCTGCCCGGTCGAACTGCGGGCGCCGGCGGTGTTCGACGCCGGAATCAACTGCTGCAGGACGTTGCGCGCGGCGGAATCCCACCGCTCCTGCGGAATGACGTTGCCGGGAAACGGCAGGTGCGTCACCGGATCGAAGACGGTCCTGTTGATTTCCGAGAAATTCCCCTGCCGCATCAGGTCGGACGGGACCGTCGAGAGAAACGTCTGCCCCTGACGAACGCGGTAGCCCTGATAGTCGGCGAAGATGAACGTGCGGTTCTGGACGATCGGTCCGCCCAGCGTGGCGCCGAACTGGTGCTGCTTGAAATCCGGCTTCGGGCGTCCCGCGCGGTTGTTGAAGAAATTGTTTGCGTCGAACTTGTCGTTGCGGAGGAACTCGAAGCCGCTTCCGTGCAGCGAGTTCGTTCCGGATTTGAGCTGGAGGTTCACGACGCCACCGAGCGACCGGCCGAACTCCGCGGAATACGTGCTCGTCTGCAGCTTGAACTGGTCCAGCGCATCGACGTTCGGAAAGATGACGACCGTCTGCAGCCAGGTCTCGTTGTTGTCGACGCCGTCGAGCAGATAGTTGTTGTCGCGCGGGCGGAGACCGTTCGCCGAAAACGACGCCGACGCCCGCCACGCGAGGCTGCCGGCGCCGTCGATGTTGGCGCCCGGAATGCCGCGGACGACGCCCGGGACCGTGCGCGTCAGGCTGACGAAGTTGCGGCCGTTGAGCGGCAGCGTCTTGATCTGTTCCTCTTCGACGGTGGTGCCCAGCTCGGACGAGGACGTCTGCACGAGCGGCGACCGCCCCTCGATGGTGATCGCATCGGTGACGGTGCCGACCTCGAGCTTGACGTCGATCCGCACGCGCTGGTCGACGCCGACGTCGACGTTCGAGACCGTGACGGTCTTGAAGCCGGAGATTTCCGCCGCGACGGTGTACTTGCCGATCGACAGCGAGGGGGCCGTGTACTCGCCCTCGTGGTTCGTGGTCACGACGCGAACCGCGCCGGTGCCGGTGTTCGTGAGCGTCACGGTCGCGCCGGGCACCACGCCGCCCGTGCTGTCCGTGATGGTCCCCAGGATGGTGCCGGTCACGGCCTGGCCGCGCGCCGGCGCCGGCGACAGACCCGTGACGAAGGCCAGCAGAACCATAACAATAAGGTGTGGGCCGCCGCTCTTCATGAGTCCTCCAGTGAAACGAGGCAGTCTGAATCGGGCGCGAATCGACGACGGGCGTCACCGCTGAGGGAGTGTTTACGTGGCGCGGGCGGTGATATATCATATGCGGCCGTCGCCCGCAAGCCGGGGACCGTTCCAAGCCCCGCGACCCGTGAGCGACCAACCCAGATGCCGTTGCTGACTGCGCCGCCCGGAACCCGGCACCAGACCAAGCAGGATTTCGCCTATCAAACGCTCCGCGCCGCGA
>QHWR01000142.1:0-10997 GCA_003223835.1 Acidobacteriota bacterium | reverse complement strand
CGTCAGCATCATTCCGGTCCGCGAGGCGCTGCAGATGCTCCAGGCCGAAGGCCTCGTCGTGAACGTGCCGCACGTCGGCGCCGCCGTCGCGCCCATCTCGCGCGAGTCCATCGTCGACGTCTTCACCGTGCTCGAGGGACTCGAGCTGGTGTCAACACGGCTCGTCGCCGAGCAGGGGCCGCCGGCCTCGCTCGACGATCTCGTCCGCTCGATGGACGAATGCGCCGCGTCGGGACTCTTCGAGCGCTGGGCGGACCTGAATACGCGTTTTCATCAGACGATCAGCGAGTCGACGGGCTTGCCGCTTTTGGCGGAGATGATGGACCGCGTGCTCGGTCGATGGGATCGGATCCGGCGCTACTATTTCAACGGTGTGCTGAGCCACCGCGTGATGGCGGCGCAGCAGGAGCACCGCGACATCCTCGCGGCGCTGAAAGCCCGCGATTATGCGTCGCTCGAAGCGCACGTGCGCGGGCACAACCGCGGGGCGCTCGCGGCGTACATCCAGTATCGCGATCGAGCGGCGACGGACGGATCTTCCGGCTGAAGCCGGAAGCCACGAGAATTCCATACAGTCGCGGGATCTTCCGGCTGAAGCCGGAAGCCACGAGAATTCCACACAATATGCGTGGCTTCCGCCTTCACAATATGCGTGGCTTCCGCCGTCACAATATGCGTGGCTTCCGCCTTTAGGCGGAAGGCCGCGAGAAGCGAGATCTCATGCGAAGAACAGTCGTTCTCATATTCGCGCTTGCCGCCGGCCTGGCGTTCGCCCAGGCGAAGCGCCCGCAGCCGCCCGGGGACGCGCCGTTGAAAATCTATTTCATCGACGTCGAGGGGGGACAGTCCACGCTGTTCGTCACGCCGTCCGGCGAGTCGATGCTGATCGATACGGGGTATCCGGGGCTCGGGGGGCGCGATGCGAACCGCGTGCTCGCGGCGATCGAACACGCGGGCGTCTCCCGCCTGGACTACCTGCTCGTCACGCACTATCACGCGGACCACGCCGGCAACGCGGCGGTCTTCGCGGAGAAGCTGGCCATCGGTACGTTCGTCGATCATGGCGCGACCGTCGAACAGGGCGACAACGCCGCGGCGCTGTACGGCCGGTACGTTGAAGCCCGCGCGAAGGGACGCCATCTTCAGGTGAAGCCGGGCGACAGGATTCCGATCGCCGGAGTCGACGTCACGGTCGTGTCGTCGAACGGGGACGTCCTGCAGTCGCCGCTTCCGGGCGCGGGCGCGCCGAATCTCCTCTGCGCATCCTCAACGCGCGATCGGTCGGCACGGTCATCGGCTACGGCCGCTTTCGTATGGTGGACCTCGGCGATTTGACGTGGAACAAGGAACGCGACCTCGCGTGCCCGGCCAACAAGATTGGCACCGTCGACCTGTATCTGACGACGCACCACGGATTGGATCGGTCGGGGCCGGCGGTGCTCGTGCACGCGCTCCATCCGCGCGTGGCGATCATGAACAACGGCCCGAAGAAGGGAGGGTCTGCGTCGGCGTGGCAGATCGTCCACGACTCGCCGGGGCTCGAGGATCTCTGGCAGCTCCACTACGCCGTGGACGGCGGGGCGGAGCACAACGTCCCCGAGCGCTTCATCGCGAACATGGATCAGGCCGACGATCACACGCCCGCGTTCGCGATCGAACTGGCTGCCAGGAAAGATGGCAGCTTCACCGTCACGAACACGCGCAACGGCATTCCGCCTTCCGCCGTAGCCTTGGCGAAGGCTGGTCAGGCGGAAGGCAAGTCGACCGGACGTCGCGTCCGTGCCGATTCGTAGATCGCTTCGACGATCGCCACGCTGCGGCGGCCTTCGCGCGCGTCGCACGCGGGCGTCCCGTCCGTCTCGATCGCCCGGATGAAATCCTCGAACACACGCCGGTGCGCGCTCGCGTCGCTGACGACCGGTGATGCCGCGCTTTGCGCGCCTTGTCGGTCCGCGGCCGAACCCGGCTCCGCCTTCTGCGCCCCTGTCGCGTCCAACAGATCCGCGGAGACGAGACGATCGCCTTCGAGCACCAGCGTGCCGTTCGCACCCGTCAATTCGACCCGCCGCAGGTACCCGGGATAGATCGCGGTTGACGCCTCGATCGTGCCGAGCGCGCCGCTCGCGAACTCGAGAACGGCGACGGCGGTGTCCTCGACTTCAATCGCGTGTCTCCGCGTCGCGACGCGCGCCGACACCTGCGCGACGGGACCGAACAGCCACGCGAGCAGATCGACGGTGTGAATGCCCTGGTTCATCAGCGCGCCGCCGCCGTCGAGCGCCCACGTGCCGCGCCACCGGGACCCGCTGTAATACTCGGGCGGCCGGTACCACTTGACGCGCCCCGACGCGAGAACCGGCGTCCCCAACCGGCCCGTTTCGACGATCGCCTTGATGTCCGCGACGTCCGGCTTCAATCGATCCTGGAAGAACACGCCGGCCTTCACCTCCGCGCGATCGACCTCGCGGATCAATTCGTCGATCCGCGACGTCATGATGTCGAGCGGCTTCTCGACGAGCACGTGGAAGCCCTTGCGGACGGCGGCGATCGCGTGCTCGGCGTGGACCCCCGAAGGGCTGCCGATCGCGACGATGTCCATCGGCCGGTGCGCGAGAAACCGTGCGACGTCGGCGTACGGAGTACCGCCCGCCTCGCGCGCGAGCTTTTCCGCCTTCTGCCGGTTCGTGCCGTGGACCGCGACGACCTCGACGCCGGGGATCGAGCCCGCCGCACGCGCGTGCGTCTCGCTGATGTTCCCGGCGCCGAGGATCCCGACCTTCATGGAATCCGGCGGATTTTGATGTTGCGGAACCAGACCTGGTCGCCGTGGTCCTGCACCAGGATGTGCCCGTCCTGCGGCTTGCCAAAGCGTTCGATGCCCTTGAACTTGCTCTTCTCGATCGCCGCGCGCAGCTCCGGGCTGTCCAGCTCGTACTGGAGCACGCGCTGTCCGTTCAGCCAGTGCTCGACGTGAGTGCCGCGCACGAGCACGCGGCTCGTGTTGACTTCACCCGCGGGTTTGATCGGCCGGTTCGCCGCGGGGAAGACGTCGTAGAACGCCGCCGTCTGCCGGTGCGTGCCAATCTTCGCGTCGGGATGCCGCTCGTCGTCGATCATCTGGTATTCGTGGCCGATCGCCGCGTCGCGATCCTCGAGCACGAAGTACTTCAGGCCGCTGTTGCCGCCGACGGCGATGCGCCATTCCCACGTCAGGTCGAACTGCCTGAACGTGGCGGTGGTGATCAGGTCGCGCGCGCCGCGCGTGTCGCGGCCGCCGCTGGGGGGCACGGTGAGTTGACCGTCCTCGACCTTCCATTGCGTGCCGGACGCATCGGGACGGTTGTAGGCGCGCCAGCCGTTCAGCGTACGGCCGTCGAACAGCAGCGTCCATCCGTCTCGCTGCTCGTCGGCCGTCAGGCGATTCTGCACATCGCCCCTGACGGCGCCGAGCTGAACGCAGAGCTGAACAATGAGGCAGGCGGCGAGGACCGTGGCGAGTTTGCATCGTGTCGTCATCGTGATAAAACTTTACCGCTAAAGTCGGCCGCACGTCACCGGTCCCCGACAGGAGGTCCCGATGTCATTCCGAGCGGCGATCGCCCTCGGCTCCTTTCTCGCGCCCGCGGCCCTTGCCGCGGCGGGCGCGTCCGGTGTGCAAGTCGTCCCGAACGAAGCGCAGCGGCGCGTTGACGTCATCATCGACGGCCGGCCGTTCACGTCGTACATCTGGCCGACCACGCTGAAGAAGCCGGTCCTGTATCCGTTGCGCACGGCGAAAGGGACAATCGTCACGCGCGGCTGGCCGCTCGATCCGCGGCCCGGCGAGCACGTCGATCATCCGCACTACGTCGGACTCTGGCTTAATTACGAGAACGTCAACGGGCTCGACTTCTGGAACAACTCCGATGCGATCAAGCCCGCCGACGCGCCGAAGATGGGCACGATCCGGCATCGGCGGATCGTCACCGCGAAGAGCGGTGCGGATCGCGGAGAGCTCGTCACCGAGTCGGACTGGGTGAATCACGAGGGTAAGACGCTTCTGTACGAGCGGACCCAATTCGTCTTCGCCGGCAACGCGACGACGCGAAGCATCGACCGCGTGACGACGCTCACGGCGGCGGACGAGCGCGTCGTGTTCGCGGACGCGAAGGACGGCATGCTCGGCCTGCGCGTCGCCCGTCAGCTCGAGCAGCCGTCGAAGACGCCGGAAGTGTTCACCGATGCCGCGGGCCGCAAGACAGCTGTGCCGGTCCTCGACAACACGGGCGTCACGGGCGAATACCTCAGCAGCGAGGGACTCAAAGGCGACGCCGTCTGGGGGACGCGCGGACGCTGGACGATGCTGCACGGCAGCATCGAGAACGAGCCGATCGCGATCACGATTCTCGATCGTCCGTCGAATCCCGGGTTCCCGACATACTGGCACGCGCGAGGGTACGGCCTCTTCGCCGTGAACCCGCTCGGGCAGAAGGTGTTCTCGAACGGAAAGAACGAGCTGAACCTCACGCTCGAGCCCGGCAGGTCTGTGACGTTCGCCTATCGGATCCTGATCCAGAACGGCACGCCGACACCCGCGGCGATCGAACGCGAGTACCAGGCGTTCGCGCAGCAAGCGGCGGTACCGACCGGGAACCGGTGATGCGCTCTGCGCTCGCCGCCGCGCTGCTGACCAGCATTGCGGCCGCCGGCGGTCAGACGCCGCAGCTTCCCGCGCTCGACCGGGGAGCGTGGGGCGCCCGCCCGGTCAGTGTCGGCCACGACGGTACCCGCTGGACCATCGCGGCCGCCAGGACGCGGGTCACCATCAACACATCGACGCTCGCGATCGATGTGCACGCAGGCTCCGCGCAATGGACGACGATGCCTTCGTCTTCTCGTGATCTGTTCACCATCGAAGTCAGATAGACATATTTCGTGGCTTCCGGCTTCAGCCGGAAGAAGTCGACCGTCGCACGGAACTTCCGCCTGAAGGCGGAAGCCACGAGAGAATGGAAGGAGCGCGGGCGGATGACCGACCACGTCGCCGTGCAACACGAGCTGGAAGAGAAGTCGGCGCGGCTGCTGCGCGTCGCCAAAACGGCCGGCGTCGCGGGCGTCCTGCTGGGGACGCACCACAACATCGCGTGGATCACCGGCGGCCGATCGAATCGTGTCGATGCGAGCCGGGAAGCCGGGACCGCGCGGCTCCTCTTCACCGCCGACGGGCGGCGCCGCGTCCTGGCCAACGCGATCGAGATGCCGCGTCTGGTCGAGGAGGTGCTCGCGGGTCTGGACTTCGAGCCGATCGAGTATCCGTGGACGGACGATCAGGATCCCGGCTTCGCCGTCGCGACGGCGCGGAAAACGATAGGGGATTCTTCTCCGCTCGGCGCCGACTGGCCGCTGCCGGACACGGTCCCGCTGGAAGGCGTGATCGCGCGTGCGCGCGCGCTGCTGACCGACTCGGAAATCGAGCGCTATCGCGCGCTCGGGCGCGACGCCGGGCGCACGCTCGGCAACGTGTGCCGCACGCTGACGCCAGGGGATCAGGAAGTGGAGATCGCGCGCGCCGTGGTGCACGCCGTCGCCGGCGTCCGCGCGCGCGCCATCGTCACGCTCGTCGGCTCGGACGAACGGCTGCGGCGCTATCGGCATCCGGTCGCGACCGCCGCGCGCTGGAAGCACGTCGTCATGCTCGCGCTCTGCGCCGAACGTGACGGCCTCGTCGTCTCGCTGTCGCGAATCGTCGCGGCGGGAGCGGCCCCGCGCGATCTCGACACGCGGACGCAGGCGACGGCGACGGTGTTCGGCCGCCTGCTCGACGCGACGCGGCCCGGCGCGACGGGCGCGCAGCTTTTCACCGTCGCCTCCAATGCCTACACCGCCGCCGGATTTCCCGGCGAAGAACAGAAACACCACCAGGGAGGCGCGATTGGCTATCGCGCCCGCGAGTGGGTGGCACATCCGCGCTCGGCGGAAGTCGTCCAGCCGCGTCAGGCGTTCGCGTGGAACCCGACGATCACGGGCTCGAAGATCGAAGACACGGCGCTGCTGATCGACGACCGGATCGACGTCATCACGTCCACGCCCGACTGGCCCGCGATCCCTCTGAACACGCGCGACCGTCCGCTGAGCGCATCGGGCGTGTGGCGATTGAACTGATCATCGCTCGACGACGAACTTGTCCCCTTTGAGGACGACCTTCAGGGTCGTGTCGACGCCGGTCGCGACGGTGACGTTCTCGCGCAGCTCCTGGTCCGCCGCTTTGATCACGACGGTGTAGTCCCCCGGCGGCAGCTCCTCCGGCGGCGCGCCGGCGTCTCCCTTCGCGACCTCCTTGCCCGAGGCGTCGAGAATCGAGTACGGGATCTTGTCGATCGTCGCGATCCACAGCGCGCGCGCGAGCGCCTGGCCGCTCTGCGCGCCGTAGTACTGGCCGCCCGTCGATTGCGCCAGCGTCGTGAGCTGCTCCTGCACCTGTTTCCCTTTCAGCGTGAAGCCGACGATGTTGAGCGTGACGTCGACGCCGGAGTTCTTGAGCTCGGCCGCGGCCGCAACCGGATCGCCCTTGCAGGTGTCCTCGCCGTCCGTGATCACCACGACGGACCCGCCGCCCACCCCCTTCAGATCCTCGGGCGCCTGCAGGATGGAATAGATCAGCGGGGTCTCGCCGCGAGGCTGGAGGCGCGACACCGCGGACTGAATCCTGCCGCGATCGAGCTTGCGGATCGGCACGATCAATTCGGTGTCGGTGCACGTCGCCTTCGAGCGCGCCGGTTGGCGGTGCGCATAGACGCGCAGGCCCACGTTGAAGTCGTCGGGCACGGCGCTCACGACGTCTTTCAGGACGTCGAGTGCCGTGGTCCACCTCGTTTTCTTTCCGAGCGGCAGCTTCATCGATCCCGAGACGTCGAGGACGATCTCCAGGTTCTTCGACGCCTTCTTCGGCCGCTCGATCGCGCTCGTGATCTGGATCGCGCCGGTCTTCCGCTCCATGAGCTGCAGACACAGCGCGTTCGAGAGGTTCGCCTCGTCGGTGCCGCGCACCGCGAGCGCGTGCGCCGTCGCGGGCGTCTGCCCCGTCGTCTGGACCGTCAGCGTCGCCTGCGCGATCTCCGTCAAGGGAATCGTGTCCGGCTCGAACCGGTAGGTCATCGTCGGATCGGGAGGCGTGACCGCGAGCGACAGCTTGATGTTGCCCTTGTAACCCTGGTTCGAGAGCAGCGTGAGCGGGTACTGGTATGCACGGGCGGGGGTGAGGAGCTGCTGCTTCAGCCGCTGGTCGGTGGTGATCACGAAGTCGCCGAGATGCGCCGAGCACATCAGGCCGTCTGGATTCACCGGCTGCGCCAGCTCGCGCGTCACGAGCTGCCGGTACGCGACGCCGGAGGACTGATCGTTATCGAACCCGTCATAGATGATCAGGCCCTTGCCGTAGTGCGCGTAGGCTTCCATGAACCCGTTCTTCTTCAGCACGTTGGTGCCGAAGAGATGACCGCACCACTGCGGATCGTATTGCGTGATCGTGTTCGAGTCGCCGATTTCGTTGTGGTTGTCGTTCTTCGACGCGAGCCAGTTGTCGATGTCGAGAAAGGCTGGGTCCCCTTCACGGCCGTTGCCCAGCATGTTCTCCTCGACGAACAGCAGACGATCGCCGGCCGCGCCGCGGGCGCCCGGGTTACTGGACGCGAATTTGTACGGCAGAAAGCTGTAATCGGGGATGTGGCTGCTTCCGCAGTCGTCCGAGTCCTGGATGATGAGCTTGTGGCCGAGCGACACCCACCCGATCAGGCCGCGCTTGAACTGGTCGCTCAGGCTCGTCTTGATGTCGCAGACCTGTGACAGGACCACCGTGTCGAAGTTCTGGGCGAGCAGGGGCAGCGTCGTCTCGGCGGTGCCCACCCGCGTGAACTTCACGCGGCCGTACACCGAGTAGTCGACCTGGTCGCGGCCGCGCGACTCGTCCGGCCGGTAATTGAGCGGCGGGTAGTCATTGTCGTTGTTCGCGATCACCAGGACGTTCCTGCTTTGCGGTCCAAGCTCGGTCCGCGGCGTCGGCACGACCGGACCGCACGAGGCCGCGGCCGCGCCCGGTATGACGGCGTCGGGAGCCGCCGGCTTCGTGTTCGCGGCGACCAACAACGCAGCCATGCCGGGAATGCGCTGCAGGATCGACGTGTAGCCCGGCGCGCGTCCCTCGAACGCCTGCACCTCCGCGACGCTCGTGTACTCCCCGCCGTAGTTCGAGAGCAGGCGAAGCTTCAGGAACCTTGCCTGGACGGGCGCGAACTCGATCCGCTGCGGCACCGATTCCTGCCGCATCGTCCCCTTCGCAACCTGCACGAACCCGTCCTTGGCGCTCTGCGTCGAGACCCACACCTCGACGTCCTTCGGCGTCTGCTTCGCGTAGCGGTCGAGGTGTGGATTGATGGCGACAGCGGACAGCAGCACGGTCTGATGATCCAGGAACGAGAACACGATCTCGTGCGGGAACGTCGCGTCGCGCCCCGACGACCACGCCTTGCCGGGATCGCCGTCGATGGCGCGGTCAGCGGCCCAGGTCGATTCGTTGTACTGAGAGCTGAAGTTCTCGACGTGCGCGCCCATGTCGAGGCTCAGGAGGTTCAGGTCGGCCGGAATCGCGGCGAGCTGCTCCGGCGGCACGGCGGTGCCGATGCCGCCCGGGACGCCGGTCGATGACGGAAGCGTGGCGGGGCCCGTCGCCGCGGCGCCTCCTCCCGCGGACGGCGTCGCGGCGGGCTGACCTGCGTTCGCCGGTCCGACCGCGGCCCCTCGGCCCAATCGCGCCAACCACCCCTGACGGAATGCGACGTACGCGCCTCCACCCAACACGACGAGCACGGCGACGAGCACGGCAAATTTCTTCATGGTGTCTCGCAGCACGCCGGCCCCCCGCGGTTCCTCCGCGCGGTTGTCCGCCAGCGGTCGCTATCATAACGGCGCGCGGCCGAGTTGCAACGAGGAGGTACGGCGGAGTCGCGCGCAGCAATGCAAGAACCGCTAGAATCCATCGCAAGCCATGGAAACTGTAAGCCGCCGCCGCTTCCTCGAGCGCGTCGCCGCCGCTGGAACACTGGCTGCCGTGTCGCCACGGATGTTCGCGTCCGTCTCCACGGCGGAGCCCGGGTTTCGCGGCACGCTGTGTTTCTTCTCCAAGCACCTGCCGCGCATGGACGCGCCCGGCCTGGGCCGCGCGCTCAAGAAACTCGGGTTCGGCGGCGTCGATTTGACGGTCCGGCCGGGCGGTCATGTCGATCCGAAACGCGTCGCGCAGGATTTGCCGGTCTTCGTGGCGGCCATCCGGCAGGAAGGGCTGACCGTTCCGATGATCACGACGGAGCTCGTCTCCACATCCGATCCGGCGGCACGTCCGACACTCGAGACGGCGGCGGCGCTGCAGATTCCGTACTTCAAGCCCGGGTACTACCTATACACGTTCGCCGACGTGCGGAAGGAACGCGATGCGGCGGGCGCACGACTACGCGGGCTGGCGGACATGACCGCGCGCACCGGCATGCGCCTCGGCTTCCACAACCATGCCGGCTATATCGGCGGCGGCATCTGGGACATCGCCGCCGTCATCGATACGCTGGATTCGAAATCGGTCGGCTATTACTTCGACGTCCGTCACGCCGTCGTCGAAGGCGGCGATGGAGGATGGCGCAGCGCGTTCAACCTCGTCGCACCTCGCTTGTTCATGATCGCATTGAAGGATTTTTTCTGGGCGAAGACCGCCACCGGTTGGCGCCAGCAGAATTGCCCGTTGGGTGATGGCATGGTGAACTGGAAGGCGTTCTTCAGCATGCTCGCGACGACGGGATTCCATGGACCCGCGTCCCTCCATCTCGAATACGAGATTCCGGGCGCGACGCCGGAGGCGCGCGAAGAGAACACGCTCGCGGCCGCGGCGCGGGACCTCGCATTCGTCAAGGCGCGCCTGTCCGAAGCCTACGGATTGCGGGGATCGAAGCCGTGACGCTGTCCCGCCGCCAGTTTCTCGGCGCCGTCGCCGCGGGCCCACTCGTCACCGTTCTCCCGCTCGTCGTCCCAAAACCCACCGATATCCGGATCGACGAAGTCCGTCACCGCTACGACGACTTCGTATATCGCACGCCGTACAAATTCGGCGGACGCGTCGTCGATCGCGTCACGCTGCTGAACGTCCGCTGCCGGGTCACCACTCGCCTCGGCAAAAGCGCCTGGGGCTTCGGCTCGATGACGATGGGCAACATGTGGGCGTTTCCGTCGAAGACGATGTCCTACGACACGACGCTCGACGCGATGAAGGCGCTGGCGGAGAGAATCGCGGCGTTGACGACCGAGTGCCGCGAGGTCGGTCATCCGCTGGATCTCAATAGAGTCCTCGAGCCCGAATACCTGAAAGCCGCGCGCGACGTCTCGGCGGCTCGCAAACTCGACGAGCCGATTCCCACGTTGTGCACGCTCGTGGTCGCCAGCCCGTTCGACGCGGCGATCCACGACGCGTTCGGGAAAGTTCACGGCCGCAACGTCTACGCGACCTACGGCCCCGATCTCCTGCCCGGCGATCTGTCGGCATATCTTGGTCCGGATTTCCGCGGCGATCGCCTCGATCGTGCGCTGCGGCCGAAGGCGCAGGAGCGCATTCCGCTGTTCCACAGCGTCGGCGGCCTGGATGCGCTGGAGCAGACAGATGTCGAGAGACCGCTCGGTGACGGGCTCCCCGAAACACTGGCGGACTGGATCCCGTGGAGCGGGCTCGTTCGGATCAAGATCAAACTGAGCGGTGAAGATCTCGCGTGGCACACGACTCGCGTGCTCGCGATCGATCGCGTCGCGACCTCCGCGCAGGCGCGGCGTGGCGTTCACGACTGGTCGTATTGTCTCGACTTCAACGAACGCTGCCCGAACGTCGAGTACGTGCTCGAGTGCCTGCGCCAGATCCGCGCGGGATCGCCGGCGGGCTTCGATCGAATCCTTTACGTGGAGCAGCCCACGGCGCGCGACCTCAACGCCAA
>QHWR01000259.1 GCA_003223835.1 Acidobacteriota bacterium | reverse complement strand
CACGACGCCCACGACCTCGAAGGCATCATCGGCCAGGCCGAAGGGCGGTTGCTTCAATCTCGGTAGATGCACGAGCTGCCCGAGCGGCGGACGTCCGTTCAGACGAGCGCGTGCAAAGCGTTCGTTGATCACGGCCACGTGCCGCGCGCTGCTGACGTCGAGATCCGTCAACAGCCGTCCGGCGGCCGCGCGCAGCGCGAACGCCTCGGCGTATCCGGCATTGATCTGATGCACGACGACGGGTTCGTCGCTGGGCGGCGCGCCGGGCACCTCGGCGGCCGTCCACATATTCCCGAGCGGGTGGAGTCCGGTATTCAGTCCAACCGCCGCGACGCCGGGGACGGCGCTGACGCGAGGGAGCAGGTCCTGGTAGAACGCATTCCGCCGTGACGTGTCCGGATAATGCTGCGCCGGCAGCGGCACCCGCATCGTCAGGACGCGATCCGGCCGGACGCCGAGGTCGATGCGCTGGATCGCCACGAACGTGCGCACCAGCAGGCTCGTGCCCGACAGCAGCATCAGGCACAGCGCGACCTGGCCGACGACAAGCGTGTTGCGAACGAGCGCCTGCTTCGAGTGACCGGCGACGCCGCGGCCCGCCTCCCGCATCGACGTCGCCAGATCGAGACGGCTGCTGTGGAGCGCGGGCGCGAGCCCGCAGATCACGCTCGTCAGCCCGGACACGGCGAGCGTGAACGCGAGCACGGATCCGTTGATCGCGATTTCCGATTCGTCGGGGATCGTGTCCGGCGGCACGAGCGCGAGAATCGCCGGCAGCGCCGCGTATGCGAGCGCAGTGCCGACCGCGCCGGCCGCGAGCGCGAGCAGCAGGCTCTCCGTGAGCAATTGCTGCACGAGCCGCCCTCGTCCCGCGCCGAGCGCCGCGCGCACCGTCATCTCGCGCTGCCGGGCCGCGGCCCTGGAGAGCATCAGGTTCGAGACGTTCGCGCACGCGATCAGCAGCAGCACGGACACCGCGCCGAATAGAACCCAGATGTCCTTCTGGATGCCGCTCGGGAACGTCTGCTTGAAGGAGAGCAGGCCGACGCGCCACTGGTCGGGAAACTGACGCGGTTCGCGCGCCTTCAGGTCCTGGATGATCGGGCGCAGATCCGCTTCGGCCTGCGCATCGGTGACGCCCGGTTTCAGGCGTCCGAGCAGGTGGACGCCGCGAACGCCTTCGACCACCCGGCCGCGTTCGAAGCGGATCGGCAGGTACGCGTCAGCGCCGCGCCACATGAACCGCTTCGGCATGACGCCGATGACGGTGCGGACGTTGTCGTTCAGACGAAGCCGGCGCCCGAGCACCTGGGGATCGCCGCCGAACTGCCGCTGCCAGAAGCGGTAGCCCAGGACGACGACCGGCGTCGCCTCCGGGCGCGCATCGTCCGGCGTGGGCGTGCGGCCGATGAGCGGCGGCACGCCCAGAACCGTGAACGTATTGAACGTGCCGTGGTTGCCGCGCAACCGCTGCGGATCGCCGTCGCCGGTCCAGAGGACGTCGCTGATCGTGGACGCGATCACGCCTTCGAAGATCGTGGTGCGCTCGGCGATCTCGAGAAATTGATCGACCGAATATCCGGTGCGGAACCCCCGCAGGGCCGCGTTCGAGACGCGCACGCTCATCAATCGATCGACGTCGCGGTAAGGGAAGGGATCGAGGATGACCGCGTGGAGCACGCTGTAGATAGCGGTCGTCGCCATGATTCCGAGCGCGAGCGACATCACGGCGAGGGCGGTGAACCCCGGGCTCTTCAACAGCGCCCGCAGCCCGAACCGCGCGTCACGCAGGAGCGAGAGGAGGAATGGCACGTCGCCACGTTCTACACGGTTCCTCGCGGCGTCGCAAGCGGATTGAGCCGCCCTCACGGCTCGCGATAGACTCTGCGCCATGGGAGACCGTGCCTGGCATGTCGGCATCTGCGGCACATTTGACGTGGCCAACTACGGCGACGTCCTGTTCCCGTTGATCGCGGATGCGGAACTGAAGGAACGCCTCGGCAACGTCACCCTGCATCGGTTTTCGTACAACTCCAGGACGCCGCCGGAGTGGCCGTACGAAGTGACCTCGGTGACGGCGCTGCCGCAGGTGATCGATCGCCTCGACGGTCTGCTCCTCGGCGGCGGCCATATCGTCCGCTTCGACAAACAGATCGCGCCGGGATACGCGCCGCCGAGTCCGAAGATTCACCACCCGACAGGGTACTGGCTCACGCCGGCCCTGCTCGCGCTGCAGCACGACGTGCCTCTCATGTGGAATGCGCCGGGCACGGATTGCCATGAGGTTCCGCAGTGGGCCCGTCCGCTGATGGATCTGGTGCTGACCGAGAGTCGCTACGTCTCCGTTCGCGACGAGCTCTCGCGGGCGGCGCTCGCGCGCCTGACCAGTGCTCCCGTCTCCGTCGTCCCCGACACCGCGTTCGGGATTTCCCGGTTCATCGATCGTCAGGATGCGCCATCGGCCGAGTTCGAGCGCCTGCGCGAATTCGGCGGTCTCGACGGTCCGTATGTCGTCATTCAGGCCGCCCGCGGCGTCGACGGATTCGTCCGTTTCGTGGCGAACCATCCACAAGCCTTCCAGAACCTTCGTTTTCTGGCGTTGCCCGTCGGCCCGGCGCTCGGCGACGAGTCGGAGATCGTCGCGCGCGACCTCCCGGGGGCCGTGCGCCTCAGCGAGTGGCCGGGTCCTCTTTTGATAGCCGAATTGATCGCCCGGTCGGAGGGGATCGTCGGCCACAGCTATCACCTCTTCATCACCGCGCTCGCCGCGGGCGTGCCTGTCTTCACGCAGCAGGATCTGTCGACGGGCAAGTTCTCGGCACTGAAACGGTTCGACATTTTCACGCTGCCGCCCGAAGGCGCGTTCGATGCCGACTGGGTTCTTGCGCGGCTTGGACGGAGGACCCCGTCTGCGTTGGCGCGCGCGACGAACGAGCCGCTGGGCCGCCACTGGGATCGGATCGCGGCCGCGCTGCGGGCGGCGCGGGTGCCGACGGCACCCGCGCTCAACCGGTTCTGGCAGTCGCTGCCCACGCTGCTCGAGGATGCTGCGGCGCGGGCGGACGAAGCAATCGCGGCGCTGGAGGCGCGGCGCGTGGAGACAGAGGCCGAGCGGGTGCATGCAGAGGCCGCGCGGATGCAGGCAGAGGCCGGGCGTTCCCACAATGCCGAGATACAAGCCCAACTCGACGAGGCGTTAGGGCGTCTCGCGCTCGCCCGGGATGAAGCTGCTCAGCGGCAGGCGCGTCTCGACGAGTCGGACAGGCTGCTGGCGGCCGTTCGCGGCCACGCCGCGGCGCGCGATCGTCAGGTGCAGGAGATCACCGCGTCGACGTCGTGGCGGCTCACCGCGCCCGTGCGGTTTCTGCGAGGTCATCTCCGGCGCAACGGACGACCGCACATCCTTCGCCTGGATCGAATCCGGCGGCACCGATTGGAGCGCGAGCCGTACCAATGGGCGGCGGTCGAGGATCTGTTCGATGGCCGCGACGCCGCGAGGCTCGCCGACACGTACCCATACGATCATTTCAAACTCGTCGCCGGATACGGCGGCGAGAAGGACTACGAGTACGAAGCGCGCTCACTGATCGGGATGGGCGCGAGCGTCGTCACCCACGATCCCGACTTGAGCGAGGCGTGGCGGGCGCTGGCGCGGGATCTCCTGTCGCCGGACTACCGCGCGGCGATGACGGCGCTGACCGGCTGCGATCTCATGGAGGTGCCGATGGAAGCGAATGTCTTCCACTACGGCCCCGGCAACTGCCTCGGCCCGCACCGAGACCTGCCCGAAAAGATCGTGACGCACGTCCTGTACTTCAATCGTTCGTGGAACCGCGCGGATGGCGGCTGTCTCAGCATCCTGCGATCCGCCGATCCGGCGGACCAGGCCGCGGAGATTGCGCCCATCGTCGGGCATTCCGCCGTGATCGTCCGATCCGACCGTTCCTGGCATGCGGTGTCGCGCGTCGTCAACGGCACGACGCTATCGAGACGAAGCGTGACGGTCACGTTCTATCGCCCCGGCGCGATCAGCACGATGTGGCCTTCCGGGGACACGACACCGCTCCATCGCTACCAGATGGACCACGGCGTTCGCGAATCAACCGTGTGACGATTCGAATGCCAGGGCATGGACGATTCCTGAGCTGTCGAGCGCGGCGACGGTTCTGCCGTCTGGGGTGATGCCGCACGCGATCATCGCGGCGTCCGCGGTGAAGCGCGCGGTCTCCGCCTTGGCGTGGAGGTCCCACGCGCGGACCGTGCGGTCGTCGGACACGGAAACGGCGTAACGGCTGTCGGGCGTGACGACGACCTGACGGATGATGCCGCGGTGGCCGGCGAGCGCAAACAGTTCCGTGCCCGACGCGACGTCCCAGACCCGGATCAGCCGGCCCAGCGAGGCGGAGACGACCCGGGCTCCGTCCGGTGTGAATCGGGCGCTCGTGACGGGGGAGGCGTGCCCGCCCAGCCGGCGCGTGCTCAAATCCCGCGCTCCAGCTTTACGCGAGATGATCTCCACACCGTACCTGCGGGACTCTTTCGAGGCCGCCGCCGGCTCCGCCGCTTCCGACACCTTGTGAATCGTCCGCTCGACGACGAGTACCTGGCCGGCGTGATGGCCCCGAATCGACCTTACACGCCCGCCGCGGCTCTTTCGGGCAAAC
>QHWR01000258.1 GCA_003223835.1 Acidobacteriota bacterium | reverse complement strand
GGGAACGAGCTGAGGCGCCAGACGCGTGACGATGAACGCAGGACGCGGGACTAAGGACCAGGGACGCGGACGAGGGACCCGGGACGAGGGACGAGGGACTAGGGACCGACTTACCTCCCATGCGAAGGAATGAACGTAATCGGCCGTTCGACGGTGAACGCCTTGGCGAACAGGTCCGCGCGCGCGTAGCCGTCCATGTCTCGGCCGATCGGGACGCCGAGGTAGTAGAGGACGGTCGGCGCCACGTCGACGATCGATCCGCGCTGGTGGCGCCCGGGTTCGACGGCGGTGCCGTACGCGAACAGGAAACCGTCCGGCGCGCGATCGTGCGTTCCGCTCAAATCCGGCTGGCGCGTGATCCGCGCGAGCACGTGCTTGAGGGGATCGACCGGCTGCATGCCGAACCCCGACACGACGAGCAGCAAATCCCCCGGCGTCAGCCCCTCGATGGCGCGGCCGACCTCCGCGTCAACGTAGGCGTAATACCGATCGAGGATGCCGCCGTACTTCTGACGCTCCTCGTCCGACACGTTCTCGAATGAGCCCGGCTGCACGTAGCGCAGGTAGCGATGACCGATCGTGTCGAGCGCCTGATAGCGGATGGTCGAGAACCGCACGGGGCGTTCCGCGGCGAGACTCTGGAGCGCGTGGCTGTAAAACCGATCGCGACGCGCCGCCGCGGCCTCCGGCGCCGCGACGCCGATTGCGAGCGGGTCCGACGCCGGTTCGCCCGATTCGTTGAACGCCTCGCGGACGACAGGTTCCAGCTCGGAGGGGTACGCGGCGCGGCCGTCGAACTCGAACATCGAGCCGACGAGCTGATGGAAGCGATCCGTCACGAGAAATCCGCGGATCGGCTCCGCCGGATACGTGAGCGGCCACCGGACGATGCCGGAGCTGATGCCGTAATCGCCGAGGATCGTCCAGAGCGGCCGCGCGCGCCACGCGATCGATGAATTCGGCTGGTCGCGGATGATCCCGAGGTGCACGAGCACGTGCGAGAAGCAGTGCTCCGGCAGCAGATCCACCGGCCGATCGTCGCCGCGCGCGAAGTACGACGCCGCCGACCGCACGCCGTTCTTCGACGGGTAGATGCCCGTCGCCGCCGCCGCCCAGACGGGATCGGGCTGCGTCGGCCGGATCGTCGCGAGGTCGAAGAAGGCGCCGCGGTCGAGGAGCCGGCCGAAGTTGGGCAGCCGTCCTTCGGCCGCGCGCGGCAGGATGTAATCGAGCGACGCGCCGTCGAGCGCGACGAGCAGGACGCGCGGTCCGGCCGCGCTGAACGGCGCCGTCGCAATCGACACGCGCCGTCCGCCTAGCGGCAGCGCGCCTCCCACCCCGCGCGCCGCGACCGGGAGCGCCAGCGAGCCCGTGATCGCAATGCCGAGCAGCGCCGCGCCGACGCGGCTTCCATGGCGTCCGAACGAGTAATGTGCGATCGCAATCCCGAGCAGGACGACCGCGGATGCCGTCGTCGCCGCCGCGCCGATCGTGAGACGTCGCAGATCGGTCTCGGTGAACACGGCGGCAAGGCCTTGCCGGTTCAGCCACATCAGCAGCGCCGCCACCGCGGCCGCGACCGCCGACAGCCACGCGAGCAGCCGCACGCTGATCCATCCCGGCCGAAACGCGTCGAGGCTCACCATTTCGCGCAGCAGCATCACGACATAAAAGAGGAGCGCGAGATGGAGCCCGTAGAACGCGCCGAGCGTCGCGTACCAGTGCAACACGGAGTACGACCAGAGCGGCACCTGCGGGTTGAGCTGAAGGACGAGGATCGTGAGATATGCGGCGCCCAACGCGCCGGCGAGCAGCGAGTTGGTGAGCATCCGCAGGAACCGCATGGCGCAAGTGTATACTCGCGATATGCCCGTCGACATCGACGCCACGGTGATGGGCAACCGGCGGCTGTCGGCCGACTACAACGTGCTCGCGATCGACGCCCCCGAGATCGCGTCGCGCGCGCGTCCCGGCCAGTTCGTCATGATGAAAACGTCGCGCGGCCTCGATCCGCTGCTGCGGCGTCCGTTCTCCATCTTCGAGATTCTTCGCGACGACGGCGGCGCGCCGCGCGGCGTGTCGCTGCTGAACAAACGCGTGGGCGGCGGCACGTCGCTCCTCTATCAGGCCGAGTCCGGCGCGCGGCTCGCGTGCCTCGGCCCGCTCGGCCGCCCGTTCGAGCCCGTCGATCCGCCGGCCGAAGCGTGGATGGTCGCGGGCGGCGTTGGCCTCGCGCCGTTTCTCACGCTCGCCGAAGCGTTGCATGCGCGCGCCACTCCGACGATGCTGTTTTACGGCGCGCGGCATGCCGGCGAGCTGTACTGCGTGGACCGGTTCGAAACGCTGGGCGTCCGCGTCGTGCTCGCGACCGAGGACGGCAGCCGCGGCGCGCACGGCCGCGTCACGGCGCCGCTCGAGTCCGCGCTGTCGCGACGCCCGCTCGGCGAACCGTTGAAGCTGTACGTCTGCGGGCCGACGGCGATGATGCGCGCGTGCGCCGCGCTCGCCGCGTCGCACGGCCGCGCCTGCGACGTCTCGCTCGAGCAGGTGATGGGCTGCGGCCTCGGCGGCTGCTACAGCTGCGTCGTCCTCGCCCGCGACGACAGCGGCAGGCCGCATCACACGCGCACCTGCATCGATGGACCGGTGTTCGAAGCCAGCCGGATCGTCTGGGATGCGGTCGACGCACACTGATTGTTGATGGACCTCTCTCTCAACATCGGATCGCTGAGGCTGAAGAATCCGCTGATTGCGGCGAGCGGTTGTTTCGGGTACGGGGTCGAATACGCCGACA
Organism: Acidobacteriota bacterium; assembly: GCA_003223835.1. Lineage (GTDB taxonomy): Bacteria > Acidobacteriota > Vicinamibacteria > Vicinamibacterales > 2-12-FULL-66-21 > Gp6-AA38. Next base: position 7,818 of record QHWR01000258.1, on the reverse strand, counting down.
TCGTGGACCTCTCGACGCTCGGCGGCGTCGCGGTGAAGGGTCTCTTCCTCAGCGAACGTGAAGGGCATCCGCCGCCGCGCATCGTCGAGACGCCGTCCGGCATGCTCAACGCGATCGGGCTGCAGGGCATCGGGGTGCACCGGTTCATTCGCGAGAAGCTGCCCGAGCTCCGCGAGCGGCGCGCGGTGGTCATCGTCAACATCTGCGGGACCACGCTGGACGAGTACGTCGAGGTCGCGCGCATTCTCTCGGACGCCGCGGGCGTGGCCGCGCTCGAGCTGAATATCTCGTGTCCCAACATCAAGGAAGGCGGGATCACGTTCGGCTGCAGCCTGACGGGAACGCACGCCGTCGTCAGCGCCGTGCGCAAGGTGACGCGGCTTCCGGTGATCCCGAAGCTGACGCCGAACGTGACCGACGTCGCGTCGTTCGCGCGCGCCGCCGAAGAAGCCGGCGCCGACGCCGTATCGCTGGTCAATACCTTTCTCGCAATGGCCATCGACGTGAGGACGCGGCGTCCCAGACTCTCGAACATCGTCGGCGGATTGAGCGGACCGGCCATCAGGCCGATCGCCGTGCGCATGGTGTACGAGTGCCGCAATACCGTGAAGCTGCCGATCATCGGCATGGGCGGCATCGCCACCGTTGACGACGTGCTCGAGTTCATGATCGCGGGGGCGAACGCGGTGCAGGTGGGGACGGCGAACTTCGTCGATCCGTTCATCTGGAGCAGGCTGCTCGACGGCCTGCGGCGGTACATGCGCGACGAGAAGATCGCGCGGCTGCAGGACCTCGTCGGGACCGTGGACACGACCGCGCGCGAGCAGGCATGGATCAGCTCCTAGTCGCGCTCGACGTCGAAACCGCCCGCGAGGCCGAGACGCTCGCGGCGTCGCTCCGAGGCGTCGCCGGCGGATTCAAGATCGGCAGCCGTCTGTTCACGGCCGAAGGGCCGTCCGTCGTGCGCGCGCTGACGGACCGCGGCGACCGTGTGTTCCTGGATCTGAAATTCCACGACATCCCGAATACGGTGGCGGCCGCCGTCGCCGCGGCGGCGGACCTCGGCGTGTGGATGATCAACGTGCACGCGGCCGGAGGGTTGACGATGATGCAGGCGGCGCGCGACGCGGCGCACGACGCGGCGGCGCGGCGCGGCCGTCCGCGGCCGCTGGTCATCGCCGTGACCATTCTGACCAGCATGACCCGGGACGCGCTCGCGCAGACCGGCGTGGCGACGCCGCTCGTCGATCAGGCCGTTCGGCTCGCCACGTTGACGAAAGAAGCGGGGCTCGACGGCGTGGTCGCCTCGCCGCAGGAAACCACGGTCATCCGGCGCGCGTGCGGCCGCGACTTTGCGATCGTGACGCCGGGTATTCGCGGCGGCGCGGCGTCCGCGACGAAGAACGATCAGGAGCGCACGATGGGACCCGCCGAGGCGCTCGCCGCCGGCGCGAGTTACCTCGTGGTCGGGCGTCCGATTACCGCCGCGCCGGACCCGCGAGAGGCGGCGCGACGGATCGTCGAGAGCGTGGCGGGCGCTACTTCGCGGTAATCACGAAGTGTCCGCGGCGGTTCTGCTGCCAGCAGGACTCGTTCTTGTCGTCGCAGAACGGCTGTTCCTTGCCCTTGCTGACCGTCTGCACGCGGGCGGCGGGCACGCCGAGGCTGACCAGATAATCCCTGACGGCCTGCGCGCGCCGCTCGCCGAGCGCCAGATTGTATTCGGCCGTGCCGCGCTCGTCGCAGTGCCCTTCGATCATCACCTTGGTCGAGGTCCACCGCTTCAACCAGTCCGCGTCCTTCTGAACCGCTGCCTTGGCGTCGTCGCGGACGTCGCTGTGATCGAGGTCGAAGAACGCGTCGCCCAGGGGGTGTTCCGCGTTGAGTTGATCGAGCGTCTTGCCCGCGAAGACCTCATCTTCGGTGGGCGTGCGCGGCGGCGCGGGGGTGGGCGGCGGAGGCTGCGGGGGTGGCGTCGGGGTCGCGGCCGGCGGCGGAGCCGGCGCGGCCACGGGCGGCGGCGCGGGGGCCGCGGGTTTCTTCTTGCCGCAGGCCCCGACCATGAACGCGGCGGTGATCGTGACCGCCGTGAACAGGCGGACTGTCCGAATCATCTGACCTCCCCTGCCCGCCGCGCGCGGATCCAACGGCGCCGGCGGCTGTGAGTAGAATGCGAGCTTACCGTCCGATTCTGAACTATACCCCAGTATGGAACGTCTCCTCGAAGCGACCGCGCGCGCGGAACGCGATCATTTCTGGTTCCGTAGCTTCAGGCGGTTCGTCCGGCCTTTCGTCGCGCGGGCCGTGGAAGAAGCCGAGGCCGGGGCCGGCCGCCGCGCGGCCGCGGAGATTCTCGACTGCGGCTGCGGCACCGGTCACAACCTGACCCTGTTGCGGGAGTTCGGGCGCGCCTATGGTATCGACCTGACGTGGACGGGTCTGCAGGTCGCGCACGCTCGCGGCGAGCGAAAAATCGCGCGGGCGACGGCCGCCGCCCTCCCGTTCGGCAGCGCGCGGTTCGATCTGGTCACGTCGTTCGATGTCATTTACGCGCTCGACGACGACGTCGAGCGCGCGGCGATTGGCGAGATGTTCAGGGTGCTCAAGCCCGGCGGCCACATCGTCGTCAATGCCGCCGCGCTCGATTCGCTTCGCGGCAATCACTCGATCCTCGCCGGCGAGGTGCGGCGTTACGGCCGCCGCGATCTGCGCCGGCGTCTCGAAGCCGCGGGCTTCACGATCGAGCGCGCCACGTACACGAACCTCGCGATCCTGCCGATGGTCGCCGGCGTGCGGCTGTTCCAGCGGATCGCCGGCCACGAGGAATCGCACGAGGAGATCTCGGTGCCGCCACGCCCGATCAACGCGGTGCTGTCGGGACTGCTGGCCGCGGAAGCCGCCGTCGTGCGGCACGTCGACATGCCGATCGGCAGTTCGCTGCTGGTGCTCGCGCGAAAACCTTGAAATCAGTCAATGCAGAATGCCAAATGCCCAATACCAAAAGTATTCACGCCGGGCGACCGCGATCGCTTTCGGCATTTGGCATTTGGCATTTGGCATTAATCCACGCTGACCTTGTACACGCGGAGCGCCAGATGACGCTGATCCCCTTGTCCATTCTTTCCCGGAACGAAGAAGCGCGAACACCGGAGGACGACGCGGCCGGCGGTCTGTTCGAGCGTGCGGACGGGGATGACGATGCGTTGGACGAAATCGCTCGACGGCTTGAAGCGCGCGATTTCCGCGGCCCCGACCGTCGCGGTGACGATGGGCGCTTCGTCGAAATACCGCAGCGGCGACTCGCCGTCGATCGTCAGCGTCACGTCGTGGGACGCGGGGCGCACCCAGAGGACCGCCTCCTCGCTCATCCAGCGCCACGCGCGGCCGGTCTCCGGGTTGTATTCCGGCTCCTGCCAGCCGTCCGCATAGCCGAACATCGGCACGCCGGGTGACTGCAGATCGAATTGTTCGAGCGACACCGCCGCGCCCGACGGATTCGACGCGCGCACCTCGAGGGGGAGGTACGGCGACGGCGCGTCCAGCGCGCCGGCCGGCAGCTCGAGCTGTTTGAGGAAGAAGCCCGGCGCGACCGGCCATCGCACGCGCTCGGTGCCATCGCGTCGCGACGCGAACGCAGCCACGCGATCGCCGGCGCGACGTGCGGGCCGAGGTGCTGCTGCGCGGTCACGCCCGCGACTTCCGCCGTCACGGACCATCCCGTCTCGAGCATCCAGCCGGGCGGCTGCATGGCATACCAATCCGCTTCGGCCGGCCGGACGCCGCCGACGAACGGCGGCTCGACGAACCCCCAGCGATACTCCTGGCGCAACAGACGGCTGCGCGGATCGAACATCGCGAGATCCGTGCGTTTGGGATCCGCGAGAAACCAGACGCGCGCGGCGGGAACGGCACGCCATTCGGTGATGAGCGTCAGCCACTCGCGTCCGTGCGGCGCCTTCGCCACGGGCGCGGGCAGGTCGGACGCCACCCATTCCGTGGCGCGACGCCCGCCGGCGTGCATCGCGACGAGCTGCGGGCGCGCCGACGTCGCGTCCCTCTTCATGGCGTCGAACGCGCGGAACACCGGCGCTCCCTGTGCGGCATACGTCCGCGACGCCGGCAGCGCGATGAACAGCGACGCGGCGGCGATCGCCGCGGCGCCGATCGGCAGCCACGCGGCCTTGCGCACGTCGAGCGCGACGCCGGTCAGATACGCGATCGCGGGAATCAGCGGCAGCGCATACCGGACGGTGTCCGTTTCCTGGAAGAGCAGGTGGAACGCCGCGTACGGCCCGAACGCGACGATGAGAAGCGCCGCCGCGCGCGGCGATCTCCACGCGAGCCGGACAAACCCCCACGATGCAAGGGTGGAGACGACGAGTCCGAGCACCCAGCCCCACGGCCACACGAAAGAATTGAGGACCGCATGCGCCGCGACGCGCGCCGACCGCCGCGTCCAGAGCATCTCGACGCCGGAAAAGTCCTCCGCACCCTGGCTGCGCAGCGCGTGCAGGTAGCCCGACAGACCGCCTGAGAACAGGATCAGCGGGATCGCCCACACGAGGACGCCGCCGGTCAACGCAAGGATCGCGAGCGCGCGATCCCGCGGCGTGAACCGCTCGCGCGGCCGGAGGAAGGCGACGGCGAGCACGGGCAGCGTGATCAGGAACGTCTGCGAGCGGACGCCGATGGCGAGTCCCGCGACGAATGCCCCGGCGATCAGCCACGTGCCTCTCGTGGCTTCGTGACGTTCGTGTATCCCCAGCGGCGACGCGACGGCATCCGCGCGGGCGATCAGCGCGATCGCCGTCATCGCGCACGCCAGCCCGATCGTATCGCTGAGCGGCCTCAGCGCGGTGAACCAGAAGACGGGGGCCGCGCCCGCGATCACCGTCGCCCACCAGGCGACGCGCCGGCGTCCTTCGAGCGCGAGGAAAAACGCGAACATCGCGGCGAGCCCGGCCGTGCCGCCCACCGCGCTCCAGAACGCGAGCCCGCGCGACGCCGGCGCGGCCGAGCCCGCCGCGTGGAACGCGGCCGTCGACGCCTTCGCGAGCGCGATGAAGATCGGGTACCCGGGAGGATGCGGCTGGTGGCGCGCGACGTCGAACTGACGCACGCCCAGGGCGAAATTGATCGAATCGACGTCTTCGAGCGTGGGCGGGAGGAAGGCGAGGTGGGCCGCGAGGAAGACGAGCAGCAGCGCTGCTGCAACGGTCTTCGGCAGACTCGGCACTTAGACCGGCCGCAGCCGCAGTGCGTCGTTCAGACTGCCGGATCGATAGCCGCGCAGGTCGAGGACGATGTGCTCGTAGCCGATCGCGCGCAGCTCACGATCGATCGCGTCGGCGATCGCCGGTTCGATCGCGCGCGCCATCTCGTCGCGTCCGATCTCGAGGCGCGCGATCCGATCGTGATGCCGGACGCGACAGACGCGGAAGCCCAGCGCGTGCAGCGCCGACTCGCCGCGCTCGATCATGCGCAGCTTCTCGGGCGTGACCTCCGAGTGATACGGGATGCGCGACGACAGGCACGCCGACGCCGGTTCGTCCCAGATCGACAGGCCGGCGCGCTGCGCCAGCGCGCGGATCTCGTCTTTCGCGAGGTCCGCCTCGTCGAGGGGACTGACGACGCCGAATTCGCGCGCCGCCTGACGGCCGGGGCGGTAATCGCCGCGATCGTCCGCGTTGCTGCCGTCGGCGACGGCGGCAAAGCCGCGCGCGCGGGCGATCGTGGTGAGCTGCGTATACAGCTCGTGCTTGCAGTAATAGCAGCGGTTCGCGGGATTCGCGCGGTACTCCGCGCGATCGACTTCCGCGGTCCGGATGAATTCGTGTTGCAGGTCGAACGCACGCGCGACGCCGATCGCCAGATCGCGATGCCGCTCGGGATAGCTCGGACTGTCGGCGGTGATGCAGAGGGCGCGCGACCCGAGGATGCGGGTCGCGGCGACGGCTACGAGCGCGCTGTCCACGCCGCCGCTGTAGGCCACGATCACCGACCCGAGACCGGCGAGCCGCGCGTCGAGGGCGGCCGCCTTGCGTGCGAGATGGGCGGCGTCAGGCGCGAACGCCGGCGGCGATACGTTCACTCGTCCCAGTCCTCGGTTTCCGTTTCTTCGTCCTCGTCGAGATCGTCGACTTCGTCGTCGTCGTCGAGATCGTCGTCTTCGCGATCGTCGGCCTCCTCCTCATCGTCCTCGTCCGCGAGATCGAGTTCGACGGGCGACGTGCCGGTGACTTCGAGGTTGGAACCGCACTCGGGGCAGCTGATTAAATCGCCCTTGTCGACGTCGAATTCATCGACTTCGATCTCGGCGTCACATTCCGGGCAGGTGGCCATACATGCTCCTGGCGCGGGGCGCGCCGCCCACGACGCCTGCGATGCGTAACCGGACACCGATGGCCCGCACGATCGCGATAGAGTTCGGATTATAGCGAGAACCTGATAAATTCTGCAATTGAGCCTGACGCGTCCGACGCGCAAATCCGATGGCGTCGAACGTGCCCGCGTCCACCGTGAGCACCAAAACCGTCATCATCGCCGACGACACCGCGTTCGTGCGGGACCGGTTCGCCACAGCGCTCCTCGGCGCCGGACATAAAGCGCTCACGGTGAAGAGCGCGGCCGAGCTCCTCGCGCGCGTCCGCGCGGAACTGGCGCACATCGATCTGGTCGTCCTCGACCTGCGGCTCCCGCACGCGGGCGGGATCGAGCTGGTGCGCGCAATCCGCAAGATCGACGAAGGCGCCATCCCGATCCTCGTCTTCAGCGGCACCATCGCGACCGCGGAAGAAGTCCGCGACCTCGCGGCGCTCGGTGTCTCGGGATACATCAACGAGTACAGCGCCGTCCAGCACATCCTGCCGTCGCTCGCGCCGCACCTGTTTCCCGACAACTTCAACCGGCGCGGCAGCCCGCGGGTGGTGCTCGGGATCCCGGTCGCCTACCGGTTCGGCAACACGATCGCCGCGGCCCTGACCCTCAACATCAGCAAAGGGGGCATCTCGATCCGCACGATGAGCCCGCTCGCCGGCGAATCGAAGGTGCGGGTCCGGTTCCGGCTCCCGGGCTCGAAGCGCGACATCGAAGCCGAGTGCCGCGTCGCGTGGAGCGATCGCCGCGTCGGCATGGGCCTTCAGTTCGAACGCGTGGACTCAACCGACCAGGGCGCCGTCGACGAGTTCATCGATCAACATTTCTTTACGAATCGTAAGGCATAGGTTCGGGGTCACGATCGCGGTTTTTCGTGATCGGTCAAGACCGGCAGGAACGGTACCCACGGACCGACCGCATCCTTGTACTGCTTCGCCATGACGCGCGCGACCTGGGCGATGTGACCGAGGTCGTGTACCACCCATCCCGCGAGCAGTTGGCCGAGCGTCACGGGTCCGAGCGCCGGGTGCATCCCCGGCAGGCCGAGATCGGCAGGCGTGAGACGCCACGAGATCAGCAGCGTGAGGTTCGCGGCGCGCAGTTCGGCGAATTCGTCGAGCAGCGACTGCAGCGTGCGGTTCACGTTCCGCGCACGATGACGAAACCGATCGTACGGCTCGAACCGGACGTCCGGCCCGCGCGCGAGGATGATCTTCGCGCGGGGGATCCAGTCCGTCTCCTCGCCGTCGATCAGGTGACCGACGACGTCGAACGGGCTGAACGTGTCGGGCCCTTCGGTGCCGCGGGTCCAGGGTTCCGCGAGTCCCCGGAGCAGCGCCTGCAGCGTGGCCGGCGTGCGCGCGAGCACGTCGGCCGCACGCTCGAGATCGAAATCCATCAGACACCTCGTGTGGAAGATTGTGGCTGACGGGTGGCCCTAGG
>QHWR01000141.1:59798-64661 GCA_003223835.1 Acidobacteriota bacterium | reverse complement strand
GCCACGGCGATCTTTCCGGACGCGCTTCGCTGGCTGTGGCGCGACTGGCCGTCGCCGATCAAGGCCAATCCGGAAGGCAAGTCGCGGCAGGACGTCCTGCAGACGCTGATCGCCGGTGAGGACTGGCAGCTCGTGGCCGACGCGCCCGTGCACGGCGCCGGCGTCGCCGTCAACGACACCGGCGAGGTGTTTTTCGAGGACACCGAGGCCAATCGGATCTACAAGGTCGGGGCCGACGGACGTGTGACGCCGTTCGCCGGCCACGCCGGGCTGGTGCGCGCCATGACGTTCGCGCCTGATGGCCGTCTCTACGCAGCCGCGCCGCGCAGCGGCGTGATCATGGCCATCGATCGCGCAGGAGAATCACGAGTGATTGCGCAGGGCGTCGCCGCCAATGACATGGCGGTGAACGTCAAGGGCGACATGTATTTCACCAATGCGACCGCAAGAACGGTCTGGTTGCTGCCCAAGGGTGGCAAGCCGCGCGTTGTCGACGAAGGCATCGACGCGCCGGTCGGTGTCGCATTCTCTCCGGACCAGACGCTGCTCTACGTCTCGGACCACGCCGGACAGCTTTCGTGGGCGTTCCAGATTCAGCCCGACGGGTCGCTGGCGCACAAGCAGCGTTATTTCTACGTCCATTTGACTGACGCGGCGACCAGCAGCGAGACGGCTGGCATGACCGTCGATACCCTCGGCAGCGTCTACATGGCCACGCCGCTCGGCGTGCAGGTGTTCGATCAAATCGGAAAATGTCACGCCATCATCTCGGCGCCACGGCGCGAACCCGTCACCAACGTCAAATTCGGCGGTTCCGCCTTCGACGAGATGTACATCGTCAACGACCACAAGCTGTTCAAGCGGAAGACGAAGATGAAGGGCGTGGTCTCCTGGCGCCCGCCGATCAAACCGGCGCCGCCAAGGCTGTAGGCCGTGCGGACCATCCTCGTGGCCGTCGAGCACGTCTGGCAGGACCTGCGCCACGGCGCGCGCGTCTTCGCCAGAAACCCGGCGCTGACCGCGATCTCCGTCATCTCGATCGCGTTCGGCACGGGCGCGAACGTCGCGATCTTCAGCGTGACGGACGCGCTGCTGCTCCGGCCGCTGCCGGTGAAGCGTCCCAGCGAGCTGCTCACCGTCGGATCGCGGGTGTTGCGAGGCACGGTGTATCAGAACACCGCGTCGTATCCGGACTACCTCGACATCCGCGATCGCGCACGGAGCTTCGACGGCCTGCTGGCCTTTACCTACGAGACCGTCGGCGTGGCCAGCCGCACCGGCGACACGCCGCGCGTCCGGTTCGCCACGTTCGTCAGCCACAACTTCTTCAGTGTGCTCGGCGTCGATCTCCAGCTGGGCCGCACTTTTCTCCCGCACGAAGATGGCGCGGGCGGCCGCGGCGCCGTCGTCGTCCTGAGCGACGCGGTGTGGCGCGGTGAATTCGCGGCGGACCCGTCCGTCCTCGGGCGCACGATTCGCGTGGCCGGGAGGGACTTCGCCATCGTCGGCGTCGCGCCGGCGTCATTCACCGGACTGCACCCGTACATTCGGGAGTCGCTCTTCCTGCCGATCGGGATGCTCCCGCACACGATCGATCTGCGGAGGCCGGATGCGCTGACCGCGCGCGACGTCCGGATGTTCACCGTGAAGGGCCGCCTGGGACCCGACGTCGCGCTGACCGGGGCGCAAGCGGAGCTCGCGACGATCGGACGCGATTTGCAGCGCGCATACCCGGAAACGAACACGAACATCGCGCTGATCGCGCAGACGGAGTTCGATTACAAGTACGAGACCCGCCCGCTCGATTCGGCCCTGATCGTGATCCTGACGATCCTCTCGATGGCCGTGCTGGGCGTCGCCTGTGCGAACGTCGCCGGCTTGCTCGCCAGCCGCGCGCCGGTACGCGCGCGAGAGATGGCGCTCCGGCTCGCCATCGGCGCGAACCGGGCCCGGCTCGTTCGACAGCTTGTCACGGAGAGCCTGGGCATCGCGATCGGGGGAGCGGTGGGCGGTCTCGCCGTCGCGCACGTCGGCATCGGCCTCCTTCGCCAGATTCAATTTCCGTCCGAGATCATCGGCCTGCCGGCCTTCGAGCTCGATCGGCGCACGCTGATGTTCAGTCTCGCCGTGGCATTGACAACCGCCCTGCTCGTCGGTCTTGGCCCCGCGCTGCAGACGACGCGGGTCGATCTGGCGACGAGCCTGAAAACGACCGACAGGGGGAACGCGGCCGGACATCGATTGACCGGCAGAGCGGTCCTCGTCGCGGCGCAGGTCGCCTTGTCGCTCGTGCTGTTGACCGTTGCGGTTTTTTCAATTCAGGTCTTCCGTCGCGAGCTGACCGCAGGTCCCGGCTTCCGCACGACACGGATCGCGAAGGTGACCGCCGACGCGGGCCAGGCGCGCTACAGCGACGCCGAGGCCGCGCGATTCTTCACGCGGGTCCTGCAGGAGGCGCGCGCGTCGGCCGGCGTTCGATCCGCATCGCTCACCTCCGCGATGCCGATGTTCGGCTTTCAATTCGCCGCGGTTCTGCCCGAGGGACAGGTCCTGCCGAAAGGACAGGCGGGCGTGCCGGTGTGGGCCACCAGCATCGACGATCGGTATTTCGACACGATGGACATTCCGCTGCTCGCCGGCCGCGCGTTCGAGTCGACCGACGACGGCGACTCGACACCGGTCGCGATAGTCAACGACACGCTCGCGCGCCATTACTGGCTGGACAAAGATCCGCTGGGCAAGCGCGTGCGCCTGCTGGAGCCGCACGGCGCGCTCGTCGACATCGTCGGGGTCGTCAAGACCACGACGCACGGGTACCCCGGAGAGCTGCCGCAGGAAGCGATCTATTTTCCGTACCGACAGCGCCCGCGGGGACAAATGGTGCTGCTCGCGCACGTCGACGGCGACGACGCCGCGTTCGTGCAGCCGCTGCGGGACCTCGTTCGGCGGCTGGACGCGGACGTCCCCGTCTTCGACGCCAGACAATGGAAGCGTTCTACGGCGCGCGCGTGACGTCGTTCGGCAACGTCATGATCCGGCTGATCGGCGGCATGGGCTTGATGGGCATGCTGCTGACGATGGTCGGGCTGTACGGGCTCGTGTCGTACACGGTCAGCCGGCGCACACGCGAGATCGGAATCCGGATCGCGATCGGCGCGACGTACGCGCGTATCGTCCGGATGGTGCTCCGCCAGGGGATGGCGCCCGCATGGGCCGGTGTGGCGGCAGGTCTCGCGCTGAGCGTCGCGACCGCGCGTTTCATGACGCGGCTCGCGCCGTTCGGCCACCATGTCGATGTGCGGACCTACTACGTCGTCGTGCCCGTCATCGTGATCGTCACGCTGCTGTCGGCATTCGTGCCGGCCCGCCGGGCGGCGAACGTCAATCCGACTGTTGCGCTGCGCTGCGAGTAGGCCTGGCAGGTTGAAAAACGCAACCTGCAATGTCAACAGCCTGCCCTAGACGCCGGTAAGATGCTCGATTTCGCCGGTGCTGTCGCCGATCTGTTCCGCGTGCACGCCGATCCGATCGAGCAGCGTCAGATACAGGTTGGTCATCGGCGTGTTCTTGGGATACGCCACGTGCCGGCCGAGACGCAGATCGCTGCCGCGCCCGACGATGACGACCGGCAGATCGTCGTGGGTGTGGCGATTGCCGTCGCTCAGGCCGCTGCCGTACACGAGCGTCGTGTGGTCGAGGAGCGTGCCATCGCCGTCCGGCGTGGCTTTCAACCTCTTGACGAACCCGGCGAACAGCTCCATGTGGAGCGTGTTCACTTTCGTGACCTTCTCGATCCATTCAACGTTGCCGCGATGGTGCGTCAGCGGATGATGCGGATCGGGCACGCCGATTTCCGGATACGTGCGCACGCTGCCTTCGCGTCCCATCATCATCGTCACGACCCGGGTCGAGTCGGTCTGGAACGCGACGACCTGCAGATCGAACATCAGGTTGACGTAGTCGGCGTACTGGACCGGCACGCCGGTCGGCCTGTCGATCCCCGGCGTGATGCCGGTGAGATCCTGCTCGGCTCTGTCGATGCGCCGCTCGATCTCGCGAATCGACGACAGGTATTCGTCGAGTTTCCGCCGATCGGACGGCCCGAGATCGGACATCAGTTGTGTCGTGCGCTCGGTGACGAGGTCGAGGATGCTGCGGCGGTGGAGCAGGCGACGGGCGCGAGTCTCCGGCGGAACGCTCGTATCGATGTCGCCGAACAACCGCTCGAACACCAGACGCGGGTTCGTCTCGGGAGGCATCGGCGTCGCAGGGCCGCGCCAGGCCAGGCTGTTCGTGTACGCGCACGAATAGCCGGAATCGCAATTGCCGACCGTCCGCGAGTCGTCGCATCCCAGCTCGAGCGACGGAAAGCGCGTCCGCTCGGCAAGCTGCCGCGCCGCGATCTGATCGACGGAAATCCCGTTCTCGATGTCGGCGCCCGCGGTCTTTCGCGGGTGCACGCCGGTCAGGTACGACGCCGCGGCGCGCGCGTGATCGCCGGGCCCGTCGCCGAGCGCCGCGCCGTTGCGATGCGCGAGCCCGGACACCACCAGGGTGTCGTCGCGGAACGCCTCCAGCGGCTTGAGAATCCGCGAGAACTCGAATCCAACGCCCTCGGCTCGCGGCGTCCAGTCGGCCATCGTCACGCCATTGGGCACGTAAGTGAACGCGAGACGCAGCGGTGATGTCCCGCCTCCGCGGCCGGCGGAGCCGGCCGCGAAGGCGGGAGTCATCGCATCCAGCACGGGCAGCGCGATGACGGCGCCCATGCCCTTCAGGAACGTGCGGCGAGGCAGATGCCGTCGCGTGACGATCATGGCGTTCCCCGTTGTAACACATTGTTGGCTGGAGGCGACGGTCTGC
>QHWR01000141.1:43579-59785 GCA_003223835.1 Acidobacteriota bacterium | reverse complement strand
TGCGATCTGCTTCACCGTCCGGGCGTCGTAGGGCTCGAGGCCTCGCCCGAGCGCGTAGGTCAGCAGCTTCGAGGTCAGGCACCGCGCGAACGCATCGGGCTGACGCTCCAGGACGCGCCGCAGCTCCTCGGGCCCGGTGAATTCGTCGCCGTCCGGCAGGAAGCCGGACGCGTCGATCGGAAACTTTCCGTCAGTGTTTCGCCAGGCGCCCACGGCGTCGAAGTTCTCGAGGCCGAAGCCGAGCGGATCCATCTTGCGATGACACGACGCGCACATCGGGTCCTTCCGATGCGCCTCCAACTGCTCCCGCATCGACGCGGTCGTCCCGATAGCCGCTTCATCGAGATTGGGTACGTCCGGCGGCGGCACCGGGGGCGGCGCGTTGAGCAGGTTCTCGAGAATCCACTTGCCGCGCAGCACCGGCGACGTCCGCGTCGCGTAAGACGAGACGGTCAGCACGCTCGCCTGGGTGAGCACGCCGGCGCGCGGGGTGCCGGTCAGATCCACGCGCCGGAACTCGGGTCCCGACACACCCGCGATCCCGTAATGCCGCGCGAGCCGCTCGTTGACGAACGAATACTTCGCGTCGATGAAGTCGAGGATGCTCCGATCTTCGCGGATGACGTGCCCCACGAACAGTTCCGTCTCGCGGCGCATCGACAGCCGCAGGTAGTCCTCGAAATCAGGGAACCGCTCGCGGTTGCGCGTGATCGATTCGAGCGCGCGGAACTGCAGCCACTGGCCGCCGAATTGCTCGGCGAGCGCATGCACCCTCGGGTCACGCAGCATGCGCCGCACCTGGGCGGTCAGGACGCGCGGATCGCGCAGCGTTCCCATGTCGGCCGCGCGCCGCAGCGAGGCGTCCGGCATGCTTGCCCACAGGAAATACGACAGGCGCGCCGCCAGCTCGTGTTGGGTGATCCGCTGCGCGGTTGCCTGACGCAGCGCCGGACGATTCCGCTCGATGCGGAAGAGGAAGTCGGGAGAGACGAGCAGCGCCTGAATCCCGACCGCCAGCCCTTCTTCGAACGATCCTTCGTCCTGCCGGGCACGCTGGACGAGCGCGATGTACTTATCCACCTCGTTCGCGGCCACGGGCCGGCGGAACGCTCGCCGCGCGAGGTCGGTCATGATGCGCGAGGCGCACCAGCGCTCGTGTTCGCCGTTGCGATGACCGCAGCTGTAAATCTTCTGGATACTCTCCGGAGACGGACCGGTCACCTGAGAATACGGGCCGCCGACCTCGACCGCGGCGACGCGCACGCCGTTCAGGGGAATCTTCTGAAGCTCCGCCTGCGTCTCCTCGAAGCGCTGGCGCAACTGCGCGACGCGTTCGGGAGGGGGGGCCCCGGGCGGCGGCGTGAACTCCTTCTTCGGCGGCTCGGGCCGGCTGGATGGATTCGGGCCCCGGTAGCGCGCCGGAAGCCCTTCGTAGATCCGCGGGATCGCCACGGCCAGCCAGTGGTCTCCCGCCGTCAGCCTCACGCGAAACTGCGTCGTCTGGCCGCCGAAGTCCTGACGATCCTCATCGAATCGCGCGGACCGTTCGGGATCGTGGACGACCGACGCGACCTGCCGTTCGTCAACCCACAGCGCAACGGCGACCGGCTCGGAGCCGGCAGGACGCACGCCACCGAGCCCCACCCGGATGACATATTCGCCTTCGACCGGGATGCGGTGCACGGCGTGAAACGCGTTCGGGAGGCTGAGCCCGCTGACGTCGTACTTCGGCGGAAACGTGTGCGCGTCCCCCGCGCGGCGTCCATCCGAGCGCAATCGCGTCAGCGTGGGCGAGAGCGCGGGTGGACCGAACAGGGCGACGCGTGCCACGCGCTCGGCCGCGGTCATGTACTTCTCCATGAGCGCCGGCGAGAGCGACAGCACGTCCGCGATGTTGTCGAACCCGTACCCGGAATCGTCCTGCGGGAAGTCGTCCGCCGGACGGAGATCGACGCCGAGCAGATCGCGAACCGTGTTGTTGTATTCCGCCCGGTTCAGCCGCCGCGCGGTGACGCGGCCCGGATCGGGCGGCGTCAGACGATCGATGCGGGCCAGCTCGCGCGCGAGCCACGCCGCCACCGCCTGCCGCTGGTGCTCCGGAGGCTGCGGCTCCTCATCCGGCGGCATCTCGCGGTGTCGAAGCTTCAGGACGACGTCGTCCCATCGGTCGCGATCCGCGATCAACGTCTTGACCGTCGTGAGCGCCTCGAAGTTCAGATCTCGCTTGTGCTTTTCGTTGCCGTGGCAGGGAAAACAGTTCTTTGCCAGAAAGGGCTTGAGGATGCGTTCGAACCCGTCGGCTGACGCCGGGGTCAGGATTGACGCGCGCTCCGGCGGCGTGGAGACCGGCGTACCGCCCCGGGCGGATTGCTCCGCCTGCTGAGCGGCGCCCCAAATCGCCGTCGATACGAGCAACCCGGCGACGAGGAGTGCACGCATGTACCTGGATTATCGAGAGGCGGCCGCACGAAGATCAAGAGCATTCGTGACGCACGTCCAGTCCAGCTTTTACATAGTGAATGTACGTAAATCGTCCACAAGAGGCAGCCAACCCCGGGCATCCTGCAGGAATCGACTTTGCAGCGCCGCGGACCATTTATCCACATGTCTTCGCAACCCTCATTGGCTCACGACAGCTTCGGCCGACGGCTGCGGTCCGAGCGAGAGCGACGGAAGATCGCGCTCGCATCGATCGCCGGGAACAGCAAGATCAGCGTCTCGCTCTTCGAGGATCTCGAGCGCGACGACTTGTCGCGTTGGCCGTCCGGCGTCTTCCGCCGGTCGTTCATTCGCGCCTACGCGCAGGGCGTCGGGCTCGATCCGGACGCGATCGCGCGGGAGCTCGTCGAGCGGTTTCCGGATGCGACCGACGCTCCGCGCGTGGCGGTTTCGGCGCCGCGGTCGAGCTTGGTGCTGCGCGTCACCCTCGCCGCGACCAGCCGGTTCGCGCGCGGGATGATCCTGCCGTCGCTCGGGGCGCGCTGCGCCGCCGTCGCGTGCGACGCGACGATCGTCGCAACGCTCGGGCTGGTGATGTACGCCGTGCTCGGATCCTTGTGGATGCCGTTGTGCGCCGCGCTGACCGGCTACTACGCCGGCAGCATTCTGCTGCTCGGC
Organism: Acidobacteriota bacterium; assembly: GCA_003223835.1. GTDB lineage: Bacteria > Acidobacteriota > Vicinamibacteria > Vicinamibacterales > 2-12-FULL-66-21 > Gp6-AA38. The sequence goes on along the minus strand of QHWR01000141.1, from coordinate 56,668 downwards.
AATACGCCGGGCGTGTGCCTCTGCGCCGGCGACACCATTCTTCGTGCCGGGGGCTGGGTGATGGGAGGGAGTGAAACCCACAGTGCTGGGGGCTAGGTGCTGAGAAAGGGTGCTGCGGAAATGCGGTGCCTCACTGCACCGCACTTCCCCCGCACTCCCTCTCGGCACCCAGCCCTCAGCACCCGTCTATCCCCGCACCCCCTCTCTGCACCCAGCCCCCAGCACCCGAAGCCCCGGCGCGGCTTCGGTACAATTGCTCGCGATGGCCCAGCGACAGTGTTACCACTGCAAGCAGTGGATCCAGAAAGGCGAGGAGCACGACTGCTGGACGACGACCGAAGCGGCGCTCACGCAGGATCTGTCGGAGGATTTGCGCGACGCGTGGGAGCGGCTGCGCGAGACCGCCGTCTCCTTTGGCGACCAGCGCATCTACGCGTCGCACAAGTCGATCATGTTCTCACGCAGATCGTGCTACTTCTTCGTCCGCCCGAAGAGGAACTTCCTTGAAGTCTGCGTCTTCCTCAGCCGCCCGCTGAAGGCGCCTCAGGTTCGCCGCGTCGATCGCGTCTCGAAGTCCAGGGTCGTCCACATCATTCAGATCAGACATCGAGACGAAGTCGAGGCGCCCGTAACGGCCTGGCTGCAGGAAGCGTACGAACTGTCCGATGTGCTCGCCGCAAAAGAAAATGTCCGGCGCGCGCGGGCTCGAACGTCGAAGAGCTGAAACACCCGGACGAGGAGACAGCCGATGAGCGAGTTCGTTTTTCTGTTTCGCGCGACCGAGGCGGGGCGGCGCGAAGCCCTCGGGACGCCGGAGCGCGCGCAGCGGAGCCTGCAAGCGTGGCTCGCGTGGATACGCGACCTGGAAGCCAGGGGCCACCTCAGGCACCGGGGGCAACCGCTCGAGCCCACGGGTAAGGTCGTCCGCGGCAAGAACAAAGTGGTCACTGACGGACCGTACCTCGAAGCCAAGGATCTACTCCTCGGCTTCATCGTCATCGAGGCGCGTGACCTGGCGCAAGCGGTGGAGCTCTCGGCTGGATGCCCGATCGTCGAGGGCGGCGGGTCGGTGGAGATTCGTCCCGTGGGCACGCTGGCGGTGTAATCGGTCTTCCGGTGGATCTCGACGAACACCTCTTCCGGCGCGAATCCGGGCGCATGGTCGCCGCGCTGACGCGCATCTTCGGCGTGCACAACCTGGCGCTCGCGGAAGATGTCGTCCAGGACGCCTTCTGCCGCGCGCTCGACGTGTGGAGCGTCCGCGGCATCCCCGACAACCCGGCCGCGTGGTTGATGACGACGGCGAAGAACCGGGCGCTGGATGTCATTCGACGCGACCGCACGGCGCGGACGTTCGCGCCTGAACTGGGACGGCTCCTCGAGACCGAGTGGACGATCGCGTCGGTCGTCGACGAGGCGTTTGCGGCGCACGCGATCCGCGATGAGCAGCTCCGGATGATGTTCTCCTGCTGTCATCCGCGGCTGCCGGAGGAATCGCAGGTCGCGCTGATCCTCAACATCCTGTGCGGATTCGGCGCGGCGGAGATCGCGGGCGCGTTCCTCGCCGGCGGCGCGGCGATCGAGAAGCGGATCTCCCGAGGAAAGAAGGTCCTCGCGCGCGCCAGACGGTTGTTCGATCTGTCCGACGCCGAATTCACGCAGCGCCTCTCGGCCGTGAGGCGCGCGCTGTACCTGCTGTTCAACGAGGGCTATCACGGCGCGTCGGCCGAATCCGCGGTGCGTGCGGAGCTGTGCGCGGAGGCGATGCGTCTGACGGCGCTTCTCCGCGAATATCCACCGGCGGCGACGCCCGAGACGGACGCGCTCGCGTCGCTGATGTGTCTCCACGCCGCGAGGCTGCCGGCGCGCCTCGACGCGGCGGGCGATCTTCATCCGCTCTTCGAGCAGGATCGATCGCGGTGGGACGCCGGTCTCGTCGCCGAAGGGCTTACGCTCCTCGAGCGCTCGGCCGCCGGGCGTGCGGTGACGGCCTACCATGTCGAGGCTGCGATCGCCGCCGCGCACGTCAGCGCGCCGACAACGGACGAGACGGACTGGCCGCTGATCGTCTCGCTCTACGATCGCCTGATGACGATCGCGCCGTCCCCCGTCGTCGAGCTCAATCGAGCGATCGCCGTCGGCGAGCGCGACGGCGCCGACCGCGGCATCGAGGCGCTTCGCGCGATCCACGATCGCGAGCGGCTCGACAGGTATCCGTTCTATCCGGCCGCGATGGGCGAGCTGGAGCTTCGTCGCGGGAATCCTGCCGCGGCGCGGGCGCTCTTCACCGCCGCGCTGGCGCTCGCACGAAATCCAACGGAGCGGCGATTCCTGGAGAAGCGCGTTCGCGCGTGCGGTGACGAGCCGTCAGCTCCACAGGTGGAAAAGAAAAGTGTCCGGCGCGCGCCGGCTCGAACGTCGAAGAGGTGAAGGAGAGAGCACTATGCGACGGATCGTGGCGTTCAACCGTGTGTCGGCCGACGGATACTTTGCCACAGCCGATGGAAATCTGGGGTGGGTCGTTCCGGATCAGGAAATCGACAAACTGGGCGGGGAGGCGGTCCCGGGATCCGACAACATGATTCTGTTCGGGCGCCGGACGTACGACATGTTCGAATCGTTCTGGCCGCACGTCGTGGGCGACTCTCCCACCGCTCCGGACCCGCACGCCCCGGGCCGGCAGTCGCCCGAGCTGCGCGCCATGGGCGTCTGGATCAACGAGGCGACGAAGGTCGTCTTCTCCAGAACGCGCAAAGGGGTCACGTGGAAGAATTCACGTCTGCTCCACGACGAGGCGCTCAAACGGGAGCCCGGTCGAGACATCATGATCTTCGGCAGCGGCTCCATCGCTTCGCAGCTCACGGAGCACGGTCTGATCGACGAATATCAGTTCATCGCCGGCCCGCTCCTCCTCGGATGCGGCCGCTCGTTGCTGAGCGGCGTCCCGAAAACCGTCAAGCTGAATCTGCTGGAGGCCAAGCCCTATCCGTCGGGCAACGTCATGCTCCGTTACGCGCGCGCAAAATAGGGGGCTGACCTCCGCAAGCAGACGTCATTGTATCGTGCGGCGAAGGGCGCTCTTCGCCTCGAGCGACTGAATCCTCGCGGTCAGCTCGGCGATGGCCTTCTGCTGCGCGGCGACCGTCCGCTGCTGCTCCTGGACGACGCGCGTCAGCACGGCGACGATGTCCATCGGGCTCAGCGATGTGCGATCCCTGGTGGCGACGAGGTCCGGCACGTCCTGCGCGATGAACCCCACGTGCTGCTCCGTGGGATCGACCTTGAAGGCGTACCGTACCGGCGCGAGTTGATTGAGGGCGGCTTCCGCTTCCGTGACGGTCAGCTCGCGGATGTCCTGTTTCAGCTCGCGGCTCGAGGCGTTCGTCCACACGCCGCCGGCGGTCACATGGGCGCCGCTCGCCATCTCCAGCGGGTTCGCCGGCGCGGCTGTCCCGATGCCGACATTGCCCGCCTGCGTGATGCGCATCCGTTCGTTGGTCGTGTCGCTCGCCGCACGGAACACCAGCGCATTCTCCTGGACCGTTTCGACGCCGACAAAGTACCCCGAGCCTCCAATCTGATCGAGGAACCTGATCCCCTCGGCCTGCGCGCCGCCAACGTTTCGCTCGATCCTTAATACCGGCGCATCGCCCTTGATGTGGACTCTCGACGCCGGCGAGGCCGTGCCGATGCCGATGTTGCCGCCTTGCGAGATGTCGAGGCTGCTCGTCGGGGCGCCGGGACGAATCCGGAACGGCAGACGCGAGCCGCCCGTGACGTCCCGGACGAAGAAATTCGCCTCGTTGCCGGCGATGTCCCACGTCTGCGGGTTGAAGCCGCCGGCGTTGTTCTGCTCGAGCCGCGCCGCCGGCGTGTCGGTCGTGGCGATGTGCAGGTCGAGGACAGGGGTCGCGGTGCGAAAGCCGATGCGCCCGCCGCTGTCGACGAACAACGCGTTGGTCGGCGCGCCTGCCCTCAGCGTGAAGGGGACCCTGGCGCCCGTGATGTCCTCGATCGAAAACTTGCTGGCGCCGCCGCTCGCGGAATCGTTCGCGGTAATCTGCCAGTCGTTGGCGGGGAAGCCCGACGCCGTGCTCGTGTCGTCGAACTTGATCCGGGTGTTGTTCTCTTTCATCCGGATCGTGTCGAAGCCGAAGCTCTCGTTGTTCACGCAATCCAGGCCGACGCAGAGGCTCCCCTGGACGATCAGGTCGTCTGGAATCACTTGATCCAGACTCCGGATCGATCGGCCGCCGGCGGACCAATCCGCCGGTCTGTACGACGCTGGAGCCACATCTCGCGCGCCTCCCTTCGGTGCGGCGCGCGGTTCCGTGAGGTTCGACGGGACGATCGCTCCGTTCACGATCTGAAACGTCCCTGACTGGACCAGCGTCGCGCGCGTGGAAGCGGCACGATGCGCCGCCTCGATGTTGGGGTCGCCGTCCCCGCGGGCCGCCCGCGCCGCCGCGCGCAGCTTCGGATCCAACGTCGATGGACGGCCGAGCACGACTTCCCAGGTGTACGTCCCATCCAGGGCCTTCTTGTTCCGCTGGCCGAACGGATTGAACGCGATGCGCCCGCCGGTCTCGAACTCCTGGCGGACCACGAGACCGTCCGGCGTGCTGACCGTCAGGACTCCGCGCTCGAACGGCACCAGAGCATCGAGGGTCAGACCGGCGGGACCGGTCTTGACCGCGACGATGTCGGCCGCGCCGGCCGGAAGCCCGATGCCGATCGCGATGCACAGGAACCGCGCTGCTCTCAGGGCTCCCCCCTTATGACTCATAACGGAGCCTCCTCTGTAAGGTTGCCTTCCCCGCCTTTTGTGACTCGGTCGGCGCGCGGGTCACGGTCGCGCCGCGATTGAAAACGCGATGTCGAGCGTGTCCTTCACCGCGACGACGCCGCCGACCGAAATCGGCTCGATGCCGAAGGCGGTCTGTTTGATCGCGAAGCGGCCGCTGGCGATCAACTGGCCGTTGGCGACTTCCACGTGGACAGGCGCCGTGACCGGCTGTGTGACGTCTCGAATCGTGAGGCGACCGGCCACGACCAGGTCGAGGGCGGCGCCGGTGCGGCGCTTCGTGGTGATGCCGGTGCTCTCGAACGTGATGCGGCGATGCCGCGCGACGTCGAGAACCTTATCGCTCTGCATCGCCTGCTGCACCTTCGGTCGATCGTCAGGGGGCTCGTCGGCGCCCGAAATCTCGAGCGCTGATGCGGCGATGACCAGCCGGACATGCGACCGGGACGGATCGTCGGGATCGAGGTCGACGGTGCCGCTCTCGATGGGACCGCTCACTTCGTGCGTGTGGCCGGCGATGAAACTGAGGGCCCCGGCCTTTCCGACCGCAATCGTCACCCGGCTCTTCGCCGGGTCAACGTGATAGGCCACGGGCATCGCGTTCACCCGCGACAGCGCCACGAGCGCGATGAACGCGAGCGCCGCGCCCGAGATCAGGCCCGCCGAGTAGCTCTGCGATTGCATCATTGGTTCGTTCTCTCTATCGGTTCGCGGCAGCAAGATTCATCCTCCGATTCCCGGTATTGCTTTACGCCGCCGTTCGGGTGCCTTTCGCGATGCGTAATGCTGTTTTCGAGGCGCGAAATCCATTCACGGTCCGCCGCGAACGCGACACGGTCAAGCTCGACCATCCGGTACTTCAGATCGCGTGGAAATGGCGCGAACGTCCGGCTTCGCCCGTGATCGCCGCCCTCGCGTCGTCAGCCGGCCGGGAGCGATCGCGCGGACTTCAGCTTGCAGGCGCACCGGACGCTCGTCGCTCGCGAAATCTGGGGTTATCGCTGCCGCAGTCGCGCGGCGACAGCACTCGCGATCACATGCGCAGCATACGCGTTCGGGTGTCGGTCCCACGCGAGGCGCCAGCTTGCGTCAACCGTCACCAGAAGAAACGGCAAGCCATCGTCAACGATCCTTCGCCGAAGTGTTTGCTCCCCATCATCCTCAGGCCCGAACTGCGGCACGAGGACGAGCGGGATGGCCCCGCGGGCGCGCGCGAGCGTGACGGTCGCGCGGAGCACGTCCCGCGTCACGTTGATTCCCTCCTCGACGGTCTTGTCCGTGCGGTATGGCACGAGGAGACCTGCAAGCGACGCGAGACGCGAGGATGGCTGGGCGGGCAGCCACACCAGTCCCGGACCGAGATGCGGCCGGTCGTCATCGAGATTGCGGCCGAAGAGTGCCGTCATGAACAACGACACGACCGCGACCGGCCGGCGGAAACGGGGCAGCTCTTTCTCGAGCCTCAGGTACGCCTGATCGTTGCTGTAGCCATGGACGGCCAGGTTCGCGCTTTGAATCCCCAGCAGTGCGCCGACCTGCGCCGGCACCGTTTCGTCCCAGCGAAGCCCTTCCCCGAACATGACCGATTCGCCGATGAACATGATCGCGGGCCGCTCGGGATCCACGGCGTCCCCGACACGACGGACGCGGTACCCGGCTGGATCGATTGCGTAGTCGATGGCGCGTCCGCCGACAAGTCTGTGGCCGGTGCGCGCCGGCTCCAACACCCAGCCGAGTCGCGGGTCGGGTCGACGCCGCGGTTCTTCGTCAGCCGACAGCCACTCGGTCGGCCGAAGGTGGACGCGCCGGAGTACGAATTCGCTCGTGGCGAGCGCCAGAACGGCAGCGAGCGGAACGGACAGCGCGGTTCGCGGCGCGCGCGCGACCACGCGTGCGAGACGCCGTCGCACGGCGACCGCAAGCGACAGGCCGGCGACCGCGAAGACCACGCGCACGACGGTTTCGATCGGCACGTACCAGCGGCGTGGCAGAAAGAACGAGGGCAGGAAATGTCTATCGAGCCAGTGCTGGTTGGCGGCGAGGGCCGCGGCGACGAGCGCGACGCCAACGGTCGCGATCGCTACCTCGGCCATGAGGCGCGTCGTCGAGTACTCGGGGCGCGGCGCGTTGTTCGCACTGAGCACGGCGGGGTTCACAATATCGACGCTATCCTAGTCGGCCGGGGGTCGTCATGCCTTCAGTGACGAAGGGCGCGCCGCTGGACCGCATCATGCGGCCGGTGCATCGGTGGGTATGGGGCGACGTCGATCGTCGTCTCCGCAAGCTGCTCACGTTCGCCGACGTGGAAACCGACGGCGGACGCGACATCCTGCGCGCCGCCGAAGTGACGCCCGACCCCTTGTTGCGGCGGCTCTATCTGGAGCACGCGATCGACGAGCTGCGCCACGGCGAACTGTTCCGGGAGCGCGGCGCCGCTCTCGTTCGTGCGCGGCGGACCTGGCGTAAGGTCCTCTTCGCCGGAAACCCTCTGCCGGGGGGACACGGCCTCGACGACCTCAGTATCGAGGGACAGCCCGACTATCGCCTCCTCGCGTTCCTGCACGTCGCGGAAAAGGCGGCCGCCGGCCGGTTCACGATCTATCGCGAACTGGTCGACGACGATCCCGAGACGCGCGCGATCTTCGAGCAGATCCTGCGCGACGAAGTGTTTCACATGAATTACACGTACACGCAGCTCACTCGCGTGTCGCCGCAGGGATATCGGCGGCACGTCTGGCACGCCCGCGCGAAGCGGTTGTGGAATCGATACCTCCGCATCGCCGCGGCGATGGCCGGCCTGTTTGGCGGCGTCGCGCTGACCGCGATGTATTTCGTGTTGCTCCCGCCGTTCGTGTGGTTTGCCAGACGCGCCGAGCGGCGGGAGCCGACTGGATGGACCTCCATCTCGCGCAACGGCAACCAGTCGCCCCGGAGCCAGTACTGACATGAAGATCCTCGGCATCTCGGCGCATTATCACGATTCGGCCGCCGCGCTCGTCGTCGACGGCGTGCCGGTCGCCGCGGTTCAGGAAGAGCGGCTCTCGCGCCGGAAGAACGACGCGACGTTTCCGATCAGCGCGATCGAGTGGTGCCTCGATCGAGCCGGCGTCGATCCCTCGGATCTGGACGCGGTCGTCTTCTACGAGCGCAGCATGCTGAAGTTCGATCGGATCCTCACGTGCGCGCTGCGGGCCTTCCCTCACTCGTGGCGCTCGTTTCCGAACGCGATCAAGAATTCGCTCGGTGAGAAGGTGTGGGTCCGCGGCATCATCACATCCCACCTGGGCGTGCCGCGGCGCAAGATCTTCTTTACCGATCATCACGCGTCGCATGCCGCAGCCGCGTTGTTCAGCGCGCCGACCCGCCGCGCGGCGATCCTGACGGCTGACGGCGTGGGGGAATGGGCGACGCTCACGGTCGGTCGCGGCGAGCGTCGTCCGGACGGGGCCGCGGAGATGACGCTGCAGCGCGAGATCCGATTCCCGCACTCGCTTGGCATGCTGTATTCGACGTTTACGGCCTATCTCGGATTCGCGATCAACGAGGACGAGTACAAGGTCATGGGGCTCGCCGCCTACGGGCGCCCCACCATGATCGAGCAGGTTCGCACATTGATCCGGTCGACGCCGGACGGCGCGTTCGTCCTCGCGCCCGAATACTTCGAATTCCAGACGACCGCGAGTCGATCATATTCGTCGAAGTTCGTCGACCTGTTCGGTCCGCCGCGCAACCCGTACGACGACATCGATCTGGACTCGCCGGAAGGCCGGCGGTTCGCGGATTGTGCCGCCAGCGTGCAGCGCGTGCTCGAGGACGTGCTCGTCGACATCGCGCGACAGCTCCGTCGAGAGACGAGTCTGCCGGACCTCTGTTTTGGAGGCGGCGTGGCGCTCAACGGCCTCGCCAACGCGCGAATCCTCGCCGAGTCGGGATTCGAGCGCGTGTTCGTTCCGCCGGCACCCGGCGATGCCGGCTGCGCGCTCGGTGCTGCCCTCTACGCCGACCGGATCTACTTCGGCAATCCCGATCGTGACGTGCCGGATCATCCGTTCTGGGGTCCGTCCGTCGATGCGCAAGAGCTCGCGCGGGCGAGCCGCGAGGACAGCCACCCTGTCGAGGAGCTCGACGATGTTCCGCTGATGGAGGCGGTCGCCGACGAGCTCGCCGCCGGCCGGATCGTGGGCTGGATGGAGGGCGCGTGCGAGTTCGGTCCGCGCGCGCTGGGTCACCGCAGCATCCTCGCGGCGCCGCATTCGCGCGAGATACGCGACCGGATCAATCGCGACATCAAGCGCCGCGAAGAATTCCGGCCGTTCGCACCGGTCGTGCCCGCCGAGGCGGCGGATCGCTTCTTCGATCTGCCGCCAGGCGGTCATCGCCTCGGTCGCTTCATGTCCGGCGTCTTTCCGGTGCGGCCCGAGTGGCGCGGGCGGCTCGCCGGAGTCACCCACGTGGACGGCTCGGCACGCGTTCAGGTCCTCGAACGCGACATGGCGCCGCGGCTCCACGCGCTGCTCGAAGCGTACGGCCGTCGCACCGGAATCCCCGTGCTGTTGAACACGTCGTTCAACGTGGCGGGAGAGCCCATCGTCACGCGGGCGCTGGAGGGCTACTCGACGTTCCGGCGGTGCGGGATCGATCTGCTGGTGGCAGGCCCCACGGTGGTGATGAAGCGGGGCGCATCGCCGGACAGATCGTTGAAGGAGGGGGTCGCATGGTCGTCAGAAGGCGTGGCGCGTTCCGGCGCCGTTTGATCATGCTCGGGTCCGCAGGTGGATCGATTGCGGATCTCGCGCGCGGGTTGTGGCGGCGCGACTCGGGCAAGCGGTGGCTCGTCCCGCTGGCGGTGTTTCTCTGCGTGTTCGGGCTGGTGCTGATTCTGGCTGCGTCCGTCGAAGCGCTGGCACCGTTCATCTACGCGATCTTTTGAGACGTGGACGGTTTCCGGGAGCTGCTCGCCTGTCCGGCGTGCGCCGGCGCCCTCTCGGGGGAGTGGTGGTGCGGCGCCTGCGGCGCGCGGTTCGATGCGCCGGACGGCATTCCCAACCTGCGACTGGCCGGCGACGCACGAACGGAGGCCGTGCGGCGCTTCTACGAGCGCGCGCCCTTCCCCGGCTATCCGCCGCACGACAGCCTGCACGCGCTCAGGACACGCGCTGAACGCAGCGTGTTCGCGCGGTTGCTCGATCGCGCCATTGCCGGCGACGCGCGAATCGTCGAGATCGGCTGCGGGACGGGCCAGATGTGCCTGTATCTGGCGGGCGCGGATCGCGTCGTCATCGGCGCCGATCTCGCACGCGCCTCGCTCCGGCTCGGCGCCGCGGCGGCGCGCCGCTACCGCGTCGAGAGCGTGCGCTTCGTCGAGACGGATCTCCAGCGGCCAGGCCTGAGGGCGGCATCGTTCGACGTGGTCTACTCGTCCGGCGTGCTGCACCACACACCGCACCCGCGCGAGTCGTTCGCGCGCCTGGCGCGGCTCGCCAGGCCCGGCGGCGTCATCGTCGTGGGGGTGTACAACGCGTTCGCGCGAATCCCGTCGCGACTTCGGCGCGCCGCCGCGCGGCTGTCGCGATTCCGAATCGTGCCGTTCGATCCGGTGCTGCGCGATCGGCAGCACGAACCGGAACGACGCGAGGCCTGGGTCCGCGATCAGTATCAACATCCGGAGGAACACCGGCACACCATTGCCGAGGTGCAGCGGTGGTTCGCGCAGAATCGCGTGGAGTACATGAGGACTTTTCCGAGCGCCGTCCTCGGCGAAGAGGAGCCCGAACAGTTCTTCACCGCGGCCGACGATTGGCGGATCGAGAACTGGTTCGCACAACTGGGTTGGATGTGGACACTCGGCCGCGAAGGAGGTCTGTTCTTCACCATCGGTCGCCGCCGGTGAACACGACCTCGATCGCTAGGCAGTGGGCGCGTTGTCTGTAATTCGCTCGGACCGGGGATCGTAATACAGGCGCTTCCCCTGCCAGTACGACTGCGCGGCCATGATGCACGCGACCGAGTGAAGAAATCCGTTGTCCACGGTCGCGTTGGTCCGCGTGTTCCGGTTGCGCAGGCACTCGAACCAGTTCGACATGTGGGACAGATCTTCGTCTCCAATATTGATCGGGCCCGGCTTGTCGTCGCCCGGGAGCGTCACCCAGCGTTCCGCGCGCTGGATAGTCGGATTGTCCTCGTGGTTCCCTTTTTCTTCCACGACTCTCCAGCGCGGGCTGCCCTCTCCGCCGATGTTGATCAGCGTCGCCTTCTTTCCCATGATCCGCGAGAAGCTGTCCGAGTCGTTGCCGAAGCTCGTGGAGTAGCTCGCCAGGAAGGAGGGATACTCGACGAGCGCCTGGAACGTGTCGGGATTCTGGCGGCCGTCGTGCCACGCGAACACTCCGCCGTGCGCCACGATCGACCGCGGCGGCTGGTCGTTCGTGAAGAAGTGCACGAGATCGATGCCGTGGCTCATCCACTGGTCGGGAATGCCGCTCGAGAACTCCCGATAGAGACGGAACTCAAAGTACAGCTGCGGATCGAACGGACGGTCCGGCTTCGTCAGCAGCCACTTCTTCCAGTCCGTGTCCTGTTCGCGGATGCGCTTCACTTCCGGCCTCCCGCGCCAGCGCGGGCCGTTGAAGTTCCACACGATTTCGTACTTGCTCACGTCGCCGAGCGCGCCGCTCCGCAGGACCTCACGCGCGGCGAGCTGGTACGGTTCGCTCCGGTGCTGCGTTCCGACCTGGACGACGAGGTTCCGCTGCTTGACGGCGTCGCGCGCCGCTCTGACTTCCTCGAGGACGTTCCCCATCGGCTTCTCGCAGTAGGCGTGCTTCCCCGCTTCCACCGTCGCCTTCAGCAGCGGCGAGTGCGAGTGCTCCGGCGTCGCGATCAGCACGGCGTCGACGTCCTTGAAGGCCAGCAGCTCGTCGGCGTATTGAAACGCGCGCGGCGCGCGGCCGTAGTAGCGCTCGGCGTTGGCCGCGGCGCGTTCGCGATTGTTCTTCCAGAGATCGCAGACCGCGACCGTCTCCACGTTGTACCTGGCCTTCAGCTGGGAGGCCATCATGTGCAGCTGGTTGCCGCGGTTGCCGATGCCGATGTGGCCGAGCGCGATCCGATCGTTCGCGCCCAGAATGCGGTCGTAGGAGAGCGCGCTCGAGGCCAACGCCGACCCCGCCACAACTCCTGCTGCCTGCAGAAACGATCGCCGGTCGACTTTCTTTTCATCGGAATTCTGCATGGTCGTCTTCCTTCTTCTTCTTCGATCCGCGCGGATCATACACCTCGCTCGCTGCAGCAGAGCTGGGATAACGGTCGAGCTCGGCTCGTATGTTGGAGTCAAAATCCTTGACTTTGAAAACAGCTGTAGGTAATACGCAGAACCAGAGTTGCGTCGGCATCGAACGTCGTTCCCGCAAGACAATCCTCGGGAGGCGATCCATGAACAAGTCGCGGGTGGGGGCAGCGCTGTTGTTGTCGATGCTGGCGGGGGCCGTCTCGCTCGGGGCGCAGACGCACTTCGCCAGCTTTACCGGCATCATCAGCGGCAACGGGAATCCGATTGCGAATGTCGAGGTGGTCGCCACAAATGTCGCGACCCAGGTGACCTACACCGCTCGCAGCAACGATCAGGGCCTTTACACCATCTCGGCGCTGCCCAACGGCACGTATAAGGTTCGCGCGCAGGCGCAAGGCTTTCAAATCAACGAAACGAATCCGATCACGCTCGAAGTGGGCCAGACCGCGCGCGTCGATATCACGATGCAGCCCGGCTTCGAACAGACCGTCGAAGTTTCCGGCGTCTCACCGATCCTGCAGACTCAGAACGCGGTCGTCGGAGAAGTGGTTTCGGAAACGACCATCAGAGGCCTGCCTCTCAACGGTCGCAACTTCTCGCAGCTCTCCCTGTTGATGCCCGGCGTGTCGACGCCGGACCCGAACAGCTTCACCGAACCGAAGAATTTCGGCTCGGGACGGCCGTACGTGAACGGGCAACGCGAACAGGAGAACAACTACATGCTCGACGGCGTCGATATGAACGAGCCGATCGACAACCTGTTGCCGTATCAGCCGAGTCCTGACGCGCTCGCGGAGGTCCGCATCGAGACGAACAACTACTCCGCCGAGTTCGGCAACGTCGCCGGCGCGCTCATCGGCAGCGTCATCAAGTCGGGCACGAACGATTACCACGTAAGCGGCTTCGAGTACTGGCGCGACAGCAGCATGGCGGCGAACACATGGGAGAACAGTCGCGTGACGCCCGCGGCCAAGAAAGCCGAACTGTCACAGCACAT
>QHWR01000141.1:8186-43514 GCA_003223835.1 Acidobacteriota bacterium | reverse complement strand
TTACCAGGGCTTCATCCGGAACCGTCCGGGCGAGCTGGTCAGGAGCGTCGCGCCCGAGTCGTGGCGCCGTGGGGACTTTTCGGGCGTTCCCGTGACGATCCGCGACCCGCAGACGGGGCAGCCCTTCGCCGGCAACCTCATCCCCGTCGGCCGGTTCAGTCCGATCGCGCGGGCCATCCTCGCGAACCAGACGCTGTACCCGCTGCCCAACCGGTCCGGCGACAACAACAACCTGGTCGCGCCTTCGTCGGACAAGCAGAGGGTCCACCAAGGCGATTTCAAAGTCGACGCAAACACGTCGGACCACGATCGGTTCTTCGGGCGCGTGTCGTACCAGCATTACAAGTCGGAACCCGAGCGCGCGCCGCTTCAGAGCAACCTGATTGCGACGAACGATTCGCCGTTTCTCGGCCTCGCCTTCAACTGGAACCGTACGCTCTCGGCGACAGGCATCAACGAGCTGCTCGTGGGCTTCACGCACGTGAAGTTCCAGACGCTTCCCACGGACTGGGCCGGCATCGGCAAGGCCAACGCGACCGTCGGCATCCCCGGCGACCAGACGATCGCGGGCTTGAGCGCGTTCAATATCGGCGACTTCGGCGTCGGGGATTCCGGCGGGTCGGAGTTCAACAACAACAAGAGCTATCAGGTCACCGAAAAGTACACGTGGTTCAAAGGCCGTCATCAGCTGAAGTTCGGCGGGCGATGGCTCTACCAGCGGCAGGGCTACTCCTATTCGGGCAACGAGGGCATCCTCGGTCACTTCGAGTACGGCGGCGCATTCACCGGCTTCGCCTTCTCGGACTTCCTCCTCGATCAAGTGTCTGCCAAGGGGCGCGGCGGCCTGGTGGCGCCCTTCATGCAACTTGGCCATCGCGTCGCCATCTTCGGGCAGGACGACTTCCAGGTCCGGAACAACCTCACCCTGAACCTCGGACTGACGTGGGAGTACACGTCGCCGTGGGTGGAGAAAGACAACCGGCAGTCGAACATCGACCTGAAGACGGGCCAGCTGCTCCTGGCCGGTCAGGGAGGCAACAGCCGCGCGCTCTTCAACGCGTACTATGGTGGCTTCGAGCCCCGACTCGGCGTCGCGTGGACGCCGACCGACAAATGGGTGGTGCGCGGCGCGTTCGGGATCGTGCAATACATGGAAGGCACCGGCAAGAACCTGCGGCTCACGCAGAACCCGCCGTTCAACTTCGAAGGCCGAAAGGTCTTTGACGCGACGACGGGTGCCGGGAGCGCGTCGGTCGGCTTTGCGGACATCATCCCGAACGTCAACGGCGGCCCGGGAACGCTCTTCCGGATTTTCGCTCCGGACCTCCGTCCGCAGCTCACGAAGCAGTGGAACGTCTTCGTCGAGCGCAAGCTGACGAGCGCGCTCTCCGGTCAAATCGGCTATGTGGGCAGCCGCGCCAGTCACATGGTCGTGCCGTTCGACTTCAATCAGCCCGAAGCGGATCCGGGGCCGGTCGAAACGTGGCGGCCGTTGGATCAGCGGCGACCGCTCTATCCGCTGAACCCGAACATCGGCACGACCAGCGGCACGAACTCGATCGGCATCGGCGCGTACGACGCGCTGCAAACGAGCCTGCGCCAGCGGCCGACCGAAGGCCTCGAGTTCCTCGCGTCGTACACCTACAGCAAGGCACTCAGCGACAACGTCGGGTATTACGGCGTGGGCTGGGGTCAAACGGCGGGGCAGGGCTATTACTACCTCGATAGCACGAACCCTCGAAAGGACTACGGACGATCGCCGTACGACATGAGCCACAACTTCAGCCTGGCCACCGTCTACGACGTGCCGTACGGCAGGTCACGAGGCGGCAGCGCGACGGGCGTGAAGAACGCCGTCCTGGGCGGTTGGACCCTCAACAGCATCTTCCAGGCGCACAGCGGCCTCGCCCTGACGGTGTGGGACGGCGCCGGCCAGTCGCTGCAGGCGACCCGCTCGCTCGAACGCCCGAACCGCATCTGCAACGGCGCGATCTCCGGGGCCGGCGTGAACGACGCCTGGATCGACATCAACTGCTTCAGGAGCGCTCCCAAGGGGCAGTTCGGCAACTCGGGCGTCGGCATCCTGTCCGGCCCGCGTTACTGGAATCTCGATCTGGGCCTGGGCAAGAACTTCTACGTCATAGACGACAGGCGTTATCTGACGTTCAAGGTCGAGGCGTTCAACGTGCTGAACCATCCCAATTTCGCCCTGCAGGCTGGCTCCGCAAACATCTCGGACCCGACAACGTTCGGGCGAATCCAGAACACGTTTTCAGCACCCAGGATTGTGGAGCTGGTGCTGAAATTCACTTACTAGGGCCGTCCGGCAAATGCCGAATGTCAGATCTCGGTCGGGTTTGACATCCGGCATTTGCCGCTTCGCCTTTCTCGTCCTGCTGAACGGCGCGCTCGGGTACGAGGCGCTCGTGGCGCAGGGCCGCGCCGCCAACCCTCAGGCGAACACCAGCGGCGGCGGCTACCGGTACCGGCCGAAAGATCGCGTGCCTCCCTCGCTCGAGCCCGTCTTCAAACAGCTCGCCCCTGGCAGCGACGAGTTTCCCGAGGAGAAGGAAGCCGCTGAACTGGCCGGCCGCCTCGGGGAGCTGAGCGCGCGCGTGCGCGAGCACCCGAATCGCACGGCGGACATCGCCGATTGGCTGCTGGCGCCGGAGTTCAGAGGCGGTCATCTCCTGCCGCTGAATGAAGCCGCCACGGGCCAGAGTCCGAAGCTCGAGATCTTCCGCGCGTCGACGATCGCGTCCGACCTGGTCCTCGATCGCATCGCCTTCCGCAAAGAGCTGAGCGCCCTGCTGGACGACTTCACCGCCGTCCAGACAGCCGAGTTCCTGATCACGCGAATCGACATCGAACGCGGGAGCGATCCACGCGTGCGCACGACGGTGAGGTTCGATTTCACCGGCGGCGTCAAAGGGGGCGGGCGCGCGGAGCGGCTCGGGCACTGGCAGATGCGGTGGCAACACGCGCCCGACGGCTGGCGCGTCATCGAGTGGTCGACGCTGGATCACCTGCGCAGCCGCGCGGCGTCGCCGGTCTTCACCGAAGTCACCGATACGGCGCTCGGCCAGAATCTCTCGTTTCGCCGCCAGCTCGTTCCGGGGCTCGATTACTGGGCGTCGCACCTCGACGCCGTGTTCATGCCTCGCGGCATGGGACATCACGGCGTGTCGGTTGGCGATTTCGACGGCGACGGACTCGACGACTTGTACGTGTCTCAACCGGAGGGGCTGCCGAACCGGCTCTTTCGCAACAAAGGGGACGGCACGTTCGAGGACGCGACCGAAGCCGCGGGGCTCGCGATCCTCGACCGGACGTCGCAGGCGCTCTTCGCGGACGTGGACAACGACGGCGATCAGGATCTGATCCTGCTGACGCGCACCGGCCCGCTGCTGTTTCGCAACGACGGCAAGGGCCGGTTCACTCGCGACCCCGAAGCCTTCCAATTCAAGCAGCCGCTGCAGGGATCGCTGACGTCGGCGGCGATGGCCGACTACGATCGCGACGGTTTCCTGGACCTCTATTTATGTGCGTACGGCTACTTCATCGGCGTGAGCGAGGACAAAGCCGGTCCGCCGTCGCCTTACCACGATGCGCTGAATGGCTCGCCGAACGTGCTCCTCAGAAACGACGGTCGTGGGCATTTTGTCGACGTCACGGATCAGGTGGGCCTCGACCAGAACAACGATCGATTCAGTTTTGCGGCGGCGTGGGTCGACTATGACGAGGACGGCTGGCCGGATCTGCTCGTTGCGAACGACTTCGGCCGCAAGAACCTGTACCGCAACGAGGGGATGGTGAACGGACACCTGCACTTCAGAGACGTCGCGGCCGCAGCGGGTGTCGAGGATTACGGCGCCGGAATGAGCGCGACGTTCCTGGACTACGACAACGACGGGCGCATGGACATCTATACGGGCAACATGTGGACCGCGGCAGGACAGCGCGTGACATCCGAGCCTGGCTTCAAGCGCGACGCGCCGGCGGAGGTGCGCGATATCTATCGCCGCCATACGCGCGGGAATTCGCTCTTCCGCAACCAGGGCAACGGCACGTTCGCTGACGTGACGCGGCAGGCTGGAGCCGAGTTCGGCCGCTGGGCATGGTCCTCCGATGCTTTCGATTTCGACAACGACGGCTGGCAGGACCTCTACATCGTGAACGGGATGTTCACACGCGACGAAGACGAGGCCGCGGTGGACGTCGACAGCTTTTTCTGGCGGCAGGTCGTGGCGCAGTCGCCGCTGACACGAAAGCCGGGGACTCCGTACGATGATGGTTGGCGCGCGACCAACCGTCTGCTCGTCAGCAATGGGGCGCAGGCGCAGCACGAGCGCAACGTGCTGCTGCGCAACAACGGCCACGGCGGATTCGACGAGGTCTCGGGCACCGCTGGACTCGACGTCGATCAGGACGGGCGGTCTTTTGCCGTTCTCGACTATGACGAGGATGGCGACGCCGACGTGATCCTGATGGCCCCGCGCTCGTCGCCGCAGCTTCGAGTGTTCCGCAACGATTACGCCGCGGGCAATGCGAGCGTGACGATCCACCTGACCGGCACGAAGAGCAATCGTGATGCGATCGGCGCGCGCGTGACGGTCGAGGCCGATCAAGTTCGGGCGACGCGGATTGTCATGGCGGGATCCGGTTTCCTGTCCCAGCACTCGAAGGCGTTGCTGTTCGGTCTGGGCAAGAGTCAGCGAATCAACAAGGTCACGATCGCGTGGCCGGGCGGCCTCGTGCAGACCTTCTCCGATGTTCCGCTCAATCGTCGTGTCTGGATCGAGGAGGGCAGCGAGACGCTTCGCAGCGAGCCGTTTCGAACGGCGAGTGTGGCCCCACCGGCGGGCATCGTCCCCACGAGCCGCGACGCCGGCGCGTCAGCCTCGACAGGGACCTGGCTCTATCGGCCGTTCCCGGCGCCGGACTTCACCCTGCGCGACCTCGAAGGCAACGAGCACTCACTTTCGGGGCTGGCCGGTCACCCCGTACTGATCTACTTCTGGGCGACCTGGGCGCCGCCGTCGCGCGCCGCGCTCGAAGCCATCTCGCGCGAGCGGCAGGCGCTGACCGCCGCGGGCGTTTCGATTCTTGCTCTGGCCGTCGATCCGCCGGAAGATGCGGCGAAGGTCCGGTCGGCCGTCCAGGATCTCGGGTTAGCTGTGGTGATTGCGAGCGCAGAACTCGCCGGCACCTACAACATCGTCCACCGGTATCTCTTCGATCGACGCGAGGACCTGCCGTTGCCGACGGCGTTTCTGGTGAATGCAGGAGGAGAGATCGTCAAGGTCTATCGCGAACCGCTTGCGGCCGCGCGGATCGCTGAGGACGTCGCCGGCATCAACGCGTCGCCGGCCGACTGCCTGGCGCGGGCGGTGCCGTTTCCCGGCACCTTCACTTCACCGCCGGGGGACCGCAGCTACTTCCAGTACGGCCTCGAGCTGTCGGAGCAGGGCTTCGATGTGCCCGCGTTGGCGGCATTCGAGCGCGTGGCCAGGGTGGACCCGAGCGCGATCACGTTCTACAACCTCGGCACGCTCTACATGAAACTCGGGCAGCCGTCGCGCGCGCGGGCGGCGTTCGAGCAGGCGCTCGCCCTCAACCCGGAGTACCCCGACGCCAACAACACGCTCGGCGCGCTGCTCGCACAAAACGGCGATATCGCGGGCGCACTGGGGCGCTTTCGCAAAGCGCTCGAGGCGAAGCCTGATTATGCGGACGCGCTGAACAACCTCGGATACACGCTCTTTCAGACGGGGCAGACGGAGCAGGCGTACGAGTTGTACCAGCGCGCGCTGAAGCTTCGACCGGACTTCCCCGAAGCCCTGAACAACGTCGGCATCTTCTTCGGCCAGCAGCGCGATCTCGAGCACGCCGAGACGTACTTCAGGCAGGCCGTCGACAAGCGGCCCGATTACGGCGAAGCGGCGAACAATCTGGCGCTCGTCCTGAACGCGCGCGGCGAGACGGCCGCCGCGATCGCGCTGCTCGAGAAGTTATCGAAAGAGAATCCGGCGTTCGAACCTGCGTACGTCACGCTCTGCCGGCTGTACGTCGCGTCCGGTCAGCAACGACAGGCGGTGCAGGCACTCGAGCGGCTGCTGCAGCGGAATCCGACGCACCCGCAAGGTCTTCAGTTGTTGAAGCAGCTTCAGGCTGGGAAGTGATCCTTTTTTCTGATCATAAAAAGATGATTTCGTTGCGCGCCGCGGCGGGTCTGTCCATCGGCGTCGCGATCCTTCTGTTATTCCTGCCACCTGAATTCCGCGGTTCCCTCTCCGCATATCAGAGCGCTTCGTCACCGGCTGCGACTGACGCCGACCTTGCCCGGGGGCGCGCGCGGGCGCGTGAGGTTCAGCATGAGGCCGTCGAGCTGCTGAATCGCGTCGCCGCTGCGGGCGCCAACAGCGGCGCGTTGAAGCAACTGCTCCGGGACGCGGCCGGCCGGTTCGATACGCTCGCCGCCTCCGACCCTGCAGTGCTGCCCGAGGATCTCCGCAAGGAACTCGGTGAGGCCGCGCGGATGCTGCGGAAACACGCGGGGAGCGGAAGACCGTTGACGGCATCCGGCACGGAATTCCGCCGACTGCTCGAACGGGTCGCGACGCGGCTGACGCCCGATCCTCTCGAGGATCTCGCGTTTCAGGGCAGCTACAGTCAGACCAAAGTGGCGGAACCGGTCTACGGTGGACACGGCTCCGCGATGGGTCCGCCACCGGATCTTCGTGCGTCAGGCGGCACGGCTTCCACCGTCACCTCTCCGGTGCAGTTCGAGGAAGTGCCCTGCATCCCCACCAGGACGTTCTGCGGCGGTCGTACGAAGGACCACATCCTCGAGTCCGGAGGCAGTGGCGTGGCCTTGTTCGACTACGACGGCGACGGCTTGCTCGATGTGTATGTCGTCAACGCGTTCGAGTTGTCGAATCAGCGCGAGAGGATTCCGCATCGCAACGCTCTGTACAAGAATCTCGGCGGCTGGAAATTCAGGGACGTCTCGGCAGGATCCGGTGTCGACGTCGCCGCGTGGGGCAACGGCGTCTGCGTCGGCGACGTTGACGATGACGGGAAACTGGATATCTATGTCACGAACTTCGGTCCCAATTTCCTGTTCCGCAACAACGGCGACGGGACGTTCACAGAGACCGCTGCGAAAGCCGGCGTGCAGGCCGGAGGATGGAGCACGGGGTGCACGTTTTTCGACGCGGATGGTGACGGCGATCTCGATTTATACGTCGCGCGGTACGTGAGCACGAGCTGGGGCGACCTCGCCCGGGCGCAGCGCCTGCTCACCTGGCGCGGCGGTCCAAAGACGATGATCGGCCCGGCGGGCCTGCCGGGCGAGGCCGATCTCTTCTTCGAGAACCGCGGCGACGGGACCTTCGTGGAAGCGACCGCGGCGCACGGTCTCACAGATGCCGCGCCGGACTACGGCTTCGGTGTCGTCGCCACGGACTACGACAATGACGGGTGGGTCGATCTGTTCGTCGCCAACGATACGAATCCCGATTTCCTTTATCACAACCGCGGCGACGGCCGGTTCGAGAGCGTCGGCCTCGCGAGCGGCGTGGCACTCAACGTAGACGGTCGCGCGCAAGCCGGCATGGGTGTCGATTCGGGTGACTACGATGGCGACGGCCGCCTCGATCTGATCCTCACCGCCTTCGCGCACGACAGCAACACGCTCTATCACAATCGCGACGGGCATTCGTTCGAAGACGCGACCACGGAGACCGGTCTCGCGGGCCCAACGTTCGTGCGCATGGGATGGGGGACGGCGTTCTTCGACGCCGATCTCGACGGCCATCCGGATCTCTTCTTCGCCAACGGGCACATCTACCCGAACGTCGACGACTACCCGCAGCTCCATGAAAGCTTCCGTCAGAAGAATCAGCTGTTCCTCAACCGCGGAGGGCGGTTCATCGACGTCTCGGAGACCGCGGGCCCCGGGTTGCAGGTGACCAGGTCGAGCCGCGGTCTTGCCGTCGGCGATCTCGACAACGATGGCGATCTCGACGTGGTCATCACCAACATGGATGACGTGCCGACAGTGCTGAACAACCGGCAAACAACGGGGCATCACTGGGTGGCCGTGCAACTCCGAAAGGGAGGCCGCAACCGCTTTTGCATTGGCGCGCGCGTGACCGTCGACGCCGGCGGCACGCGGCAGGTCCGGGAGATCCGGTCTGGCGGCAGCTATTTGTCTCAGGGCGATTTGCGGGCGTACTACGGACTCGGCTCGTACGCCGGTGTCGTGGACGTCGAGGTCCGGATGCCAGGCGGAAAGACCTGGCGATGGCGCGGGCAGCCGATCGATCGACTGCTCGAGCTGACGCTCGACGAAGCGCCGCCGCAGTTCTGAGGTGATGGCTATTTCGCGCCCACGACCTCGAAATCGGATCCTTTGACCCGCGCGAGCGAGTCGAGCCCCTGGATCCGGCGGTCGGGCGCAATCGACAAGAGCCAGTTGGCGCCGTTGTCGGCGACGAACATGCCGTACTGCTGCAACCCCCGCAGAATCGCCTGCGCGTGCGGCGGAAACGCGGCGACGTCGAAGTCGCGCCGCAGGCGCAGGCGCTCACCCATCCGGGGCAGCGCGGCGTCGGTGTGCTGACTGGCGAAGTGGCGCGCCGGATAGACGTACGCGCGGCGCGTGCGGCGGACGGTGACGCGCAGGGCGTGCCGCACGAGCCCGCGCGACACCTCGTCGAACCGGACGACCGCCGGAAAGATCGGCAGGCCGGCGGCGTCCGCGGACGTCCACCGTTCGGGCCGCAGCCGGTTCGACGTGAGATCGAACGTCGAGGCCTGCGACGCCTGCCATCCGTTCTCCGTGCGCCGCGCCTGCCAGAACTCGTGCAGCCGGCCGTTGACGGGATCGACCACGATCAGATGCCGATCGCCCGAGCCCTCTCGCTGGAATTGCGCGAGCGTCATGCCCGGCTTCGGCAGCGCGCCGCGATCTTCGTTGTGCGTCAACGGCCAGTTCTCGATCGGCGCGGTGTCGGGAATCGGAAACGGGCCCGGGTCCGATTCCTCCGGATACAGCAGGACGCGCACCGGCACGCGCGGCTGGTTCGGCGGCACGATGACGAAGTTCATGTCGAGGTTGAACCCAAGCCGCCCGTCGCGTCCGATGCTGCCGACGATCGCGTCCGACATCGGATCGACGGGCCGATCGGCGATGTTCTCGTTCCACGGATTGTCCGGCGGAAACACCTGCATCGTCGTCAGGATCCGGTCCGCCTCGGGCGTATCGAACATCACGGGAGACTCGATCGTGATCGTCTCTCGCGTCTGGTCACGCGGCGGAAGATCGCTAACCTCCGCCTGAAGGCGGACGCCACACACTCAACGAAGATCGCTAACCTCCGCCTGAAGGCGGACGCCACACACTCAAAGAAGATCTGTGGCTTCCGCCTTCAGGCGGAAGAAACGCTAGCGGCGCGATTGCGCGGCCACGATGGCGCGCGCGAGCGAAAGACGCATCTTCTCGTACGGATCGCCGGTTTCCGGAAAGCTGACCGATGCACCGGCCTCGGAGAACACTCGCGGGACGATCGCCTGCACCGCCGCGTCGACTTCAGCCTTCAGGCCCAGGCGCCTCGCCATCGTCAAGTACTGATGATCCTGCAGGCCGCGGCGCAGGTTGGCCAGCTGGATCGTCGCGATCGGACCCGGAACCCCGCGGTCTTCCTGAGGGTGCAGCTTCTCTTCGCCTGGATAGAGGAGCACGCCGTCGCCATTGATGTAGCCCTGGTCGTCGACCGGTTTGTTCGGCTGCCCGCGATTATCGAACGTGATGCTCTCCGCCCAGACGTTCTGATCCCGCTCCCCCTGCTTCTGCGAGTTGTGGTGCCAGTGGACCGCGTGCCAGTAGAAGTACACGGGCACCTCGTGCTTGAACGCGGCCCACAGCATGGCGCGCGCGTCCGTTGCGGGCGCGTCGATGACGATCGCGCCGCCGGCGGGGCGCCCGCCGTTGTAGACCCAGAACTGCCGCCCGCGGGCGCGCTCGCGCGCGGCGCGATCGACCTTGAAGCCCTGGGGCCCCGCGCACCAGATGTCGATGGCCTGGTCGAGCGCCGCGACGTACCGGCTCGTCACCAACACGGGCAACGCACGGCCCGGTCCCGGATTCGAGTGCACGTTTTCCGCAAGCGCGAGAATGCGCGGGTATTGCGGCGGGCGCGGCTCGTCGGGCATGTAGAGGAACGTGAGCGCGTGCGGCAGCCGCGCGCGCAGGAACGTCATCCACTCGTCGGCACGCCGCCAGGCCTGCGTTCTGTCATCGAATGCATCGCCCGGCCCGTAGAACGACCGCGGGACGATGACGTTGCCCACGCCCTCGCCGGGCCCTTCGTAACCGTGGGCGCGCGTGAAGTCCTCTCCGGAGAAACGGCCCGCAGCCGCTTGTACGCTTGGCTCGTCGTACGCGTGCACCAGCTCGATCCGATGGCGATGCGCAAAGCGATGGTAGGCCGCGTCCAGATTACGTCCCTGATAGCGCTCGACCTGGCTGCCCTCGTAGTAGATCATCGCGTGCATGCTGTTCTCGTCAGGCAGCGCGAAGTCGAACAGCTCCAGCTCGATCGGCAGACGGTGCTGTTTTCCGTCCGTATCGATGTCGATCGTGCCGCGATAGATGCCGGCAGGACGATCGCGTCCGGTGTAGATCTCGATCCAGATCGGCTGGTTGTGGGTTGGTCTCACCCGGATCGGCAATCCGCCGCGGTCCGAACGGGCACGTTCCGGAACGAGCTGCACCGGCTTCCACCCGGTCGGATCGCGCGGGGCCGCCGGTGAGCGAGGCGCGAAAACCCAATCGGCGTGCGACGCGACCGAGACGTGCATGTAATGTTCGACGAAGATCTGGATGGGACGATCGGCGCTGTCCGTTGGATCGACGGCAGGCGCGCGATACACGATGCGGCCGCCTCCTGTCGTCTTCAGCTCGGGGAGCGACACGTTCAACCGCGTGATTCCTTCCTCGTCTGCCTGCACGATCAGCTGCACCGCGACGATCTCGTTGCGCGCGCCAAAGATCAGCACGCGACGTCCGTCCCATGCGGAGTTGCCGGCGCGCGCCGGATGCTGGCGATCGTCGCGATCGACTTTCTCGCCGTCGTTGACGGCCCAGATCGCGCGGACCGCGCCGTCGGCAGAGGCGACGCGGGCGAAGATGAACAACGCGAAGAAGAGGAAACGAGCGCGCATTACCGCCCTCCGGGACGCTCCGCGAGCGCCGCCCTCGCGAAGTAGTGCGACAGATTCCGATCCGGAAGCCTGAACACCTCGCCGAACGCGCGCGCCGCCTCCGGCTCGCTGCCGAGCGCGCGCGACAGGAACCCCGCCGCCAGATACAACGTGCCGGGCGAGCCGCTCGTGCCTGACTGGATGGCTTGCAGCGCGGCGTCAAGGGCCGCGGTCAATCGTGGACGCCAGGCAGCGGCGTCGGCTGTGCCGAGCGTCCGCGCCGCTTCGAACGCGAGCGCGACCTGGAGCGGCCCGGAGCCGGAACCCGCCTGCATGATTCTGGCGAGGCGCCGCCGCGCGTCCGCGTCCCGCCCGCATGCGGACTCAATCGCGGCAAGCTGCCGCTGCATGAGCGCGGGCTGCAGCACGTCGCCAAGGCCGCCGCGCGTGAACGCCAGCCCCGGCGTCTCGCTGTCGAACGAATCGACGATGCGCAACGCCTCCGGACAGCGCTGCTGGCGCGAAGCCGTCTCCGCTCGACGCAGACGCACCTGCGCGAACACGGTGCGCACGCTCGTTCCGCCCTCCTCTCGCGGAAAGAAACGGTTCCGGAACAAGGCCTCGGCCGCCTCGCCGTCCCCTTGCTCGGCGAGCGCGAGCGCCAGCTTGAAGACGAGGCCCGGCGGCATGTCGGACGGCGACGGATAACGGCGCAGCGCGGCCACGCGGTCTGCGGCCGGCGCGCCCTGCAGGCTCATCACGCGATCGAGTCCTTCGTAGATCTCGACATTTCGGGCGTCATGCGCGACGCCCTCGCTGAACACACGCCGCGCCTCTCCGGTGTCGTCGTGCTCGAGCAACAGCGCAAGCCCGAGGTTGCGATGAAGCGTCGCGATCCCGGGCGCGACCGCCCGCGTTTGTTGCCATTCGACGATCGCCTCGTCGACGAGACCGCAGGACAGATAGAGCGAGCCGAGCAGGAACCGCGCGGTCGCGTCATCCGGGTTGGCGCGCAACGCGGCGTTCAGGACGCCGTAGGTGGATGCGCGGCTCGGAAACACGTACGCGGTTGGCAGCGCGGACGCGTGTCGATAGTCGGATTTGGCGTCCAGTCCCCGGCGCTCGTGCGCGAACGCGCGATAGTACGCGAGCAGGACATGCTGCGCCGGAGAGACGACGCCCGGCTCGCGCAGCGGCTCGTCGACACTCGGGTACTCGCGATCCAGCAGATCGCTCGCGTCCGTCCAGTCCCCGAGCGCCGCGTACTGATCGAACAGATCCAGGATGCGGTTCGGATCGGCCGCGAGGTGTTTCCACAAACCGTCGTCGGGCTTCCCGCCATTGAGCTTTGTGTTCTCGTAACGCAGGAGGTTGCTGGTCGGATCGACGTCCTGCCAGTGCGCGAGCCGGGTTTGCGCCGCGGGACGGCGTCCGGCGAGACGGAGGCAGGAGACGAGGAGCGCGCCTGCGAACGACGCGTCGGGTTCGCGCGAGACGAGCGTCTCGAGATCGGCGACAGCAGATTCGAAGTCCCGCTCGCGGGCCGCCAGACGCGCGAGCTGCAGGAGCGACGCCGCACGCGTTTCACGGAAGCGCTGCGCCGCCTCCCAGTGTTGACGCGCCTCGTCGGTCTGACCCGCGGCCGCGAGCGCGAGACCGAGGTAGTAGCGCGTCTCTGCATCGGTGGTGTCGCGCAGATGGGCCTTCGTCAGCCAGCGCACCGGCCGGGATGTCTCCATCGGGGTCGTCACCGCGGCGGCTTCCGGCCAGTGCAGCGCCGACGCCAGACGTCCCGCGGCCTTGTTCAGCTCGACGCTGTCCGCGAATCTGCCGAGACCTTCGCGATAGGTTGCGAGCGCCGCCAGCCGCTGTCCATTCAGCTCCTGCTCGCGCCCCAGCTCGACGACGTCTTGCGCGTGCCGCTGATCGATCAGCGGGTAACGGTAGGCAGGCTGCGGTCCCACGCGTACTCGCTCGGGCGGGACGACGTCATATCGGCCTTCCGTGTGAGCGAGCAGCAAATGGCCCGACGCGTCGAGGAGCTCGAAGGTCCACGGCGACGGTCCGCGCAAGCCATCGACCGTCTGCCGCCAATCCTCGCGCGGCGACAGCGTGACGGCGGCGTCGAGCAGCGTGCGCTCGTCCTGCCGCACACGCACGCGCGCGTTCTGCAGATCGTGCGTGACGTTGACGCCGAGCGACAGGCGCGAGCCGCCGTCAACGCGCAGCGCATTGAACACCGCGTCGAGCGTCGCGCGCGTGATGCCGCCAATCGCGCGGACGGGCAGCCAGTACTCGGTGAAGCGCACGGTGTCCTGCGGCTCGAGAAATCCGTACGTCTCCTGATTCCGGAACAGCCCCGCCTGCAGCTCGACGTACGCGCTGTTGTTGTCGGACAACGCGCGGCGCCAATCCATCGCCTCGGCATCAAAGCCCCACGACCACACCTTGTGCGTGGGCAGCTCCGCCGGCGACGCGATGTGGACCGTACCCGTCGACGTGTGGGGATGGTAGACACCGACGAACGGTTCACGCGTGCCGTACGTGAACAGCGATACCGGGCCGGTCGTCTGATTCCGGATCACGCTGAGGTCACGGCCGGACTCGTCGATCGGCCAGGGCTGCACGTGCGTGAATCCGTGTGTCGCCATGAACTGCGTCGGGTACGCGAGCCGGGAGTCGTCCCAGACCTCCACCGCCGCGTTCGTCCACCAGTAGTAGCGATGTCGTGTATCCGTAGGGTTGTGCAGCGTGACGGCCTGCTCGAGTACCGAGCGGCCTGGCCGCAGACGCAATTCGACACGCCACGATGAGCCGTAGACCGCGTCGGTGTTGCCGACCCAGATCGATCCGCTGCCGTCCGCGGCCGAACGCGTGGCGAAATCGACCGGCGACATGGACATCCAGTTGTGCGAGACCGGGAAGTTGAACTCGATCCCGAATGCCGCCCACGCCCCGCGGTACCCGATGAGCGCTTTCTTGATCGACGGATTGGCGTAGAACAGATCGCGGCCGCTCACCTTGTCGACACAACTGTAGAGATGGCCGCCGATATCGGGCAGGACGGTCACCCTCAGATACTCGTTCTCGAGATGGAGCGCTCGCCATCGCTGAGCCGTGCGGCGGTCGGTCAGCGCGTCACGCAGCGTGTAGGGATAGTTGAACCTTGTGAACGAAAACAGATCGAACGGCGGATTCGGATTGGGTGCCCCTTCCGCGTACGTCGGCAGCTCGACAGAGTCCTCCCAGACGCGTACGGCCGTCCCGGGCGCGACCGTCAGCGCGCGCAGCGCCCACACGAGCACAACGCCGAGGGCAACCGGCCGCATCGACCGGAGCAGCGTGTCTCGCCCGGGTGCTCGACGTCAAGCTACTCGTGTCGAAGCGCGACGATTGGCTCGATCCGTATGGCGCGGCGCGCCGGGATCCAGCAGGCGAGGAGACCGACCGCGCACACCACGACAACCGTCAGCGTGAGCGTCAGGGGATCGTGCGGCGACGTATTCCACAACTGACTCACGAGCAGTCGATTCGTTGCGGCGCTGATCGCAAGGCCGACCACCAGGCCGATCCCGATCAAGGTCAATCCCATGCGAAGCACCATCCGAATCACATCGGCCCGCGCGCCGCCGAGCGCGATGCGAATCGCAATCTCCCGGGACTGCTGCGACACGGTGTATGCCAGGACGCCGTACACGCCGAAGCCAACCAGGACGATTCCCGTGCACGCGAATATCCCGAGCACGAGCAGGCTGAACCTCGGCCGCGCGTAGAACGCGCGTTGCAGCAGGCTCTCCAGCGGTTCGGGGTTCACCAGCGCGACTTGCCTGTCGACAGCCTGGATCTCACGACGTACCGCATCGATCAGGCGCATCGGGTCGCTCGACGTACGGGCCACGAAACCGAGTCCAGTGGGACCGCGCAATGTGAAGGGGACGAACACCTGAGGCGCCGGGACGTCGCGGGGCCCTTGATTGGAGATATCGCGCGCGACACCCACGATTTCGAAGGTGGGATCGATCACCGGGACGGGCAGCGTCGCCAGCCGCGCCAGCCGCACGGTTCGCGCGAGTGGTTCACCCGAGCCGAAATATCGTTTCACCAACGTCTCGTTCACAATCGCCACGTGGTGCGATTGCTCCACGTCCACCGCGGAGAGTTGACGGCCCCGCACCAGAGGAACACCTACGGTATCGAGCAGACGTTCGCTGCAGAACGTCACGAGAACTGACGACTCCGGCGGGACCGCGAGCCCTGGAATCTGCAACATGCTCGACATCGCGGCGAACGGCGCCGGGTAGTTCGCGATGGCGACCGCCCGGACTCCCGGAGTCGATCCAATCCGCTCGACGGCCTGGCGGTAGAAACGCAGCTGGTCGGCCGGCGACGCGTTCTGACGCGGCGGAAACGCCACGCCGGTCACGAGCAGATTTCCGGGGTTGAAACCCAGATCGACATTGGCAAGCTTCACGAACGTCCGCGTGAGAACGCCCGCGCCCAGCAGCAGAACAATCGACAGCGCGACCTGCGCGACGACCAGGCCGCCGCGCAGCCGTTTTTGCCGCCGGCCGGCCGTGCCTCTTCCGCCGATGTTGGTGCCCGCGACGAGGTCGCGTCGCGCGCTCTGGAGCGCGGGGAACAGGCCGAAGCTCAATGTCGCCACCGATGCGGCGATGAGCGCGAACACCAGAATCGGCCGGTCCAGCCGGATCTGGGTCTCCCACGGCACGCCTTGTCGCGGCATGTATCCGGCCAATGCCGCGATGCCGGCGTACGCCAGCAGGCAGCCCGCGACAAGGCCGGCAAACGCCAGCAGCGCGCTCTCCACCAGGAGCTGACGGACGATGCGTCCGCGGCTGGCGCCGAGGGCGGCGCGAATGCTGATTTCCCGCTCGCGGGTCATCCCGCGCGCGAGCAGCATGTTCGCCACGTTGCAGCAGGCGATCACGAGGAGGAGGCTCACGGCTCCGAAGAGCGTGTACAAGACGCCCCGAAATTCGCGGACGACCCAGTTGATGACCGTGATGACTCCCATGCGGTAATGCGGCGGATAGTCGTTCGGATGCTCCGCGGCTCGACGGGCCGCGACGACGTCGAGCTGTGCTTCCGCCGCCTCGATCGAAACGCCCGGCCTGAGGTGCGCCTGAAAGGCGCGCGTGCCGCGTGCCGACTGGGGATCGTCACTGCGGCTCATCGCCGCCGGAAGCCAGAGATCCGCGATGTTCCATTCGAACCTCGGAGGCATCACGCCGATGACGATCCTGGGCTGGCCATTGAGCATGAGCGTGCGCCCCACGACAGCAGGGTCCGCCGCGAAGACCCGCACCCACGCGCGATGATTCATGACGGCGACAGGCGGCGCATTCGGCGCGGCATCCGCGTCGCCGAACACACGGCCCAGCATCGGCGGCACCCCGAGGAACGTGAAGCCGTTCGGCGTCATCCACGCGATCATCAGCCGTTCCGCGCCCGCATCGTGGACCCACTGCATCGGCTCGAGGCTGGTGCCGACGACATCCTCGAACACCTGCGTGTGCTCCTGGTAATCCAGGAACTCGGCCGCCGGAAAGTACGGACCGCGGAACTGCCGGCCCGACGCATCCCACAGGACGACGTTGACCATGCGGTCCGAACGCGTGTACGGAAACGGATCGAGCACCACGTTACGGAGGACGCTGTAGATGACCGTGGCTGCGCCGATGCCGAGCGCGAGCGTCACGATGGCGACGATCGTGAAGCCCGGCGTCTTCGTCAACGTACGCAGGCCATAGGCGACGTCCCGACGAACATCGTCAAACCACATGAAGGACCTCCTACCGCCCGGCTGCTGGCAGCGCAAACGCGACGACTTTGGATCCGGCCGGCGACCTGAGGAGTCCGTCGCCGCTCGCGGCGATCACGACGTACTGACGGCCGTCGCGCCCCATGAACGTCATCGGCGTCGCGTGTCCGCTTGCCTCGAGCGTCGTCTCCCAAAGCGTGCGGCCCGTCGCCGCGTCGAAGGCGCGAAAACGCCTGTCGATCGTGCCGCCGATGAAGACGACGCCGGATGCGGTCGCGATCGCGCCGCCGATGTTCGGCGTGCCGGTCTTCGGGACCCCGCGTGCTGTCAGATCGTCGAACTCTCCGAGGGGCACACGCCAACGAATCGCGCCGCGGTTCACGTCGACGGCGACCAGCTCTCCGAACGGCGGCGCTGAACACGGCATCCGTGTTTGAGGATCCCAGAACCGGGCGTACGCGCCACCCCAGGGTGACGTGCGCGTGTACGTCACGGCGCCCGTCGCGGGATCGGTACGACCGATCATCCGCGCGACCTGCCCGAGGTTCATGATGTTGGTGAATACGAGCCCGCGACCCGGATCGTACGAGAGCCCGCTCCAATTCCCGCCGCCAAGCGTGCTCGGAAACATGACCATCGTCCCATCCAGACCCGGCGGCGTGAACATGCCCCTGGTGAACATCTTGTTCTTGTCCCAAAGGTCGCGGCAGTAGGCGGCATGGTCCGCCGTCAACGCGTATAGATCTTTGGAGGGATCGAATGTCGTGCGGGACAGCGGCGGCGGCTGCAAGGGAAACGGCTGCGTGGGCCAGGTCGCTTCGCCCGGCAGATCGCTTTGCGGCACCGGGCGCTCTTCCATGCCGAACAACGGCTCTCCCGTGACGCGATCGAAGATGAAGAGCGTGCTCATCTTGGTGATCTCGGCCACGGCGGGAATCCTGCGGCCGTTGCGGCTCACCTCAATCAAGGTCGGCGCGGCGGGCAGGTCCCAGTCCCAGATGTCATGGTGCACGAGTTGCTGAAACCATCTCAGTGTGCCGGTGGCCGCGTCGAGCGCGATCAAACAATTCGCGTACAGATTCTTTCCCTTGCGATCCGCGCCGTAAAAGTCAGATGTCGGCGATCCCGTCGGCGCGAACACGAGGCCGCGATCCACGTCGACCGTCAAGTACGACCACGCGTTCGTTCCCGACCGATTCTTCCAGCTCTCGCCGTTCCACGTTTCCACTCCAGGCTCGCCGGCGCGCGGCACGGTATGAAACGACCACAGCAGCTTGCCGTTACGCGCATCCCATCCCCGAATATCGCCGTACAAACCCGTGCTGGGCTCCAACTCGCCGTTGCTGCCTCCGGTGATCAGAATGTCTTTGTAAACCGCCGGCGGCGTGATCAACCTGAACGACCCGTCCACGTCGCCGCGGACGCTTTGCTTCAGATCGACGAAGCCCTGCACGCCGAAAT
Source organism: Acidobacteriota bacterium (assembly GCA_003223835.1). GTDB lineage: Bacteria > Acidobacteriota > Vicinamibacteria > Vicinamibacterales > 2-12-FULL-66-21 > Gp6-AA38. Next base: position 25,063 of record QHWR01000141.1, on the reverse strand, counting down.
CGGTGACGACCGCGCCGGTCCGCGCATCGAGCGCGAGCATCCGCCCGTCGCCGACGCCTGAGTACACACGCGGCGCGGCGCCCGCGCTTCCGCGCCAGTACGCGACCCCGCGGCGGCTGACCGCGTCCTTCGCGTCGTACCTCCAAATCTGCTTGGCGGTTTCCGGTTCGAGCGCGAAGACATTCGAGCCGCCGGTGAGATACATCATCCCGTCGATCACCAGAGGGGTGACCTGGAGGTCGAGGCTGCCGCTATCGAACGTCCAGGCCTGCTGCAGCGCCGACACGTTGCCGGTGGTGATCTGCGTCAACGGAGAGAACCGCTGCGCGCCAGGATCCCTGCCGAAGGCGGGCCAGTCGCCGTCGCCACGGCCGGCGGGCGCGGAGAGACCGGTGCCGCCGGCGATGAGCAACAGCGCACCGGCCATCTTCAGTTTCATCGGGCCCCTCCTGACATCTTCCGGCTAAAACCGGAAGGCACAAGATCGGTATTCGTACGACCTTCCCGCCAAAGCCGGAGCCACTCGATCTTCATTCGTGGCTTCCGCCTTCCGCCTCCGCGCGAAGCGCTATGGCGGACCGCCGAAGCCTCGGCGAAGGCTGGTCAGGCGGAAGATGCGGCGCACTACAATCGCTGACCATGCGCAACGCATTTCGGTGGCTCGCGGGTGCGACGGCGGCCGGTGCGATGCTGGCGGGACCCCCGGCGCGCAGCCAGGTCCGCGCCCTGGTGCTCGACGATGTGCGCGTGGTCGACGGGACGGGAGCCGCGGCGATCGAACATGGCCGCATCGTAATCCAGGGGGACCGGATCGCGCAGGTTGGCCCGCGCGCGACGGTCCAGGCCCCGGCCGGCGCGGAAACCGTTGACCTGTCGGGCCGCACGATCGTGCCGGGCCTGATCGATCTGCACTTTCATATCGAGAACGATCCGAAGCTCGCGCTTCGGCAGCTCAGTTACGGGGTGACGAGCTTCCGGGATCCCGGGCAGTGGGAGGAGAAGTTCGTCGAGCTGCGGCAGATGATCGCGGCGGATCACCTGCCCGGGCCCCGGATCTTCACCGCGGGACCGCACATCGATGGGGAACATCCCGCATACCCGGCGGATTCGGTCGTCGCGCGGGACGCAGAGGAAGCGCGCCGGCAGGCTGAGATCAACGTGCGCAATGGCGCGACAGCGCTGAAAATCTATTTCAGGCTGCCGTTCGCGAGCGCAAAAGCCGTCATCGACGTGTGCGCAGCGCATCATATCCCCTGCACGGCCCACCTCGAACTGCTCGACGCGCGCGAGCTGATAGCCGCGGGCCTTCACGGCATCGAGCACGTGACTTCGCTCGGCATCAGCGTCGTCCCACGCCACGAAGCGGAAGCCTACCGTCAGGCCGTATTGGCAGACAACGACGCGCGACGCGACGGGCGATACAAGCTGTTCGCGCGCGCCGATCTCGACGGACCCGAGGCCAGGGCGCTCTACGCCGTCCTGCGCGAACGCAGGCCATGGCTGGATCCGACGCTCGCCGTCTTCGAGCGGCGCGCGGACAACCCGCCGGAAGATGTAAAACCCGAGATGATTCCGGTGCTGGTCGCAGGATTCTCGAAAATGAAACAGCTCACGCGACGCGCGGGGCTCGAAGGGGCGCGTCTCGTCATGGGCGGGCACTCGACCGTCCCTTACGCCGCCCGCGGCGAAGCGCCGTGGCGCGAGCTGGAGCTGCTCGTCGAGAGCGGACTATCTCCGCTCGAGGCGATTACCGCCGCGACCGGCACCGCGGCCGGTTTCCTCTATCGCAGCAACGACCTGGGCACCCTGGGTCGTGGGCGACAGGCGGATCTCGTCGTGCTCCGCGACAATCCGCTTCGCGATATCGCGGCCATCCGAAGCGTCGAGCGGGTGATGGTCGGAGGCCGGTGGGTGGACGTTGCGCGTTTCCGCCAGTACTAAGCAGGTTGTTGAAGAATGCAACCTGGAATGCCAAATGCTAAATGCAAAATGCCAAAAACAATGCACTTTTGGCATTTAGCATTCAGGCTGTTGTTTTTCAACAGCCTGCCGGCGCATTTCCGCCAGGGTCCGCGCTATTTCGGGCTGCGTCGGATCGAGTTGCAGCGACTTGCGGAAGGCGGCCGCGGCTCCGGCGGTATCCCCGACGGCCAGGCGTGTCAGGCCCAACCCGTTCAGCGCCATCGTCGAAGGAGGGCCGGCCTCGAGCGCCCGTTCGAAGTAGGGCAGCGCGTCAGCGGGACGCCCGCCGGAGGCCAGCGCACCGGCAAGATACAAGAGCGCGTCCGCGTTCCTGGGTTCGCGCTCGATGGCCTGACGAAAGAGCGGCATCGCCAGATCCGAGCGCCCGCTCCGCATCCGGACGACGCCGAGCTTCGTCAAGGCGGACGCATCGTTGGCATCGAGCGCCACAATGCGCTCGTAACGGGCGGCGGCCGTGCCAAGGTCTTCCCGGAGGAGGGCGAGATCTCCGAGACGCCGGAGCGCCTCGATGTGATCGGGGACGAGCTTCAGGACTCGCTCGCACAACGCCGCGCCCTCGTCGTACTTGCGCTCCTGGATTCGCACCTCGGCGAGGGAAATGACGGGCTGAGCAAACGCGGGGTTCTCGCGCGCCGCGCGTTCGAGCACGAGGGCCGCTTCCTCCAGCCGGCCGGCGGACCGAAGGTTGTCGCCGAGCACGACGGCGTCTTCAGCGGTGAGCGCTCCTTTGTTCTCGAGCGCGCGGAGATCGGCAATGGCGAGGTCGTGGCGGCCGGCGGCGGCGTAGGCGACGGCGCGGGTCCGACGAGCCATCAACAAGCTCGAGTCCTCTGCGAGCACCGCCGTCAGTTCCCGGATCGCGAGTTCCGGCTCCGTACGCGCGGCAGACATGCCGCGATTGAGATGCGGCAGCAGGTGGATGCCGTCCTTGGGGTCGCGCTGCGCGACGCCCGCGGCATGCGAGACGCGGCCTCCGCTCACGTAGCCGAGCGCGCGCAGCCGCTCCGCCGTTTCGCTGTCGACCGGGGGCGCCGCGACCGGGGCGGGTGTCCGAAGGAGGACCTCTTCGAGGGTGCGGCTCAGATCCGCGGCACGCGCATGCTGCTCCCCCACGCGGTTCCTCGTCTCCGACGGATCGGTGTCGAGGTCGTACAACTCAGGGTGCGGCGCCTTGATGAACTTGGATGCGGCCGTCCGCCACGCATAGAGGGGCGCCCATCCGAGCTCCAGTTCCGAGTACAAGGATTCGGCGTAGGACGCCGCATCGGACATCGGGCGGCCATCGGCGGCCGCGCGAACGGAACGGCCGTCGACGTCGCTGCGGCGGGCGAGCCCGGCGTAATCCGCAAGCGTCGGCAACACGTCGATAGAACGCGCGACGGTGCGGGACACGCGGCCTGCGGGAATCTGCGGGCCCGCCATCACCCAGGGCACGCGAAGCGTCGCATCGTAGAGGAAGATGCCGTGCGTGCCCTCGCCGTGCTCCCCCAGGCTCTCTCCATGGTCTGCGGTGACGAGGATGATCGTGCGCGCGGTTTCGTTCGTCACATCGAGCGCCCCGAACAGACGCGCGAGCTGGCGGTCGACGAACGCGATCTCGCCGTCGTACGGCGCCTGACGGTACCGCTCGGCCAGATCCGCCGGCGGCTCGTATGGCGCGTGCGGATCGTAATAGTGAACCCAGAGGAACCAGCGCGACTCGGGCGCTCGGGCAGAACTCGCCGCTCCGAGCCAGCGAAGCGCCGCATCGGTCGTCGCATCCGCGAACCGCTCCACGTAGGGGGTCCGGCGACGATCGTTCCCTTTGGGCAGACGATCGTCGTAGATCTCGAACCCCCGGTTGAACCCGAATCGGCGATCGAGCGGGAAGCCGGACACGAAGGCCGCCGTACGGTAGCCGGCCTGCCGAAAATCCTCGGCCGCCGTTTTGACCTGCGGCGGCAACATGAATCCGCTGTTGTTCCGGAAGCCGTGACCGACTGGAATCTGGCCGGTCAGGATCGACGCATGTGACGGTCCGGTCAGCGGCGCATGGACCACCGCTGTCTCGAAACGAACACCTCGCCTGGCGAGCGCATCGATTGTCGGAGTGGACGCGTCCCGATACCCATAACATCCGACGTGGTCCGCGCGGAGCGTGTCGATCGTGACGAGCAGCACATTCGGCCTGTCCGGGACGGTCGAGCGGGAAGCGCCCGCGCGGCAGCCGCCGGCCAGGATCAGCATCGTGAGAACGAATCCGCGAGCGAACAGCAACCTCATCGGGCCACGGAAGAGCGTAACGAGAATCACCACCCCGCTCAACACGTTTGTAAAAACCCGTTGACAACGGGCAATGCAAGATGGACATTCACCCCGCGAGGTTGAAGATAATGAGGAGACTCTTCGCCGCGATCCCTTCCTTCGTGCTCCTGTTCCTCGTTGGCTTCAGTGCGTCTGGCTTTGCGCAATCGTTCCTGGGGACGATTCGCGGCACGATCACCGATCCCCAGGGACAGGTCGTCCCGAACGCCGCGGTGCTGATCACCGACGAGTCGACCGGTGTGCCCCGCGCGCTCGAGACCGACGCGCAGGGACGCTATGAGGCTCCCGATGTCAGGCCCGGGACCTATCGTCTCCAGGTGATCACGCAGAACTTCAAGAAGTTCGAGAGGACGGGGATTCTGGTGCGTGCCAGCGGCACGGCGCTGGTGGACGTCCGCCTCGAGCTGGGCAGCGTGAACGAGGCGGTCGTTGTCACGGGCGATGCGCTCAACAACATCACGCTCGACAACCCGGCCATCGCTCGCGGCTTCGATGAGCAGCAGCTTCATGATCTTCCGCGAGACAGCCGCGACATCCAGTCGTTCCTGCTCCTCAATCCCAACGTTGTCGGGGGCAGCGACGACATCCAGTTCCTCGGCGGCAAGACGTATGGCGTGTCGTACATCCAGGACGGCCAGGCGTCGACGAACGCCATCTTCGGCACGGTCGGCAACTCGGCGCCGGGCCTCGACGCCGTGTCGGAGATCAGCGTGCTCTCGAATTCGTACAGCGCGGAGTACGGCGGCCTTGCCGGCGTTGTCGTGACCACGAAGCGCGGAGCGAACCAGTACCACGGGACGGGGTTTTACGATTTCAACAGCAATGCCCTGAATGCGTTGACCTACAACCAGACGCTCGCGGGCGTCCAGCGCGGCGATCCGCTCTCGGACACGCACGAGTATCGGTGGGGCGCGAGCACGGGCGGTCCCCTGGTTCACGGAAAGCTGTTCTTTTATGCGAACTACGAGGGGTCGAACAACAAGAGTATCTTCGGCGGCGCACGGGCGACGGTGCCGACCGCGGCGATGCGGAGCGGCGATTTTCGCGGTACCGCGATCGTGCCCAGAGACCCGACCACCGGACTGCCGTTCCCCGGTCAGATGATTCCCGGCGAGCGCATCGATCCGGCGGCTCGGGCGATCATGAACTTCTTCTATCCGCTGCCCAATCAGGGAACGCTGTCGAACGGCTACGGTGTCTTCCAGCAGTTCGTTCCCGAGACGCGCCACCGTCAGCGGGCCGACCTCAGGATCGACCACGAGGCGAGCAAGAACGATTCGCTGTTCGTCCGAACGAGCTATCAGAACCGCGATCCCAACAGCATCATCTTCGAGGGCGGGCGCGCGCTCACGAATCTGCCCATCCTGAATACCAGGCTGAATACGGCGTCTGTCATCGGTGGATGGACGAAGATCCTGTCGCCGACCGTCGTCAACGAGCTCCGCGCGGGATACAACTACGACAACTCGCGCCGGGAAAGCACGTTTCGGGCGAAGGATGTCGCGGCGCAGCTCGGGATCGAGAACGCGCCGAGCCTGGCTCCCGACCGCCGCGGGTTCCCGTCGTTTCAGTTCAGCAACGGGACGAACCGCCCGACCAACATCGCCGACGCCAGCCGCAACGTCGATCGGACGCTGCGCCAGAACGCCTTCTCGCTCAGCGACAGCTTCACGGCGATCAAGGGCAGCCACACGCTGAAGAGCGGCGGCCTCTGGACTCGCAACATGGCGCGCGACGGGTTTGGCTTCGGCGTCAATTTCCGCGGGCAGTACCGGTTCCGCAACACCAACACCGGAAACGCCTTCACTGACTTTCTGCTGGGCATGCCGTTCGACGTGCGCGACCAGGTGACCAACCGTGGAGCGCTCGAGGGCTACTCCAATGATGTCGCGTTCTTCGGCCAGGACGACTGGCACGTCAACCAGAGCCTGACGGTGTTCCTCGGCCTGCGCTACGAGATCGTGGGCGCGTGGCATGAGAAGGATCTCCTGCTGGCGAACTTCCTGGCTGCCGACGGCGGCCATCATGTGGTGGCGAATTCGCAGGTCGCGGCGCTGCTGCCTCCCGGCCTGATCGCGCTCGGGCGCACGCTGACGGCAGACAAGGCTGGTTTGCCCGACACCCTGGTCAAGACCGACAAGAACAACTTCAGCCCGCGCGTCGGCTACGCCTGGCGCCTCGACGAGAACAACAAGACCGTGCTGCGCGGCGGCTTCGGATTGTTCCATCCAACCGTCGCGGTCCAGGGCATCCGCGATCTGCTCGCGACGAACGAATTCCGCTTCGTCAACACGCGCCGCGGCGGCGGGCTTCGCAATGGGTTCTCGGGCGGAACCCTCTCGGTGGACCTGGCCGACTTCGGCAATCAGGGAATCGATCCGAACCTGCAGAGTCCGGACGTCTATCAGTACAACCTCACGGTGGAGCGCGAGCTCGCGGGCCAGATGGGGCTGCGGGCCAGCTACATCGGATCGACGATGCGGAAGCTGCTGGTGGACCGCGACCACAACACGCTGAAGGCGAGCACGGTTCCCTTCGATCCCGAGGTGCCCTCGGACTACGCGCGGCTGCCGTTCCCGCTTTACGGCTATTACATGGACATCGTGTCGAACGCCGGCAGCGGCCAGTTCAACGCGCTCCAGTTCGAGCTGCTGCGCCGGTATCGAAACGGGCTGGCGTTCAACGCGGCGTACACGCTGGCGCACTCGGACAGCAACGCGCCCGATACCGGCAACAGCACGATCGGTCCCGTGCAGTTCGATCCGTACGATATCGAGAAGGACCGCGGTCCGGATCCCAACGTCGTCAAACACCGCGTCGTCGCGAACGCGACGTGGGACATTCCGGTCGGACGCGGCCGCGCGCACGGCACGAACATGGCGAACTGGGCCAACGCGCTCTTTGGCGGATGGACGGTCTCGAGCCTGTTCCAGGCGCGCAGCGGCCAGAATCTCACACCGTTCTTCAGCGGCTTTTACACGACCAGTCCGTGGAATACGGGGAAGCCGCTGGATGGGCTGGGCAACGCCTTCTGCTGCGCCTGGCGGCCGGACCAGATTGCCAATCCCAACACGGGCGGACCGCGCGACGCGTTTTTCAATCAAACGGCGTACGCCCTCCCGGGGCCGGGACAGCTCGGCAATGCGAAGAAGGGGAGCCTGAAAGGGCCGGGCACCTGGGTCGTGAACTTCGGGTTCTACAAGGACCTCGTCGCACGCGATCGCTTCCGGCTGCAGTTTTCAGCCCTGCTCGATAACGCGTTCAACCATCCGCAATTCTTCGCGGATTACGGGGGCGGCTTCGTCGATCTCACCTCGTTCCTGATAGACGGAGACCCCCATAACGGCACAACCGGTGTTTTGGGTGCCGACACCATAAACAACGTGGAGGGATTCTCGCCGGGACGGGTCATACGATTAGGCATCAGAGCGACGTTTTAGGGCCACGGAGGGTTCTTCTTCAGCCACGGATGACACGGAGCGCCACGGAGGGCCGCGCGGCCGACGTTGTCGGTCCTGACTGTGTGCGTCGCGCTCGTGCTGGTGGAAGCCGGGCGCGAATCGTCCGACTCGTGGCGTCACCTGCCGCATGCCTCGGTCCAGCGTTGCACGCCTCGACGGGACCCGGCGGCGATGCTCCGCGCTCAGCAAGACCAGACTGACTGGACATCCGCGTGATCCATGGCTAATTGCAACTGGGTTCGTTGGCCCGTGGACGTCCGTGTAATCCGCGGCCGACTGGAGTTGTTCGTCGGTCCGTGGACGTCCGTGTGATCCGTGGCCAACTGGAGGTGGTCGTCGGTCCGTGGACGTCCGTGTGATCCGTGGCCAACTGGAGGTGTTCGTCGGTCCGTGGACGTCCGTGTGATCCGTGGCCAAGCGGCGCCGCCCGCACGCCGCGGCTCCAGTGTGTCACGGCGCTTCCGCCACGTTGGAGCCGCTGCGGTCACAGCACGACGCGCCGGTCACGTCACCCGGACCCGGCACGCAGCAGCCGGTCCGCTTCTGCAGCCGCTCGCCGTCGCGTCGCACCGTGTCCATGTGCGTCAGCGCGTGACGAACGCCGTCGACGATGGCGGCGAGAACGGGATCGGCGAGTGTTCCGAGGCGATAGTGAATCCACAATCCGTCGCGGCGCGTCTCGACGAGCCCCGAATTCCGCAGGTAGGCGAGATGCCGTGACGCCTTCGGCTGCGGAATCCTGAGACTCTCGTGGATGTCGCAAACGCACACCTCGCCCGCGAGGAGGAGCCCCAGAATCCTGAGCCGCGTCGCGTCCGCGAGCGCCTTGAACAGCGTTTCCATCTGGTCGATTGGCCTGGCCATATATTTGCTTTGACAAATATAGCACGGCCGTCGACCGGCGCTAGAAGTCGAACCGGGTCGTGACGCCGAAGGTGCGGGGCTGGTTCGTCAGGTAGCCGATCCGCGCGCGCGTCCCGCGCTCGCGGTCGAGCGACAGCAGCGCGCGTTCGTCGGTCACATTATTCATGTAGATCGACACGTCCCACGTGTTCCGCCGCACGCCCGCCCGCAGGTTGAGCAGGTCGTAGGCTGGCAGCAAGGGGTCGTACGTGAAGGTGCGCGCCGTCAGCGGGGCGCCAATCGTGTTCGCCCCGAACGAGAGCAGGTCGAGCGTGCCGAGATCCTGATCGCCGACCTGCGTCAGGCGAGAGCCGATGTGCTGATACGTGCCCGTGACGTACGCCAGTCCGCCTTGCCTGATCTCCTGCTGGTAGGTGACCGCGGACGCAATCTGGACTTTCGGGACCGTCGGCAGACGCTCCCCCTTTTTGATGCCCGACACGACGCTGACGGCGCCGCTCGGGTCCGTTGACGTCAGCGTCGTTCGCAGCTCGGAGTTGTTGAAGCTGCCGGAGATCGCGAAGCTGACGTTGCGGTTCGGGGCGTCCTCGAACTCGATCTCGAGTCCCTGACTGCGCGCCTTCGGCACGTTGAAGACGACGCGCGACGAGCAGGAGCCGGCGGTCACCGTCGCCTGCAGATCGTGGATGTCCATATAGAAGACGGACGCGGCGACCGCGCCGGTCCCGTTCAGCACCTTGGACTTGATGCCCGCCTCGTAGTTCCAGACCTTCTCGTCCTTCCAGGTCTCGCGTCCGCCGAACGTGACAAGGTCCTGCGCCGTGCACAACGGCACGTTGAGCGGGTCGTTGATCCCGCCGAGCCGGAACCCGCGGGAGACCTGCGCGTTGAAGTTCGCGGCGTTCGACAGCTTGTACGTCGCGATGATCCGCGGCGCCACGCCGTTCGCATCCGTGGAGCCGGGCTGCGACACGAGCGACGTCCCATTATTGTCGTTCCCGAAGATGCCGTCGAAGATCTGCTGCTTGTCCTCGCCGAAGTGGTAGTAGCGGAGACCGGCGGTCAGGTTGAACTGGTCGCTCACCGCCAGCGTGCCTTCGCCGAAGAGCGCGAACTGATTGAGCTTGTAATCGAGATCGGACCAGAAGAGGCTGTCCTTCGGAGCGCGCAGCCCGCGTGTCGGGATCCCGGTCAGATCCTGGAAGCCGATCACCGGCAGGTCCTGTCCGTAGTGCCTATGGGTGTGGCTGAAGAAGCCGCCCGCGACCCACGGGAATCGCGACTTGCCGCCGGAAAAGCGCAGCTCCTGTGTCGCGACCTTCGCGGTCGTGGCATCGTTCAGCGGGGCGTTGAGCGTGTAGGCGCTCGCCGGCAGACCGATGCTGCCGCCGGTGATGCTGGCCGTCAGGGCGGTCGCATCGCGGATCACCAGGATGTCGCGGTTGGTGAACGACGTAATCGACGTCAGGATGACGTCGCCGAAGTTGTAGTCGAGCGCCACGTCGCCGAGCGTGAAGTCGTCGGTGAATTCCTCTTTGAGCTGCGTGAACTGCCGGAGCCCGCCGAGCGTCACAGGCGGCCGCGTGGTCGTATACGGGTTCGCCAGAATGTTGAAGATGTCGCTGCGGTTCCAGCCGTTCGAGTCCACGCGCTGGTAGACGATCCGCGGCGTGATGGAGAACTGTTCGTTCGGAGTAAATCGAACGGCCGCGCGCACGCCGCTGCGATAGCCGTCGTTGACGTTCTTCTTGACCGAGAGATTCGGCTGGACGGCATCGATGTAGCCGGGAGTGCGATCGTAGTACGACGCGACGCGCAGCGCCGCCCTCGAACCCAGCGGCGCGTTGAATCCGAGCTTCGCGTTTCCACCCGGGCTGCCCCCGGCCACCGCGCTGCCATCGAGCTCGACGAACCCTCTCTTCACGCCGAGCTCGGGCTGGTTCGTGATATAGCGGACGGTTCCGGAGAGCGAGCCGGAGCCGAACAGTGTGCCCTGCGGTCCGCGCAGCACCTCGACGCGGTTGGTGTCGAACAAGTCGAGGTCCGGCGTGAAGAGCGACAGCGACACGACCGACTCGTCGAGGTAGACGCCGACCTGTTCCTTGACGCCCGGCTGGTCGCGCACGATCTGGCCGGCGGACACGCCGCGCATCGCGACCTGGCTCTGGCCGGGTCCGAGGTTCTGCACGGTGAACCCGCCGACGTTCGCGGCGACATCCTCGATGTTCTCGACGCCGCGCGCGCGCAGCACTTCCGCGGTGGGCGCCGCGATCGAGAACGGCACGTCGAGCACCGTCTGTTCGCGCTTCGTCGCCGTCACGGTGACTTCCTGGGCCAGCGCCGGTTCCAGACTCAAATCGATCTGTTTCGATGCGCCGGCGGTGACTTCGACGTTTTGCGCCGCGTTGCGGAAGCCCGACAGCGTCGCGGTCACGGTGTAGCCTCCGGGCGCAAGCGAGAAGGAATAGCTGCCGTCGTTCCCGGTGGCGGTGGTTTGAGAGGCCTTGGTGGTCTGGTTCGTGGCGGTGACGGTCACGCCCGGAACCGGAATGCCGGTCGCGTCACGCACGATGCCCGTGATCCGTCCCTGCTGCGCCTGGGCGCGTGCGGGCACGGCGTAAGCGAGCGCAACGAGCGCGATCGCGATGACAACTGACCGCCGGTACGACAACATGGCAGAGCCTCCTTGGTTGTGCGTGCTTCATACGCGCGGCGCCGGAGGTTGTCAAGCGCGCCGCGATCTCATCCAACGATGCTGTACGCGTAGCCGCTCTGGTGCAGGTCGCCGGTCTTGAAGCGGTCGTGTCGAAAGACGGCGATGTCGTAGTGGCGGCACTCGCCGTCGAGGACGAGATCGGAGACGATCCGTCCGACGGCCGGCGAAATCTTGAACCCGTGGCCGCTGAACCCGACAGCGCAGAAGAAACCGGGAACCTGCTCGATCCGATCGATGACGGGCTGTGAATCGGGCGTGACATCGTAGAGTCCCGCCCAACCCTTGGACGCCGTCCCGTCCTCCATGATCGGAAACCGCCGCACGATCGCAGAGGACGCGGCGGCGATTTCGTCGTGCGTGGCCGTCTCGACGTAGGCGTCGGCGTCAACGGATCGATGATCGTTTTGAACGGAACCGACCATGATGCCCGTGTCGCCGTCAGGCTTGAAGTACGAGCCGCCGACGAGGTCGGCCCAGACCGGCGTCCGGGTGCGCCACGTGCGGGGCCGCTGCATGACGACCACGGGATGGCGGGTGACCGTCAACGGGATCTCGACGCCGGCGATCGCCGCCAGCCGCGCGCCCCAGGGTCCCGCGACGTTCACGACGATCGGCGAAGCGATTTCCTCCTTGTCGGTGACGACCCCTGCAATCCTGCCCTGCTCCATGCGAAGAGCGGTGACCGTCGTCCGCTTGACGATTGCCACGCCGAGCCGCTTCGCCGCGTCGGCGAAGCTGTTCGCCGCGAGCGCCGGGTCGGCGTAACCGCCGTCGGGATCGTACGCGCCGCTCGCGACGCCTTCGGTCACGAGCTGCGGCTCCATCGCTTTCAGATCGTCGGCGGAAAGCACCGACTCCCGGATGCCCATTCGACGGTGCATCTCCACGGTCTCGGCGAGCACGCGCGCGCTGTCCGCCCCCGACAGGAAGACGACGCCGCACTGCACGAACCCCGCGTCGCCGCCGACCTCGTCCGCGAAGCGTTCGAACACGCGCACGCTGTCGCGCGCCATCGCCGCCAGCGTCGGGTTCGTGTAATGCTGCCTGACGATCCCGCTCGACCGGCCGGTCGGGCCCGACGCGACGTGTCCTTTCTCGATCAGAACGATGTTTCGCGCTCCGCGCCGTGCGAGGTGGTACGCGGTACTGCAGCCGTTGATTCCGCCGCCCACGACGACAATGTCGGCTGTCTTCGGCATGGCCCCTCCGATCTGCGCGGAACGTGTGACGCGGATTCTACATCGCGCGGCGGCGGGATCCTGGTCCGCCGGCCGTTTGCGCGGCGCCCGTCGAGATCTGCGTGTCAACTGAATCGTCGTCGCGCTGGTCCTGGTCTACGCGAATCAGCAGCCACAACAGCGCGCTGACGACGCCGAGCACCGAGCCGGTCGCGAGCGCCACCATCCATCCAAACCGCGACACGAGAACCGGCACGACCGACGTCGAGACCACGCCGCCGAGATTGCCCGCGGTGTTCATGATGCCGCCGGCGGTGCCGGCGTACGCGCCGGAAATGTCGATGGCGCTCGACCAGAACGGACCTTCCGTCGCCATCAGAAAGCCGACGCTCAGGGAGAGCGTCGCGATGGCAAGCATCGGCTGCTCCGTCCGCGCGCCCCAGGCGATCAACGCCGCGGACACGAGCAAGCCCGTCATCGCCACAGCGCGGCGGCCGATCCGGCGTCCGTATTTCTGCGACAGCACGTCACACAGATGTCCACCGGTGGGCACGATGATCAGCGCGGCGATCCAGGGCAGGCTCGAGTAAACGCCCCCTTTCAGGATGCTGAACTGTCGTTCGTCCACGAGATACAGATAGAACCAGAACACGAAGATGAAGAGCACGTAGGTGTCCAGGAAGTAGCTCGCGGAGATCAGGAGCATGTTCCGGCTGCGGAGCAGCGGCGAATCGACGATTTGACGGAGGGTCACGCGGCGCGCGCCCAATCTCCGCGCGGCGGCCGGATCGCGGCCGGAGGAGATCGCGCGCAGTTCCTGCTCGTTGATCGCGGGATGCCGCGACGGATCGTCGCGCGCGTACCACCACCACAGCGCGGCGACGACGAATCCGAGAATCGACGTCACGTAGAAGGACAGCCGCCACCCGCCGGCGACCATGACACGCGACATGAGCGGAGGGATGAACGCGGATCCGAGCGCCATGCCGGCAATGACCAGCGCGTTCGCGAACGCCCGCTCCGAGGGGGGCATCCACACGCCAACGGCCGCCGCGGCGACCGGATACGTCGCCGCCTCGCCGACGCCGAGCAGGAACCGGACGACGAACAGCACGGTGAGCGTCGCCGCCGCCCCTCCGATCAAGCCGGGCAGCGCGCCCGTCATGAGCGTGGCGAGTCCCCAGATCGCCGCGGAGAACGTCAGCACGCGGCGCGGGCCGAATCGGTCGCCGAGCGCTCCCGCCGGCACCTGAAAGATCGCGTATCCGATCATGAAGGCCGTGAAGACCTGCCCGAGCTGGATGTCGGTCAGGTGGAGGTCGGTCCGCATCAGCGCCGCGGCGATGGAGATGTTCGTGCGCAGCGCGTAGCTGACGAGGCTCAAGGCAGCCAGCAGCGCGACGATGCGCCATCGCACGGCTGTAGGACCGCCGCCGGGCGGCGTTTGCATCACGTGTTCCAACTGCGATCGACGGCGAGCTGATTCGCGCGAGTATAATCCGGCGTCGCCTTCTGGGAGGGAACCTGATGATCCGGCCCCATGCAGTAATCGTGACGGGTGTGCTTGCCCTTTCGTGGAGCGCACCGCCATCGGCGCAGACCAACGGTCCCGGAAACCCGACGTGGTGGGCGAAGTACCAATACCTGGCGGCCCATGGACCCGACGCGTGCTCCGGCCAGGCTGGCGTGCAAGTCGGCCCGAACGTCGACGTCTCCAACGAATGCGGCCCGCAGAGCGAGACATACATCACGATCGACCCGACGCATCCGAAGACCGTCGCCGCGGGATCGAACGAGATCTTCCGACTGCCGATGCGCGGCTACTCTTCGAGTGACGGCGGATCCTCCTGGAGTGGCGTCGATTTGCCGCTGCCGCCGGCCAAAGGCAACGGCATCGACTTCGGATCCGACCCGTCGCTCGCATTCGATACGAGCGGCAACGTCTTCTACAGCTACATCGTCGTGTATTTCGGACGCGGCAACGGCATCAACGGGACCGCCGTGGGTGTCGCGCGGTCGTCGGACGGCGGGCGGTCCTATCCACAGTTCACGCTCTTCTCCGAAGAGGGCGGGAGCGGCCATTTCAACGACAAGCCGATGATCGCCGCCGACACCAATGCCGCAAGCCGGTTCCGCGACAACGTGTACGTCGCGTGGGACGCCGCGACGGGCGGGTCCACCGGCGGCGGCGTGCGGTTCGGTCGCTCCGTCGATCACGGCGCCACCTTCACGGTGGTGCGCGTCGACGACCCTCGCGGCCAGGGCCGCGCGATTGGCGCCGTTCCGTTCGTCGGCCCGAATGGCGAGGTGTACGTGGCGTGGAACGATTATGCGGCGAACACGATCGCGTTCAATCGATCGATGGACGGCGGCGTCACGTGGGACGGGCCGCGCGTCGTCGCGCTGAAGCGGCTGCCGTTCGACATCGCGATCCCGGCGGAGTTCAGCCGCGGCGCGCTCGTCTATCCTGCCTGCGATGCGGACCGATCGACCGGCGCGCATCGCGGCCGCCTGTATTGCTCGTGGATGGACCTGAACGCGAACGGCAATACGGACATCTTCGCGTCGGACTCGGACGATGGCGGGACGAGCTGGTCGGCAGCGGATCCCGTCACGGATCAATTGGCGGGCGTGGATCGATTCAATCACTGGATGGCCGTCGATCCGATCACGGGCGAGGTCAACGTTTCGTTCTACGATACGCGCAACGATACGACCGGCGCGCGGTTCGAGACCGACATCTACTTCACGCAATCGCGCGGCGGCGGCGCCCCCTGGTTGTCACCGAACGTTCGCGTCACCGACGTCAGCTCGAACGAGCACGACTGCAACGGCGTGTTCCCGTGCCCGGCGATCAATTACGGGAATCAGCAGGGGGACTACGCCGGTCTCGCGTCATTCGGCGGCGTCTCGCGCCCGATCTGGACCGACAGCCGCCGTCAGCTCGATCCATCGGCCGGCTGCCGGACCCGCGTTGCGATGGAAGAGGTGTTCACCGCGACGATCGCCCGGAAGCGCTGAATCGCATCCTGCACTGCGGTGGCGTGTACGCCGGACGCAGGCATCAGCTACGACCGTCTCGAAGAGCTCGTGCGGGCGTTGCAGCAGTAGATTCATTGACCCTTGCTCTCGCTGGTCGATGGTCGCTCCGCCGCTTGTCGCACGCGCCAGGCCTGCCACAAATGACGCCGCTCGTGGGCGGCGATGACGTGCAGCCCCGTCGCGAGGCTGAATCGGACGCCGCGAATGAATGGATTCGGGAAGCGCACCCCCGCGAGATCGATGCCGGCGTACGTCCGCAGAAACGTCCGCACGTCATGTTGAGAGGCAAGGAACGCCGTGATGGCGTCGCCGAGGGCCGGTGACGTCCGAGGCCGGATGGCGCGCGGCGCCTTCGTCTTGAAGCCGGCGTTCACCGGTGGTTCGAGGAACCGCACGAACCATCCGCCGACCAGACCCGGCTGTGCGGGGCCACGCCGCTGGCGACGATCCCTCAGCGCTCGAGCGGCCGGTGGCTGCATCGCCGCGAGGTAGACGCGGTTGGCGGTGGCCAGGTGGTCGAGACATTCTGCGACGCTCCAGGAGCCGGCGTCCGCGCACCAGGCGCCGCGTGCCTCGGTCAGGCCGTCCACGAGCGCGCGTGCGTCGCGTTCCGCCACGTCCAGCGCATCCTCTAATCTCTGAAGGTCCGCCGGCACCGCTGTGCCCATCTCGATCCCTGGCCGGTTGTTGAAGAATGCAACCGGCAATGCATCGCGCGGAAGGCCCGCGCCGCCCTCGCCACGTCGGCCGGCATCAGGATAACTCTAAGTCGCGGATCTCCTTCGAACTCTGAAACGCTCGCCGCAGCGGCTCATCGCGGATAGAGTCGGCGAGCGCCTGCAGCACAGAGCGAGCGCGACCCGGATCACGGTGTACTATGGTCCGGCGGCGAATCATGCTGAACGATCTGGTCTACGCCCTCAGGAGCATCGCGAAAAAGCCGCTCTTCTATGGGGTCGCGACGGTCACGCTGGCGCTCGGCATCGGAGCGAACGCGGCGATCTTCACCGTCGTCAACGCCGTGCTGCTGCGGCCGCTTCCCTACCCGCGGCCCGACCGGCTGATGATGGTCTGGACCTATAACCCGCGTCAGGGGTTCGACAAGGACGTCGCCGCGTATCCCAACTTCGAGGACTGGCGGCGTGCGAGCACGTCGTTCGAGCGGATGTCGGCGTACTCGGGCGCGAGCGTGACGCTGACGGGCAGCGGTGACCCGGCGCAGATCCGCGGCGGCCGGGTGACACCCGACTTCTTCGACACGCTCGGCGTGGCGCCCGCGAGAGGCCGGGCTTTCGCCGCGGCCAACGGGCAGGCCGGCGGAGAGCGCGT
>QHWR01000141.1:0-8023 GCA_003223835.1 Acidobacteriota bacterium | reverse complement strand
ATCAGAAATGAACGCCATCGCCACGCGGCTGGAGAAAGAGTATTCATCGAACGCCGGGATCGGTATCCGCCTCGTGCCGCTGCACGAAGAGATCGTGGGTGACGTCAAGCGGCCGCTGATCATCCTGCTCGGCGCGGTGTGCTTCGTCCTCCTGATCGCCTGCGCCAACGTCGCGAACCTGTTGCTCACCCGCGCCGCCTCGAGGCAGCGCGAGTTCGCGATTCGGGCGGCGCTCGGCGCCGGGCGGCGTCGACTGCTGCGCCAGATGCTGACCGAAAGCCTGCTGCTCGGCCTGATCGGCGGCGCCGCAGGCCTGGCGGTCGCGGCGTGGTGCACGGAGCTCCTTCAAACCCTGGCGCCGGCGGGCCTCCCGCGGCTCGCGAACATTGCCGTCGACCGACAGGTGATCGCGTATGCCCTTGGCGCATCCCTGCTCACCGGCCTGCTCTTCGGCATCGTTCCGGCACTCCACGCCGCGCGCCGCGACTCCGGCGCGTACCTGAAGGAAGGCGGCCGCACTGGATCGGACGGGGTTCGCGGCCGCCGGGTCCGCGCCGCTTTGGCAATCGGAGAGCTGGCGGTCGCCCTCGTGCTCCTGATCGGCGCCGGTCTGCTGGTGCGCAGCGTCATCGCGCTGAACAGCCAGGATCCGGGCTTCGCCTCGACCGGCGTGCTCACCCTCCGCCTCGACCTGCCGAGGGCGAAGTACACGACGCCGGAGCGCGTCGCGGCATTCTACGAGCAGCTCATCGAACGGCTGTCGGCGTTGCCGGGTGTCGAAGCCTCGGGGGCCGGCTCGTCGCTGCTCCTCTCGCGGCTGCCGGGTTCGGCAATGATCAACATCGAAGGGCGGCCGCCGCTCCCGGCCGATGTACAGAACATTCCGGTCCCGTACGACTCGGTCACGCCGGGTTACTTCGCCACCCTGCAGATCCCGCTGCGTCGTGGACGGATGTTCACCAGGGCGGACGCACCGCGAGCCCAGGAGGTCGTCCTCGTCAACGAATCGTTCGTCCGCCGCTTCTTCCCGAACGAGGACCCGCTTGGCCGGCGGGTGACGTTCGGCGATCCCACCCAGCCCGACACCCGGTGGCAGGCCATCGTCGGCGTCGTGGCAGATACCCGGCGCGGCGGGTTCGAACGAAAGCCCTGGGCGGAGGTCTACTTCCCGATGCCGCAGGCGCCCGAGCCGCGCATGTTCGTGTTTCTTCGCACCGCCGGCGACCCGGCTGCGCTTGCCAGCGCCGCGCAGGCGGCGGTGTGGGCCCTCGATCGCGACCAGGCGATTGCCGGCATGCGTACGGTCGGTGACCTGCTCGCGGAGGCGCAGGCGAACCGCCGATTCACGACGCTGCTGCTCGGTCTGTTTGCCGCCGTGGCGCTCGTGCTCGCGGCCATCGGCGTCTACGGCGTGCTCGCCTACGCGACGGCACAGCGGACGCAGGAGATCGGCATCCGCATGGCCCTCGGCGCTGATCGCGGCGCGATTCTGCGGATGGTGTTCGCCACCGGCGCGCGCATCGCCGCGATCGGCCTCGGGATCGGCATCGCCGGCGCGCTCGCGCTGACGCAGGTGCTTTCCGGGTTGCTGTTCGGCGTCAGCGCGCATGACCCGCTGACCTTCCTCGTCGTGCCGGGTGCGCTGCTCGCCGTCGCGCTCGCCGCCTGCTGGATTCCAGCGCGTCGCGCGATCCGGGTCCAGCCGGTCATCGCCCTGCGAGGAGAGTAGGGTTACCGCGGCTAGGCCGCCTTATCGCGTCACCAGGGCCACGCCGTGCGCCGCCTTCGTGATGATCGCCGCGACCGCCTGCGGCTGCGACACGTAGACGGCATGACTCCCCTTGACCTCGGCAACCGTTGAACCGGCGCGCTTCGACATCGCGCGCTGCGCGTCGGGCGGAATCATCCTGTCCTCCGTCGACACGAGATACCAGCTTGGCTTCGACTTCCACGCCGGCTCGCTGACGGCGCCGTTCAGGGCCTCGAGACCCCATGCCACTTGCGAGTCCGCCATGAATGCAGCCGCGTCAGCGCTCACATCCGCGGCGAACGACGCTCGAAATTCTGTCCGATCGAGAAACAGATAGCCGTCCTGAGGCGGCAGGATCGGAGGCACGGGCGCACCCGGCGGTGGGTTCTTGATCAACGCGGACACCGACTCGCCCTTGTCCGGAGCGAACGCCGCGATATAGACGAGGCCCGCGACCTTCGGATCGTTGCCGGCTTCCGTGATCACGACGCCGCCGTACGAATGGCCAACGAGAATCGCCGGGCCATTCTGCGCGGCCAGCGTGCGTTTCGTGGCAGCGACGTCATCCGCCAACGAGGTGGTCGGATTCTGGACGATCGCCACGTTGTAGCCGTCCTTTTTGAGAAGGTCGTAGACGCCTTGCCAACCGGACCCGTCCACGAACCCCCCGTGCACCAGAACGACGTTCTTGACGCGCTCAACTGCTCCCCATAGCCGAGCACCACCGCGATGATCGGCACAATTCCGAGAAACGCTCGCCGCGCGTAGATTGCTGTCGACATCTGATTCATCCCTGTTCTTGGTTTTTGCTGACATGGCGTCACACACCGTCGTGAATCACGGAGGCCGTTTCTCGCGGACCATCCATTCACGGACGTAGGCGGGGCAATGGGCCAACCGGATGCCCTGCATTTCACAGTGCAGTAAGAACCGCACGACCTCGACGTCCACGAGGCTCACTTCGCTCAGGTCGAGCACGACGTCGCGCGTCGGCTCCGCCTCAACGGATCGGCGCAGGTCAGGCAGCTCCTCCGCCCGGATTCGCCCGCTCACCATCAGCGTGGTCGTTCCGGTGCCGGTCACGCGCGTGATCTTGAGCATCGGGATTGATGACGAACGTCCGCACGACGAAGGGCAAACCGTGCGCCGTCCGTAAGTCGTTGCGCTCTCTCGGCGAACACGCTCGCCCGCGCGAATCTTCGCGAGAACCGCTCGCGAACACTCGTGAGGCCAGTTTGGCGAGACACGTCGTTGATGTGGCCAGAGCCACGGACAGGGCGACAATGGCCAGGTCGGCCTAGAATGCGTGATGGCGGGCTCGAAGTGCCGGCCAGGCGGTGTCACGTGACTGAGTCAGCCCCTCAACCCAAGCGCGATCTTGAGACGCTGACCCTCGGGGCCAGCGAAGAAGGCTTTCGGCTGATCGTCGAGACGATTCCCGGTCTGATCGCGGTCATGACGCCCGAAGGCGCGGTCGAGCACGTCAACCGCCAGGTCCTCGAGTTTTTTGGCCGCACGCTTGAAGAACTGAAGCAATGGGGCACGACCGATGCCGTCCATCCGGCCGACCTCCCCCGCGTGAAGACCGCGTGGCAGTACGCCGTCGAGACCGGCCTGCCCTACGAATTCGAGCACCGCATCCGTCGGGCCGATGGCGAGTACCGGTGGTTCCAGTCGCGCGGCCTCCCGCTTGTCGACGTCGAGGGTCGGATCGTCCGCTGGTACAACCTGCTGACGGACATCGATGCACGCAAGCAGTCGGAGGAGAAGCTGCGACGGAGCGAAGCCGACTTGCTCGAAGCGCAGCGACTGAGCCATGCCGGCAGTTGGCGACACGATCTTGCGTCGGGCGCTTTCACGGTGTCCCCGGAAGTGCTTCGAATACGCGGCGTCGAGTCGGCGGAGCCTCTGTCGACGATCGACCGGATGTACAGCGGGATTCATCCTGACGATCGGTCGAGGGTCAGGGAAACCTATGAGGCCGCGCAGACGCAGAAAGGTGAGTTCGACGCCGAGTACCGCATCGTGCTTCGTGACGGCACGGTCAAGCACCTTCATACGATCGGCCATGCCGTCCTGAACGAGTCCGGTGACGTCGTGGAGTACGTCGGCACAGGCATGGACGTGACCGAACAACGGCAGGCGCAAGCTGCACTGGAGACTGCTTTCGAAGAGATCAAGCGCCTGAAGGACCGGCTCCAGGACGAGAACCTGGCGCTTCGTGAGGAGATCGATCAGGCCTTCATGTTCGAGGAGATCGTCGGCGCATCCCCCGCGCTGAAGTCCGTGCTCTCTCACGTGTCGAAGGTTGCGCCCACCGACTCGACCGTTTTGATCTCAGGCGAAACCGGTACGGGAAAGGAGCTGATCGCTCGCGCCATCCACAAGCATTCACGTCGTGCGGATCGGGCGTTTGTCAGCCTGAATTGTGCGGCAACTCCTCCTTCGCTGATTGCCTCCGAGCTGTTTGGCCACGAGAAAGGCGCCTTCACCGGTGCTGTGCAGCAGCGCCGTGGCCGCTTCGAGCTCGCGCACTCCGGCACGATCTTCCTTGATGAGATCGGGGAGATACCGATGGATACGCAAATCGCCTTGCTGCGCGTGCTGCAAGAGCGCCAGATCGAGCGGGTCGGAGGAAGTCGCGCGATTCCGGTGGACGTTCGAGTCGTGGCGGCGACCAACCGCGACCTGTCAGCCGCCATCGCCGAGGGCTCATTTAGATCGGACCTGTTTTACAGGTTGAACGTCTTTCCCATCCACGTGCCGCCGCTACGAAAGCGCCGAGAAGACATTCCGATCCTGGTCGAATACTTCGTCAAGCGATTTGCGGAAAACATGGCCAAGCGGATTCGCCGGATTGACAAGCGCACGCTGGAACTCTGCGATCGTTACCCGTGGCCAGGCAACATTCGTGAGCTCCAGAACATCATCGAGCGATCGGTCATCCTGTGCACCGGCGACACGTTCTCGATCGATGAAGCCTGGCTGTCGAGTCAGGCACCTCTTCGCGCGGACGGGTCAAGCCCACTCCCAGCAACACTGCAGGATCAGGAGAAGGAGATGATCGAGACCGCCCTGGCGAAGAGTCGAGGAAGGGTGGCTGGACCGCGAGGGGCTGCCGCCGGGCTCGGCATTCCGGCCTCGACGCTGGAATCGAAGATCAAGCAGCTTGGGATTGAAAAGCGCCGATTCCACGGCGTCTTGATGACATCCGCGAGAGCCCTTAGACAACATCGAGCTGGAGAAAACCCACCGGTCATCGTGCAAACCAGCGGTCAGGGTCCCTTTCGGACCGAGTATGTGGAGAAATAGGCCAGTCTGGAGATCGGTCAGTTTCCTCGTGGCCTACTTCGCCGCATCACGTCGGCGAGCGCCACCGGCGCGCCGCCCCGCGCCTTGCTCAGATCGGCGGCTTCCATAAACGCGAGGATCTCGAGCGTCTCGTCCGGCGCGACCGGCGGCACGCCGGTCTGGAAGAACTTGACGATCTCGGCGATCAGTCCGCGATAGTCGCTCTTCATCGGCACCGGCGTCGCGAGCACCGCCTTCATCCCGAAGACGACGGCGCCGTAGTCCTGCCGGCCCTGAATCAGGCCGCGCATCGTGCCGATGCGTCCGTCCTTCCAGGTGCCGACGACGGTGTCGCCGCTGTCGGTCTTGACGCGCGACACCTTCTCGCAGCCCGGCCCGAGCAGCGCGTACAGCATCTCGACGGCGTGGATGCCGTACCAGAACAGATCCGGATGGTGTGGCTCGAAGTGCTCGGGCCCGAACGTGAACGCGCCGCCGATTCCGCCGTGCTTGTCGCTCTTCCGCAGCGCCTGCACGTCGCCGGCGAAGCGCAGGCTCGACGCGCTGAAGAACGGCACGCCCGATTCGCGCGAGAGCCGCACGATCTCGCGCGCATCGGCGTAGCTGGCGGTCATCGGCTTGTCGATGAAGACGCGCTTCTTCGCCGTGAAGACGGGGCGCACCTGATTCAGATGCGTCCGGCCGTCCACGCTTTCCAGCAATACCGCATCCACTTTCGCGCACAGCGCCTCGATCGAGTCGACGAACTCGACGCTCCACTTGTCCTTGAGCTCGGCGGAGAACCGATCGATGCGGTTGCGGCTGTCCTCGACGTCGGGACTGCCGCCTTTGAAGGCGGCGACGACCCGCGCGCCCGGCAGGTGGTCGGGATCGCCCTTGTCGTTGAGCAGCTTGGTGAACGCCGTCACGTGCGAGCTGTCGGTGCCGATGATGCCGATCCTGAGCTCCGCGGTCTGCTCGGCGGCAGGGCCCGCCGTCCACAGCAACGAAAACGTCGAAACGACCAGCGCGACGAGCGCGCTCTTCTTCATGGCGCCGCGATCTTCGCACATTACGGGCGCTCGAACGCCACGCGGCCGCCGACGACGGTCAAGTCCGCGCGGATGTTGCGCAGCTGTTCCGGAGACACGGTGAGGAAGGGGTCGCTGAGCACGACGAAGTCGCCGACCTTGCCCTTCTCGATCGATCCACGATTCTTCTCGTCGAAGCTGAACCGCGCGGCCATGCTCGTCATCATCCGCAGCGCGTCCTGCCGCGAGACCGCTTCGGTCTCGCCGATCACCCGTCCGCCTTCCGTGCGTCGCGTCGTGGCCGAGTACATCGTCAGGAACGGGTTGAACGGATTCAGCGCCTCGTCGCGATCGAGGCCGAACATGTGGTCGGTGTTGATCGCCACCTCGACGCCGGCGTCGCGCCACGTGCGAAGCCCGATGAAGTGGGCGAGACGCTCGCGGCCGAGGCCGTCCGCGAGCGCATCGGCATCCTTGTAGTGCCACGCAGGCTGCGTGTCGACGAGCACGCCCAGCCGCGCCGCGCGGGCGGCGGTCTCGGGATGGACGAAGTAGGCGTGCAGCAGCGTGTGGCGGCGATCGGACGCGGGCACCTGCTTCTGCGCCGCCTCGATCGCGTCGAGCACGATGTCGACGCCCGCGTCGCCGGTGACGTGCGCGACCATCTGCCAGCCGAGGCGATGACCGATCGCGATCGCCGCCGCAACCTGCTGCGGCGTCAGCGACAGCAATCCGCGATAGAGCGGGTCGTCCACGGCGTACAGCTGCCGCGCGCTCAGCCCGTACGGCTCGCGCATGAACGACGTGCCGATGAGAATGCCGCCGTCGACGACGATCTTCAGTGGACCCGCCTTCAACCACTCGTCGCCGGCGCCTGGACGAAAAGCGAGTCCTCGAATGAATCGCTCCACTTCGGCGGCGTCGTCGGCGCGTGGAATCCGGATTGTCACCGTCGCGCGCACGTGGAGGCGGTTGGCGCGGCGAAGCTCCTCGTACGATTTGTAGCCGTCCAGCGTGGCGCCGCGCTCGATGACGCTCGTGATGCCGGTCGCGAGATACTGGCGATGGACTCGCTCCAGCATGTCCAGGGAGACGCTGCCCGGCCGCGGCCGGAACGCCGCGAGCAGGCCGCCGACGTTCCTCAGCAGTCCGGTCGGCTCGCCGGCGGCATCCTTGACGATCGCGCCGCCCGGCGGATCCGGCGAGTCGCGCGTAATGTGGGCCGCGCGCAGCGCCGCGGTGTTCAGCACGTAGGCGTACGCGCCGTCGACGGCGACCGGCGCATCGGGTGCGGCTCGGTCGAGCTCCTGACGCGTCGGGAATCGATGCTCGCGCAGACGGGTCGGATAGATGCGCGGCGTCCAGGTCCACGTTTGCGATCGTGAATGCGCGGAGCGCCGGATCCATGCCTGCAGGGCGTCGATCGATTGGAGGCTCTGAAACGGCTGCGCCGACTCTGCTTCGGCGACATCGAGCGCGTGCACGTGCGTGTCGATAAGACCCGGGACGACCGTGCGTCCACGGCCGTCGATCACTCGCGTGCTGCGGCCGATATACGGCTGGACGTCGTCGTTCGATCCGACTGCGACGAACCGCCCGTCGCGGGCGGCAAGCGCCGCGGCCTCCCGAAAGCCCTCGTCGACCGTCAGGATCTTCGCGTTGCGCAGCACGAGATCGGCCGGCGGCGGCGCCTGATTCGACTGCGGCAAGGTTGCGACGAGCGCGGAGAGCGCGAGGCCGACGCCGATCTTCGACATCATCTGAGCCACCGATCCAGGTTGTCGCGCACGAATCCGTCGTCTGCGAGATGCGGGTACGCAGCCAGCACGCGATCGATTTCGAGCATCTGCCCCGGACTCAGATCCTCGTTCGGATCGAGGCACCAGCGGCCGGCGAGCAATCCCTGGCGTCGCAGGACCTCATGAATTCCTGCGATGCAGCCGGCGAACAG
>QHWR01000140.1:15990-35762 GCA_003223835.1 Acidobacteriota bacterium | reverse complement strand
GAATGACGTCCGCGTTCACGAGCGCGTTCAGGTCGCGCCCGGCGAGGATCACCCGCCACGGCGTCGTGACCGGGCCGGTGATCTTCGCGGCGATCGACACGCGCTGCACGTCCTCGGGCGTGTAGCGCAGCGTGTAGGGATACGACGGCGGATGGTCGTGGCCGAGCCGCGCGACATATTCGCCGCGGCCGTCGCCCTGCAGCGCCATGCCGGCGAAGCCGGTCAGCGCCGCTTCGGTGATCGACGCGTACCCGGCGTCGTCTGGGAGTTTGAACGTGACCGGCGGCGCGGCCCAATCGCCCGCCGGCACGTCGGCGAGCGCGCGCCGCACGTGGACGCCTTCGTAATGCCCGTGCAGATCGTGCGACCAGACGATCGCGCCGTCCGGCAAGCGGAACGTCGTCGCTTCATCGGGCGTCCGCGTGGCGCTTCCCGGCACGACGTAGCGGAACGCCGCGCCGTCGTCGAACACCCGCACCTCCATGGAGAATCGCGTGCCGGATTTGGCGTGACGAAACTCGATGCGCGCGTCGTTGCTGCGATCGTGCGCGGCGCTGTGGACGCCGCGCGTCGGATACTCGCGATTGGTGCTGGAGCGCTGCACGCTGCCGCGCGCGACGCCGTCGCCGAGGTTCACGCCGTCGATGAGGATCCCGGCCGCCGACGGCGCGAGGACCGGACGGCCGTCGAGCGACAGTTGATACCGGAGGCGCGCGGCGTCCTGCCAGATCTCGAACGAGAGGTGACCGGCCGGCGACTTGACGGCGACCGCGTCCGCGGGCGCCGGAACGTCCGCGGAGGTCGAACCCCGCGCGACGGCGACGGCGCCGACCGTGATGCTGAACGCGATCGCGGCCGCCGCTAATCGAGCCACAGCACCGGCTGACGGATGAAGAAGTTGCGGATCACTTCCTCGACGTCCGAGTCCGCCGGCAGCGATTGCCACAGCGCGACGTAGTCGGCGCGATGCAACGCGAGGCCGCCGAACAGCAGGCTGCTCTGGCGCATCGGCCATTCCTTGTCGTACATCACGTCGGGCGGTTTCGGCCACGTCTTCTTGTCCCGAACGAACGGGACCATGTACTCCAGCGCACGCGTGATCCCGCGACCGTCCGGGAGCTGGAACGTCCACAGGTTCTCCTCCGGGGTGGAAAGGATCTGACAGATCGTCGACATTGCCTCGAGATTGAACAGCGAATATCCGTACGGCTTCGTGCGCCGCAGTTCCTCGGGAAAGCTGCCGTCGGCGGCGATCTGGTTCGGCACGACGACGGTCCTGTAGCGCTCGCGCATTTCCCGCAGGAGCGTCCGATCGCCGGTCAGGTGCGCGAAGGCGGCGACCTGCACGATCCAGCACGTCCCGTGGTTGTTCTTCGCGTCGCGCTCCGCGATTCCGTACGGATGCGTCGTCATCCACGTGAGGTATTCGGTGAACCACGCGCGGACGCTCTTGCCGTCGGCGGCGGTCCACCCGGGCGCGCCGTTGAGATCGATGCGCTCGATCGCGCGCGCGACCTCGACCAGATGGATCGTGTCGATGATCCCCGTGCCGCGGCCCGTGACGCGTCCGTGAATCGCCTGCGCGTACTGAAGGTTCGGGTTCATCCGCGTCTCGGGCGTGATGAACCAGGCGCGCAGGTGGTCTTCCGCGCGCGCGGCGTACTTCGCGTCTTTCGTCAGCTGCCAGGCCGCGACCAGCGCGGGCACCTGAACGGAGAGGCGCATCAGCGCTTTCCGATGGTCGTCGAAGTTGGCGGGATTCGACATCCCGTCGCGCTGGATGTACGGACCATCCGGGTTCGTCGGGTCCGGCCACCAGTAATCGCCTTCCGAAAAGAAATCGTGGAGCCCGCCCGCGCTCCGCGGCGAGTGCGACGCCGTGACAGTGATCGGTCGTTCTTTGACGTACCGATCCGCGGCCGCGAGGACGCGCGCGCGCTCGCGCTCGAGATCGATCGTCGAGTCCGGGGAGCGAGCAGGGGCAACAGAGAGCGCGCCGATCGCGGCGAATGAATTCACCACCGAGGCAACAGAGATAACAGAGGCAAGAAACGCTTTCCTGCCCTTCTGTCCTCTGTGGCCTCTGCTATCTCTGTGGTGAGATCCGTTCCGATGCTTCTCTGCTCGCTCGGGCATCTCTGTTCTCTCGCCGCGAACGGGGCCTCTAGGCGCCGCCCGACGAACGCCTCACCACCAGACGCGGTGGAATGACGACGCGCCGTTCGGTCTCCACCGGCTCGGGGCCGAGTCGATCCATGATCAGTTCGGCGGCGCGGCGTCCGAGGTCCTCGCGCGACCAGCTCACGGTCGTCAGCGGCACGCGGAGCAGATCGCCGTGCGCGATGTCGCCGGCGCCGACGATGGCGACGTCTTCCGGCACGCGGAGCCCGGCCTCCCACACGGCCTTCATCGCGCCGATCGCCGCCGGATCGTTGGCCGCGAACACGGCGTCGACGCGCGGTTTGAGGCCGAGCAGCTTCTTCATGGCTTTGTGGCCGTCCGCTTCCATGAACCCGCCGCGCACGACCCACTCCGGGTGCGGCTTGATCCCGGCCGTGCGGAGCGCCGCGCGGTAGCCGTCCGCCCGTCTCTTCGCGTGCACGATCGACGGCCCGGCGATGTGCGCGACGGCGCGCCGTCCCTGCTCGATCAGATGCGACGTCGCCAGCCGGCCCACCTCATCGTCGTCGGTCACGACGCGGTCGCAGCTCACGTCCGGGTGGTCGTCACGATCGATCATGACGATGCCGATGCCTTGCGAGGTGAGGCGTTGCAGGAGATCGGTGTTGCCGGCGGCGTTCGCCGAGGCCAGGACGATGCCGTCCACCTGGCGCTGACGCAGCAGCTCGAGTTCATCGCGCTCCTTGCGCGGATCCTCGTTCGAGCTGCACAGCAGCAAACCGTAGCCGCGCGCGCTTGCGATCGATTCGAGGCCGGCGACGATCTCGACGAAGAAGGAGTGCATCAAATCGGGGATGACGATGCCGAGCGTGTGCGTGCGGCGGAGGGTGAGGCTGCGGGCGACGGCGTTGGGCTGGTAGCCGAGTTCGGCGATTTTGGCGAGGACGCGGGCGCGGGTGGCGTGGCCGATGTCCTCGCGGTTGTTCAGGACCTTCGAGACGGTGGTGATCGACACCCCCAGCTCGCCGACCAGGGCCAGAATACCTTTAGCGTTAAAGTAACTTGACTTTAACGGTAAAGGATAGTATCACAGCGGCCGCTGCGGTCACGCGCCACTTTTCGGCCACGCCAGGAGGACGTCATGATCTCGACCCCTCGGTCGACCCGGGGCCGGCTGTTCCTCGCCGCGAGCGCCCTCGCCGCGCTCTTCGCGGCCACGTCGGCGGCTGCGCAGAACACGGGAACCATCTCCGGCACCGTCGTCGATAACACCGGTCAGGTCGTGCCCGGCGCCTCCGTGGTGCTGACCAGCGAGGCGACCGGCGACACCCGCACGATCGTCTCCGACAACTCGGGGCAGTTCGCCTTCCGGGCCGTCGAGCCCGGATCGTACACGATCAAAGTGGAGCTCGCCGGATTTCGCACCCTCGAACGCAAAAACAACATCCTCAACGCAAGCGGCCACCTCGATCTCGGCAACGTGAAGCTGCACGTCGGCACGGTCAGCGAGGTCGTGTCGGTCGTCGCCGAAGGATCCACGATCGAGACGAAGAACAGCGACTACTCCGGGCTGCTCACCTCCACGCAGATCTCGCAGATCCAGAGCCGCGGCCGCGACGTCGTCAATCTGCTGCGGCTGCTGCCGGGCGTGCACTACGAAGCCGACATCGACGCGATGGGCGACAGCTTCGGCTCGCAGATTCCGAACATCGGCGGCATGCGCAAGCACTGGAACCAGGTCACGGTCGACGGCCTCAACGGCAACGAGTTGTCGGGCACCAGCCGGATGAATTCGTCGATCAACCTCGACGCCATCGCCGAAGTAAAGGTGCTGCTGAACAGCTACAAGGCGGAGTTCGGGCACAGCGGCGGCGCGAACATCGAGATCGTCAGCAAGAGCGGCAGTTCGTCCTATCAGGGGTCGGCGTACTGGTACGGCCGGCGCGACAAATGGAACGCGACGCCGTGGGAGAACAATCGCACGAACCTGCCGAAGCCGAAGATGCACATCGACACGCCCGGCTTCAATCTGGGCGGGCCCGTCAAGATTCCGGGACTCTACGATCAGAAGGACGACAAGAAGCTCTTCTTCTTTTATTCGTTCGAGGGCCCGCAGGTACAGCGTCCCGGTCAGGTTCGGTTATACCGCATGCCCACGGCGCTCGAGCGCAAGGGAGACTTTTCGCAGACGTTCGACGCGAACGGCCGTCTCATCTTCATCAAGGATCCGCAGTCGAGCGCCGCGTGCTCGGCGACCGCGGGGGGCCCGGGCTGCTTTCTGGGCAACGTGATCCCGACGAGCCGGCTCGATCCGAACGCGCTCGCGCTGATGAACATGATGCCGCTGCCGAACACGAGCAGCGCGAACAACGCCTACAACTTCACGCGCCAGGAGACCTCGAGCAACCCGCGCTTCAACCATCTGATTCGGCTCGACGGCCGTCCCTCGGGCAACAACACGATTTGGGGTTCGGTGCGCACCTGGCGCTCGAGCCAGTACGGATCAGAGATCACGGCCGGTCCCGCGAAGTGGGGGTTCTTCAACGGTTCCTACGTTTCGGGCGACAACTCCGTGAACGGAGGATGGAACCACATCTTCGGCGCGAGAGGCGTCAACGAATTCTCCGCCGGCTACCGCCGGGCGACCGAAGGCTTCGGCACCAGGACGGACGCCGACCTGCAACGCATTCTGAGGACGACCGTCGGTTACAACCTCGGCCAGTTCACGACGCTCAACACCATCGGCACGATTCCGACGACGACGTTCGGCTTGGCGACGACGGGGGTCGACAGCCCGGATTTCACCTACGACAGCCGTCTGGGTTCCACGGCGTTCGACTACCTGATGAGCGCGCGCGACCATTACACGGTGACGCACGGCCGCCACACGTGGAAATTCGGCGGGCACGTCGAGTTCATGGAGAACAACGAGGCGCGCGGCGGCACGTGGATGGGCCAGTTCCAGTTCAATAACAACACCAGCAATCCGCTGAACACCAACTTCGCGTTCGCGAACATGGTGCTCGGGATCTACCAGCAGTACTCCGAGACGAGCCGCTACGGCGACACGCATAACCGGCAGATCTGGTCGGAGTGGTACGGGCAGGACACGTGGCAGGTGACGTCGCGGTTGACCATCGACTACGGACTGCGGTTCCTCTGGTACACGCCGTACTGGCGGCCGGATCAGCAGATCGCGAACTTCGATCCGGCGAGCTACGTGCGCGCCAATGCGCCGCGGCTGTATCAGCCCGCGCTCGTCAACGGCACGCGCGTCGCCGTGGATCCGGTCACGGGCCAGGTCCTCAATCAGATCTACATCGGCGCGTACGTCCCGGGCACGGGGAATCCGGCGAACGGCATGGTGCTGCAGACGGACACGGGCGTCCCGAAGGGTTTCCGCAAGACGCTCGCGCCGCAGCCGGAGCCCCGCGTCGGGTTCTCGTGGGATCCGACGGGCGAGGGCCGGATGGCGGTGCACGGCAGCGCCGGTATGTTCCACAACGCGCGCCTCGGCGGCGGGTCGAGCGGCAACCTGCGCAACCCGCCCTTCATCCTGAACCCGATCATCTTCTACAACACGATGGCGACCACGTTCGTGCCCGGGGTGACGCTGGCGAATCGCCCGGGCACGATCGAAGCGCTCGAGACCAACTACAAGACGCCCAGCTCCTATAACTGGTCGCTCGGGTATCGCCGCGAGCTGGGATGGGGCACGTCCATCGACGCGACGTACGCGGGCAGTGCCGGACGCAACCTCGAGATGTACTACGACCTGAACGGCGTCCCGGACGGCACGCGATTCCTCGATCTCAATCCCGCGGCGCACGATCCGGGCAGCACGAGCGCGACGGCGGTCCTGCCGCCCGAGTTCCTGCGGCCGTATTCGGGCTACCAGAACGTCCGCGTGCGCGGGGATTCCGGGACGTCCGACTATCACTCGCTGCAGGTGCAGGTGAACCGGCGCTACATCCACGGCATCCAGTTCGGCGGCGCGTACACGCTGCAGCGCGCGCGCGGCCTCGCCGACGAGGATCCGGGCAACCTGTCGATCGCGTTGAATCGCCCGCAGGGTTTCTTCTACTCGGAGCTGGCGCAGAGCAACCGGCACACGCTCGTAATCAATTACTCGTGGGACGTGTCGCAGAACCGGTTCAGCGGCGCGGTCCTGCACCAGGCGCTCGACGGCTGGCAGCTCTCGGGCGAGAACGCCTTCGTCACCGGCGACTGGGCGCCCGTCATTCTGACGACGAGCGACGGGTTCGATTTCACGGGCGGTGAAGGGGGCACGGGCAGCGACCTCGGCGGCGGCCTTCGCATCGTCCGTCCGGTGATGACGTGCGATCCGATGGCGCGCACCGGCAGCTCGCTGACCGGCTGGTTCGACACGTCGTGCTTCGCGCGGCCGTCGGGCCGCGGAGACTTCGGCAACGCGCCGCGCAATGCCGTGCGAAAGCCGGGGATCAAAATTTCCCGCTCGGCTCGCGGCGCGCGCTCCAGTACCGGCTCGAGGCGTACAACGTGCTGAACTCGGTGCAGTTCCAGGACGTCGATCGCACGGCGCGCTTCGATCCGTCGGGCAATCAGATCAACGCGAACTTCGGGACGGCGATCGGGATCTCGAACCCGACGCGCCCGCCGCGCATTCTGCAGATGGCGCTGCGGTTCAACTTCTAAAGGTTCTAAGGTTCTATAGAACCCTGGGGGGGCCGAGGATCGGGGATCGTCGAGGACGGAGGGTCGCTGACCGTTGACCGAAGTAGGGCCGGTCGGCGGTCTCGCGTCCTCGCTCGCGGTCTCCGGTCGTCGGCCCCCTTCGTTCAATGCTTCGCGCCGCGCTCGGGCCGCAGGCGCAACCTCATCCATCCTCCGGTCGGGTATCCGTCACTTTACCGATAAAGTAGGTTGACTTTAGCGGTAAAGGATAGTACTAAACGGGCGCCTTCTGGAGGAGGGACTCGTGATGTTGCGGGCCTTTCGCGTGTGGTTTCCGGCCGCGCTCGCGGCCGGCGCGATCGCGGCGCTTCTCGTCACGCCGCTCGTCGCCGCCGCGCAGGACACCGGCGTCATCGCCGGGACGGTCGTCGACACGTCCGACCAGGTACTTCCCGGCGCCACCGTGACGCTCACCGATGAACGCACATTGGACAGCCGGACCGCGATCAGCGATGACCGCGGCGAGTTCGCGTTCCGCGCCGTCCAGCCGGGCACCTACACGATCGCGATCGAGCTGTCCGGGTTCCGGCGCTACGTCCGGAGGAGCAACGTGCTCGAAGCGAGCGCGCAGTTGACGCTCGGTCATCTGAAACTCGAGATCGGCACGGTCAGCGAACAGGTCTCGGTCGTGGCTGAAGGCAGCACCGTCGAGACGCGGAACAGCAATTACACGGGGCTGCTCACGTCCAATCAGATCTCGCAGATCCAGACGAAAGGGCGCGACGTCATGTCGCTGCTGCGTCTGTTGCCCGGCGTCCGGTACGAGGACGACATCGAGGCGATGGGCGAGAGCTTCGGCTCGCAGGTGCCGAACGTGAGCGGGCAGCGGCGCGCGTGGAACCAGGTCACCGTCGACGGTCTGAACGGCAACGAGCTCAGCGGCACGAACCGGTTCGCGTCAGCGACGAATCTCGACGCGATCGCCGAAGTCAAGGTGCTGCTCGGCAGCTACAAAGCGGAAGACGGCCGGAGCGGCGGTGCGAACGTGAAGGTGATCACCAAGAGCGGCGGCCAGCGGTACACGGGAAGCGGGTACTACTACGCGCGGCGCGACGCGTGGAACGCGAACACCTGGGCGAACAAGCAGGCGCGGCTGCCCACGCCGAAATACCACTACGACACGTACGGCTTCAACATGGGCGGGCCGCTGAAGATCCCGGGTCTCAACCGGGGCGCCGAGAAGAAACTGTTTTTCTTCTATTCGATGGAGACCCCGCAGGCGCAGCAACCCGGCGGCGTCCGCAAGTACATGATGCCGACCGAGCTCGAGCGCGGGGGTGACTTCTCGCAGACGTTCGACGCCGGGGGCAAGCTCATTGTCATCAAGGACCCGCTGACGGGCCAGCCGTTCCCCGGCAACGTGATCCCTCCGAATCGTCTGAACGCCAACGGGCTCGCGATCATCGACATGCTGCCGCTGCCGAACCGGCTCGATCGCGGCCTGACGGCGGGCCTGTACAATTTCATCCGGCAGGAGACGCCGGACAAACCGCGCTGGAATCACGTGGCGCGGATCGACTGGAAGCGCACGGGCAACGACTCCGTGTACGTCACCGTCAACAGTTTCACGTCGGTGCAGAAAGGGTCGGAAATCACGGCGGGCCCGGAGAAGTGGGGCTACTTCAACGGCAAGTACGACTTCGGCAACGTCTTCACCGCGATCGGGCATCGCCACATTTTCGGCTCGAGCATGGTGAACGAGCTGTACGGCGGCGTGCGGCGGCAGACCGAGGGGTTCGGCACGGCGACGGATGCCGACCTGCAGCGTCTGCTGCGCACGTCCGCCGGGTTCAACGTCGGTCAGTTCCATCCCGAGCTGAACCCGCTCGGCGTGCTGCCGGTCATCAACCTCGGGCTGGGCAACAGCAGCTCGGGCGTCAGCAACACGAATTTCAGCTACGATAACCGGCTCGGCGAGACCGATCACGACTGGCTCAGCTCCGCCACCGAGACGTTCACGTGGCTCAAGGGCACGCACACGATGAAGGCGGGCGCGTACCTCGAGTACATGCGGAACAACGAAGCGCGCGGCGGCCTGTGGATGGGGCAGTTCAACTTCGCGCGCAGCACGAGCAACCCCCTCGACACGAACGACGCGTTCTCGAACCTCCTGCTCGGTGTCTTCAGCCAGTATGACGAAACGGACGCCTATCGCTCGACGCGCAACCGGCATTGGCAGGCTGAATGGTACGCGCAGGACACGTGGCGGCCGAGGGACCGGCTGACGATCGACTACGGCGCGCGCTTCCTTTTGTACACGCCGTACTGGCAGGCAAACGATCGGACGGCGGCGTTCGTCTCCGATCGCTACGATCCGTCGAAGGCACCGCGGCTGTACTATCCGGCGGTCATCGGCGGCAAGTCGGTGGCCATCGATCGGGTGACCGGGCAGGTGCTCGATCAGGTGTACGTCGGCACGTTCGTCCCCGGCACCGGCGTCATCGGCAACGGTATGGTGACCGCGAACGATCGCACCTATCCGCGCGGGTTCCGCGATCAGCAGCCGCCGGTGCTGGAACCGCGCGCCGGGCTCGCGTATGACGTGTTCGGCAACAACAAGACCGGGCTGCACGTCAGCGCCGGCGTGTTCCACAACGCGGTGCTCGGCGGCGGATCGCAGGGCAACCTGCAGGGCCCGCCCTTCTTCAACCAGTCGAGCATCTTCTACAACACGCTGGACAACTTCATGCAGCCGGGCGTCACGCTCTCGAACCGTCCGGTGGGCGTGAACGGCCTCGAGCGCCGCGCGCACACGCCGGTCGCGTACCGCTTCTCCGCCGGCGTGCAGCAGGACATCGGCTGGGGCACCGTCGTCGACGTCAGCTACGTCGGGTCGCTGAACCGCTACCTGGAGATGCAGACGAACATCAACCCCGTGCCCGACGGCGCCAAGTTCGTCGATCAGCATCCAGAGAACGTCGATCCGCGAAACGGCCGCGCGCTCCCGGACGATTTTCTGCGGCCGTATCGCGGTTATCAGGCGATCAACGTCCGTGGAAACTGGGGCACGGCGAACTACAATTCGCTGCAGATTCAGATGAACCGCCGCTACATCCGCGGGCTCCAGTTCGGCGCGGCGTACACGTACGCGCGCGCGTACGGCGTCGGCGACGACGACCCCGCGACCGTGTCGATCCTGCGGCCGCTGCGCGAGTGGTATTGGGCGCCGATCGGCAGCAACCAGCGGCACAACCTGACCATCAACTACACGTACGATCTTCCACGCGGCGAGACGCTGTCCAGGCGCGCGCTCGTCCGCGCGGTGCTCGGCGACTGGCAGCTCTCGGGGGAGAACGCGTGGGTGTCGGGCGACTGGGACAACATCGATCTCTCGACGACCGACTCGTTCGATTTCACCGGCGGCAGCGAAGGGGCGCGCGTGGTGGTCACCGGCGAGCCGCGGCTGTCTCGCGGCGAGCGCGATCCGCTGACGCACTGGTTCGACACGTCGGTGTTTCACCGGCCGTCGGGCCGCGGCGACATCGGCAACGAACCACGGACGCTCATCCAGTTGCCCGGCATCAACAACTGGAACCTCGCGCTCTTCAAGAACGTGCCGATCGGCGGGCCGCGCCGCGCGCAGTTCCGCGTGGAGGCGTACAACGTTCTGAACACCGTGCAGTTCAAGGACGTGGACAAGGGCGCCAGGTTCGACGCCGCGGGCAATCAGGTCAACGCGAACTTCGGCACGGCGACCGCCGCGCGCAACCCGCGCATCATGCAGGTGTCGCTGCGCCTCAATTTCTGAGGGAATGATGACAAGGCAGAAGGCAGAGGGCAGAAGGCAGAGCGCTGGGATGAGCAGAAGGATTCTGCCTTTTGCCTTCTGCCTTCTGCCTTTGTTCGCGATCTCGGCGGCGCGTTTGCAGCCGCCCGCGCCCGCGCGCGCCGCGGACACGGCAAAGGAACAGCGGCTGCAGTGGTTCCGTGACGCGAAGTACGGCCTCTTCGTTCACTGGGGCCTGTACGCGATCCCGGCGGGCGAGTGGAAAGGACAGCGATCGCTCGGCCTCGGCGAGTGGATCATGAACCGCGCGAAGATCCCGGTGCGCGAGTACGAGGCGCTCGCGAAGCAGTTCAACCCGGTGAAGTTCGACCCCGACGCGTGGGTCCGGATGGCGCAGGACGCCGGGATGAAATACATCGTCATCACGTCGAAGCATCACGACGGCTTCGCGCTGTTCAAATCCAGCGCGAGCCCCTACAACGTCGTCGACGCGACGCCGTACAAGCGCGACATCCTGAAGCAGCTCGCCGACGCGTGCGCGCGCCACAACATGCGCCTCGGGTTCTACTACTCGCAATCGCAGGACTGGCACGAGCCGGGAGGCGCGGGCAACACGTGGGACTTCGGTCCCGACCAGGGGCCCGACGGCAAGGAGTTGAAGGACTACGACGGTTACCTCCGCGGCAAGGCGGAGCCGCAGATCCGCGAGCTGCTGACCGGCTACGGCCCCGTCGCGCTGATCTGGTTCGACACGCCGCGCATGATGACGCAGGCGCGCGGGCAGCGCTTCGCGGACATCGTCCGCACGCTCCAGCCGGCCACGCTCATCGACGGCCGCCTCGGCACCGAAGGGGACTACCGGTCCACCGGCGACAACGTCGTGCCCGACACCGCGTCGGGCGAAGCGTGGGAAACGCCGGCGACGATCAACCATACGTGGGGATTCCGCGGGGACGACACCGACTGGAAGGCTCCCGGCACGATCCTGTTCAAGCTGATCGACATCGTCAGCAAGGGAGGCAACTACCTGCTCAACGTCGGGCCGAGGCCGGACGGCGTGATTCCCGAGGCGAGCCAGGACATTCTTCGGACCGCCGGCCGCTGGCTGAAGGTGAACGGCGAAGCGGTGTACGGCGCCGGGACGTCGCCGTTTGGCGAAGAGTACGGAGAGTACAGCTCGCGCGGCGGGAAGGACATCCGGCGTCACCTCGAAGCCGGGCAGGCTCTATTTCACGTTCTTCGACGAGCCGCGCGCGCCGTTCGAGATCCCCGCGATGAAGAACACCATCACGCGCGCGTATCGCCTTGCCGACCGCGCGCCGGTCGAGTTGAAAACGGAGAACGGCCGCACGACGTTCAACCTCGAACGGCCGATGCTCGACCCGATGGCGACGGTCGTCGTCGTCGAGTTCGAAGGACAGAAGGTGGAGCGCTAGGGCGTCTCGCCGGCCTTCAGGTCGCCGAGCGCGTACTGCACGCCCGCGAGGATGTGCTCGAGCATCGCCCTCATCGCGTACACGCGTTCGCCGTGCCCGTGCGCCTCGTAGAAAAGGCGGCCCTTGCCCTCGCGGCGGATCCAGCTCAGGGCGTAATCATGGTCGCTGCGCGGGTCCTTCTCCTTCGCCTTGTCCTCGTCGCTCATCTTCGCGTAGTCGACGCTCGTGAGCACGTGAACGTTGTCCCGCGAGAACGATTCCTGGTTGTACGTATACGTTTCGTCGTGGATCTCGAACGGCTGGCCGTGAAACATCGCGGTCAGCGGGCTCTTCGGGTCGTCAATCTTGACGGTGATCAGCTGCGGGTCGTTCCAGTGGAATTTGAAATAGCCGCCGATAATCTTGTTCCACTCGGGCCACAGCGGCTGGCCGCCTCCCGCTCCGTAGCCCTGCGCCGGATCGCAGGACGTGCCGTGATACGAGTCGGAGGCGGCATGGATGGCCGCGATCCCTTTGCCGCCCCGGATGAAGTCGAGCAGCGCCTGACGGCGAGCCGCCGTCGCCGTCTTATCGCCCGGATCGTCGAGGAAGCAGCCGGTGGTGTTGTCGAGGAAGATGGCGTCGTATTGCTTCAGATTCGCCGCGTTGATGTCCGCCGCCTCGTACGTCGTCGTCGCGGACCAGGCGCCGGTCTTCGCGCCGAGCGCCTCGATCGTTTTCGCGGCGAGCGGAATCGACGAGTGGACCCAGCCGGCGGCCCTCGCCAGGACGAGCACCTTCCGCGGCGCGAGCGGCTTTGCCGGCGCCTTGTCGGGCAGCGCCGCCATCATCTTGTCGACGTCGCTCTGACACGGCGTGCGTGGATTGGAGCTGCGGCCGCCGCACGGCGTGCCCTGTTGTGGGGGGCCCTGCGTCGTTGGCGGCAGCTCGCGCGCTGGTGGCAGCTGCCGCGCGTGCAGCCGCGCGCCCGCCAGGCTTCCCAGCCAGGCGGCTGTGCCGATCATCGCGAGCGTCGCTGCGTTCCTGAATCGCATACGTCCTCCCCGAGACCGCGCAGTATACCTTCTTCGCGGCAGGCGGGACGTGTTCCGGCGGATACTTTAGCGGTAAAGGTCGTTGACTTCGGCGCTGCGGCGTAGTACTAGTCGCGGTCGCTGGTCGCCGTCGTTTTTTGCGAGGGAGGAGGCGCAAGAAACATGTTGTCGAGCCGACTCACCGTTACGCGCGGCCTGTGCGCGCTCGCCGTTGTTCTGGCCGCCGGCGTTGCCGCGGCCCAGACCAATACCGGTCAAATCTCCGGGACCATACGTGACTCGTCCGGCGGCGTGCTGCCGGGCGTCACCGTCACCGTCACGAACGTCAACACAGGCATCGCGCGGACCGAGGTCACCGGACCGGACGGGACCTATACCATTACGAGCCTGCCCGTTGGCAGCTACTCGGTGGCCGCCGAACTGCCGGGCTTTCGCAAAGCTGAGAAAACCGGCTTCGATCTCCCTGCGGACGGACGCATCACCGCCGATTTCGCGCTCGGCGTCGGGGCGTTGACCGAGACCGTCCAGGTGCAGGCGGTGCGCGGGGAAGTCGTGAATCACACGTCCGGCGAAATCGCGCGCGTCATCGACGGCGCGCAAGTGCGCGAGCTGGCGTTGTCGGGACGCAACTATCTGGAACTGGCGTCGCTGATTCCGGGCGCCATTCAGATCGACGACGACCAGATGGCGCTGACGACGAGTCTGGGCACCGGCGGCACCATCATCAACGGCTCGCGCGGCAACACCAACAGCCTGATGGTCGACGGCGGCTTCAATCTGGATTCCGGGTCGAACTCGAGCCAGATCAACAACGTCGGGCTGGACTTCATCGATCAGGTCAACATCCAGACGTCGAACTTCTCGGCCGAGTACGGCCGCAACTCCGGCGCCGCGATCAACGTCGTCACGAAGAGCGGCACGAACAGGTACAGGGGGAGCGCCGTCGATACGATCCGGAACCAGAGATTCGATGCCACGAACTACTTCGCGCCCAGGGACGCGAATGGCAGCCGCATCAAGGGCAAGCTGGACTTCAAGGACTACACGGGTTCGTTCGGCGGACCGATTCAACGCAACCGCCTGTTCTTCTTCGGCGGCGTCGAGTACAAGAAACTCAATCGCGTGGACGGGCCATTCCGCCGGACGATGCCGACGCTGGCGGAACTGAACGGTGATTTTTCGGCCCGAAGCGGTGTGATCAACGATCCGCTGACCGGACAGCCGTTCCTCGGCAACGTCATTCCGGACAATCGCATCACGGCCGACGGACGCGCGATCGCGAACGTCTACCGGGCGATGATCGCGCGGGCGCTCCAGTTCAGCAACACGCCGACCTCGAACAACGCCACGTACCAGTTGGATTTCCCCTACAAGTCGCGCGAGGACATCCTCCGTTTCGACTACAAAGCCAGCAATCAGCACCGCGTGTACTTGCGGTACATCCACGATATGTACGACCTCGTCGAGCCGCGCGGCACGTTCATCACCGCGGATCTGCCGACGATCTCGACGAATCGCAAGCGGCCCGGCTTCAGCTATCAGCTCGGGCATTCATGGATCGTGCGGCCGAGCCTCATCAACGACGCGAAGGTGAACGCCTCGTGGAACGGCCAGCGCATTCCGCCGTTCGGCGACGCGTGGCGGCGCGACACGTACGGCTTCGCGTTCCCGCAGGTCTTCGACAAGGGGCGGTACGACGAAGGGATCCCCGACGTCACGCTGTCGAACTTCTCGAACTCGACGCTGACCGGACCATCGCAGTCGCTGCTGTCGCCGACGACGGACATCACCGCGATGGACACGCTGACGTGGCTGAAGGCCCGCCACTCGGTGCGGTTCGGCGCCATCGTCACGCGGAACCGGAAAGATCAGAACGGGCGGCTCGCGCACACCGGCAACGTGAACTTCAACCCCTCAGGAAACACGAACACGACGGGCAACGCGCTCGCGGATGCGCTGCTCGGGAACTTCCGGACCTATTCGGAAGGGGGCGATGACCCGCTCGGCTTCTTCCGCTTCACCCAGTTCGGCGCCTATGCGTCGGACACGTGGCGCGTGAGAAGCCGGCTGAGCGTCGAGGTCGGCTTGCGCTACGAGCTGGCGAGCCCGACGTACACGATGCAGAACAACATCGTGAATTTCGATCCGGCGCTCTACGATCCGAAAGCGGCGGCGGTGCTCAACCCGAACGGGAGCATCGCGAACCCCGGGACCAACCGCTACACGGGTCTCATCCGCGCGGACAGCGGCGTGCCATCGGCGTTCCAGGATCGCGTGACGATCGACGCGAAGGCCGGCGCGCTGATCCCGATCGGAGCGGCGCGCGGTCTGTACGACACGCATCAACTCCTGATGCCGCGATTCAGCGCGGCCTACTCCGTCAACGACAGTACCGTGGTGCGCGGCGGCGTCGGGGTGTTCTACGACAAGCCTGAGGGGAACGTCATTTTCTCGCAGGTCAACCTGCCGCCGTTCGTGCCGTCGATTTCGGTCGAGAACGGCAATCTGGCGAACCCGCTCGGCGGACGTACCGCGGCCGATGCGGTGCTGGGGACCGTCAACGCGATTCAGCCGGACATGAACGTTCCGCGGCAGATCAATTTCAGCGTCAGCGTGCAGCGCGAGCTGCCGGGCGGTCATCTGGGTGAGGTGGCGTACGTGGGCAACCGCGGACGCCATCAGCTCTGGTTCCCCGAAATCAACCAGCCCGCATTCGAGGACCTGGTCGCGAACGCGGCGCTCCCGACCGCGCAGCGCGCGAACACGAACTACCTGCGGCCCTACAAGGGGTACTCGTCGATCCGCCAGCGCCGCAGCGACGCCTTCTCCAACTACAACAGCCTGCAGCTCTATCTGAGCCGACGGAAGGGGGACATCCGGTACACGGCGAGCTATACGCTGTCGAAGGCGATTGGCAACGCCAGCGGCATCGGCGACAATCCCGAGGACGCGTTCAACAAGGAATTCAACACCGGCCCGCTGTCGTTCGATCGCCGTCATGCGCTGATCACGACGTTCACCTACAGCCCGCCGCTGTGGCGGGAACGGCAGGACATCCTCGGCGAGGCGTTCGGCGGCTGGGAGCTGAGCGGCAAGACGCGCTGGCAATCGGGGCAGTACCTCACCGTCACGGGCAATACGTCGACGGGGACCCGGCGCGCCGACTATCTGGGCGGCGATATCGATCTCGCCGACCGCGGTCCGAATCGCTGGTTCAACACCGACGTCTTCGCGACGGCGCCCGACACGCGCCGCGGCAATGCGACCGTCGGCCAGATTCAGGGGCCGCATTTCTATCGGTGGGACTTGTCTCTGCGGAAGAACTTCGGGCTGCCGGCGGATTCGACGCTGCAGGTCCGGGTCGACGCGTTCAACGCGTTCAATCGCGTGAACTTCAACAACCCGAACACGACGGTGACGAGCAGCGCGTTCGGCACGATTTCGACCGCGAAGACGCCACGCGAGTTTCAGTTCAGCCTGCGGCTCCAATTCTGACGCGCAGGATGGTCACGACTCGACCGTGCTCGTCGCGGGTACGTGCGATTCGCCAGCTCGCATCCGCGACGGCCGCGGTCGTCGTCGTGTCCGTTGTTTCTCCGGCGCAGGTCCCGCCGCTGGCGCGCGCCGCCGAGCCGCCGCGCGTGTTCCTCCTCGATCCCGCACGTGTCGAGGCGATCCGCCAGCGGATCCGCGTCCACGATCCGACCGTCGCCGACGCATGGCAGGCGTTGCGCGCGGACGCCGACAAAGCGCTCGCCGCGGGTCCGTTCTCCGTCGTCGACAAGGCGGTGACGCCGCCGAGCGGCGACAAACACGACTACACGAGCCAGGCGCCGTACTTCTGGCCCGATCCGAAAAGTCCGAACGGCCTTCCGTACATCCGCCGCGACGGCGAGCGCAACCCGGAGCTGGACAAGATCTCCGATCACCGCACCCTCGACGGAATGGCGAACAGCGTTCACACGCTGGCGCTCGCGTTCTATGTCACTGCTGAAGAACGCTACGCGGCGAAGGCGGCGGCGCTCCTGCGCGCGTGGTTTCTGGATTCGGCGACGCGCATGAACCCGAACCTCGAATACGCGCAGTTCATTCCCGGCGTCAACACCGGGCGCGGCATCGGGTTGATCGAGACCCGCGCCTTCACTCGCGTCGTGGATGCCGTGGGGCTGCTCGAGTCGAGCCGTGCGTGGACGGCGGACGACGATCGCGCGGTCAAGGCATGGTTCGCACGATTCGTCGCGTGGATGCAGGAGAGCCGCAACGGCCGCGACGAATCCGTGGCGAAGAACAACCACGGGACGTACTACGATCTGCAGCTCGCGTCGTACGCGCTGTTTCTCGATCGCCGGGACCTCGCGCGCGAGACGCTCGAGCGCGCCAAGGAGAAGCGCATCGCGGTCCAGATCGAGCCCGATGGGCGGCAGCCGCTGGAGCTCGCGAGGACGAACGCGTGGGGCTACAGCGGTGGGAACCTCGACGGGCTCACGCAGCTCGCGACGCTCGGCGACCGCGTCGGCGTCGATCTGTGGCACTACCGCACGAGCGACGGCCGGTCGATCCGCGCGGCGATTCTCTACCTGGCCCCATATGCCTTCGGCCCGCGCGAGAAGTGGCCGCACCAGCAAATCGGCGGCTGGAGCCCCGCGACGATGTTCAGCGTCATCCGGCGCGCGGCGCCCCACTATAAAGAGGATGCGGAACTCGCCGCCGTGGCGGCGAAAGTGCCTGCTGCCGGGGACGCCGTCTTCAGGTTTTGATGGTAGAGTCCCGCTGCAGCGGGGCCTGACCATGAAACGTCTGCTCGTTCTTGCCGCCGCCGCGAGCGCGCTGTCGCAGGCGCCCACTCCCTCTGTCAAGAGCATTATCGTGACCGTGCGTGCCGACGGCACCGACGAGCGGATCGTCGGCTCGTTCGACGGCCGCTACGAGGCGCCGAACTGGTCGCGCGGCGGCGACTATCTCCTCATCAACTCGGGCGGGAAGCTCTGGAAGCTGCCGGTCGCGGGCGGCACGCCGGCGCAGGTCGATACGGGCAGCGTGAGGGGCATCAACAACGATCACGGCATCTCGCCCGACGGCCGATCGATCGTCAT
Organism: Acidobacteriota bacterium; assembly: GCA_003223835.1. GTDB lineage: Bacteria > Acidobacteriota > Vicinamibacteria > Vicinamibacterales > 2-12-FULL-66-21 > Gp6-AA38. Next base: position 17,635 of record QHWR01000140.1, on the reverse strand, counting down.
TTCCGCGCGTCAGATGTACATCCTGCCGGAGGCCGGCGGCACGCCGCGGCAACTGACCGCCAACGAGCCGAGTTACTTCCACGGCTGGTCGCCGGACGGCCGGCGTCTCGCGTACTGCGCGCCGCGCGACAAGAACTTCGATCTGTACGACATCGCGGTCGACGGCGGCGCCGAACGGCGGCTGACGTCACACGCGGGATACGACGACGGTCCGGACTACTCGCCGGACGGCCGGTGGATCTACTTCAACAGCGATCGCTCAGGCTCGTGGGACGTCTGGCGGATTCCGCCCGATGGCGCCGGAGCCGGGGACGCCAGGGCGGAACGCATCACGGCGGACGAGTACGAGGACTGGTTTCCGCATCCGTCGCCGGACGGCAAGTGGATCGTGTTTCTCTCGTTCGCGAAAGGCACGCAAGGGCATCCGCCGGATCAGAACATCATGTTGCGCCGAATCCCCGTCGTCGACGGCCGTCCGGACGCCGCGCGCGTCGAGGTCATCGCGCGGATGCTCGGCGGGCAGGGGACGATCAACGTGAACAGCTGGGCGCCGGATAGCTCACGGTTCGCGTTCATCAGATACAAGAAGGATGGGGGATGACGGATGGGGGATGACGGAAAGGACCGAACACGATGATCACTCGAAGAGATATCGCCGTCGCGCTTTCGGCGGTCGCATTCACGCTGGGTGGAGTGGCGCTTGCCTCGGCGCGGGCGGAGGTGATGGGCTCGACGGTCTTCGACTGGAACGCGATGACGCCGCAGCCGAACAAGACCGGCGCCGTCCGCAAAGTCGTCCAGGCGCCGACGGCGACGCTCGACGAGCTGGAGATTCACATCACGACGCTCAACCCGGGCGAGACGCCGCACCCGCCGCACAAACATCCCGACGAAGAGCTGGTGATTGTGAAGGAAGGGACGGTCGAGTCGCTGGTCAACGGGCAGACGCGGCGCGTCGGTCCCGGCTCGATCATCTTCCAGGCGTCGAACCAGATGCACAGCATCCGCAACGTCGGCGACGTCCCGGCGGTCTACCACGTCATCAAGTGGAACTCGCCGGGGATGCTGAAAAAATAGGACGATTTCGCGTTGATGCGCCTCACCCTTCCCATTCGTTGATAATCGTCTCGCGCAGGTCGAACCCGAAGGCGCGCTCCGAGACGACGACGATTGGCGGACCCTGAAGGCGCTTGTAGACCGAGCGTCGCATCCGTCTGAACGCGTCGTAGACGACCGCGCGGAATGTCTCGGACGTGTGCTTGTCGTAGACGGTGAGTCCGCGGTCGTCGGCGACGAAGCGCGCCGGATCGAGCGCGCGGCGCTCGAACAGGCGGACCAGCTCGTCGGGGCTCGTCCGGTGCTCCGCGAACTCGCCGACGACGGGGGAGACGACGTAGTAGTCGAACGGGTCGAACTGATCGGCGGCGAGTTCGGCGGACGGCCTCAGACGGAATGCTTCCTCGGGAATTCTTTCCGCGCCATGCCGGCGGTTCACGTATCGTGCGAGACCGTAGACGTCCAGCTTCGAGAGGTCGCCGATGAGCGAGACGCCGCCGCACATGTCGCCGTACAGCGTTGCGTAGCCGAGCGCGATTTCCGTCTCGTTGCCGCAGGAGATCAGGAGCGCGCCCGTGTCGTTCGATTC
>QHWR01000140.1:0-15980 GCA_003223835.1 Acidobacteriota bacterium | reverse complement strand
TCGCGATCGGGTGCGCGTGCGACTCGAACACGGCGCGGACGTCCTCGTCGACCTGCTGAATCGGGATGACGCCGTAGCGGACGCCGAGCGCTGACGCGAGCCTGGCCGCGATCGACTTCGTCGCCTCGGTGTTGAACCGCGAGGGCAGGTTGTAGGCCGATACCTGTTCCGCGCCCAGCGCGTCGACCGCGATGGCCAGCGCGAGCGCGGAGTCGATCCCGCCGGAGACCGCGACGATCGCGCGGGCGAAGCCGGTCTTGGCCATGTAATCGCGCAGCGCCATCACGAGCCCGTCGAACATTTCACGCTCGCGATCGATCGGCGGGAGCTCCAGCGACGGTCCGGACGGCGCGCTCTCCAGGTTGACGACGATCAGATCTTCCGAGAACTGCGGGCCGATGGCGATCAGGCGCCCGTCACCGCTGTAGACGAGGCTCTCGCCGTCGAACGGGATGATGTTCTTGCCGTTGTCGGCCGCGCCGACCGTGTTCACGTACACCACGGGCCGGTGCAGCTTTTGGATGTGGCCGCGGATCAACCGCTCGCGCGTGTGGCGCTTGCCCGGATAGAACGGCGACGCGTTGAGATTGAACAGGACCGATGCGCCTTTGGCCGCCAGCTCGGGCAGCGGCTTGACGTCGTAGAACTCGTCCCACATGTCCTCGCAGATCGACACGCCGAGCCGCGCCGTCGTCGCGCCGCACGCGACGTCGACCGGCTCGCGCCGCCGCGCCGGCGTGAAATAGCGCTTGTCGTCGAAGTAGCGATAGTTGGGGAGCAGCGACTTGTGCGCGCGCTGCAGGATCCGGCCGTCGCACACGACGGCGGCGGCGTTGTGCTTCAGCAGCGCGCCGTTCTCGTTGCGCTCCGCCGGATTGTGATCGATGAATCCGACGACCGCGGTGATCCCGCGCGCCGCGGCGGCGACCTCGCGCATCGCGCGCTCGTTCGCGGCAAGGAAGGCGGCGTCCTCGACGAGGTCGCCGATGCAGTAGCCGGGGAGCGCCATCTCCGGCGTGATGACGACGTCCGCCCGCTCGCGCCGCGCGTCCTCGATCGCGGAGACGATCTTCTTCAGGTTTCCGTTGATGTCCCCGCTGGTGGGATTGATTTGCGCGAGCGCTAGTCGCATGGCCTGCCACGAGCAGGCCTGAAGGCCTGCGCTACGACTCCCAGGCCTGAAGACACACGCCACGGACGGCCTTCCGTAGCGCAGCCCTTCAGGGCTGCTCGTGATCGCATGTTATCGCGTCTTCAGCGCCCTCAGCTTCTCCCCATCCGCGTGCGTCGTGTAGAAATCGTCGAGCGGATAACACCCCGACACCAGCCCGAGCCGCGGACCCGTCGTGCAGTCGCTGAACGTCCGGCAGATCTTCTTCCGCTGCAGCGGCCGCCCGGCGAGCACATCGTCGGGGAACTCGGGATAGGCCAGCACCATGCGGCCGAGGCCGACGACGTCGGTCAGGCCGCGGCGGACCGTGTGCTGCGCCACGTGCGGCAGCCATTCCTGCAGGTAGCTGTACGCGGAGCCCACGAACACGAGTGACGGCACCGCTCGTTTGAGGCGCGCCGTCGCGTCGATGTGACGCGCGACGCCGACGAGCGGATCTTCGGGAGACGTGTAGCCGTCGCTCGGCGGAAACAGCGCGGGACGCTGGACGTGCGGGTTGTAGTAAGGACTCCCCGCCGTGGTGCAGATCCAGCGGACGCCGAGCCCCTCGAGCATGCGCAGCACCGCGATCGGCTCCTGGAGCGCGGCGTCCATGTCGCACGTTCGCGAGAGGTCGAGCAGCCCGAACGCATGGCGATAACCCGCCGCCGTCGTCTCGGGGACGCCGGTGCCGTCCGAGTGCTTACGAAACGGGACGACATCGAACACCGAAAGCCGGACGACGACCGCGAGACGTGGGACCTTTGCGCGGATTCCCGCGATCACGGAGCGCAGGAAGAGCGTGCGGTTCTCGAGCGACCCGCCGTAGCGGCCCGGCCGGTCGCGTGCGCTGAGCAGCTCGTGTCCGAGATAACCGTGGCACTGCTTGACGTCAACGAACGCGAAACCGGCATCCCACGCGAGCGCCGCCGCGTCCACGAACCGATCGACCAGCCGATCGAGTTCGTCGTCGCCGAGCGTGCGGACGCCCTCAGGGAAGCGGCGATCGAGGAATGGATGGCGATACGCCGCAAGCGGCGCGGGGCGGCCGGCGGCGGAGGGGCGCGCGTAGCGGCCGGAGTGGGTGAGCTGGAGGCCCACGTAGAGGTCAGCGTCCGCGTCGGCGCCGTAGCGCTCGCGGTGCGCGCTGACGAGATCCTCGCGGAGACGCGCGATCGACGGCGCGGTCGCTTGCGTGAGCAGCAACTGATTGGGGTTGGCGCGGCCATCCTGCCGGACTGCGACCGCCTCGCCGCCCCAGATCAACTTGGCGCCGCTGATGCCGAAGTGCCGCCAGCGGCGGCGCGTCAGCTCGCTGGGCTCGCCGGCGAGCGTGCCGTCCCAGCCTTCCATCGGCAGAATGCAGAAGCGATTGCCGACGCGGACGCCGCCCACCTCGATCGCCTGCGCGAGCACGGCAGGGTCGAGCGTGTCGTCCAGGTCGAGCGCGGCGCCGCAGGCGCGCAGGTGACGGCGGAACGCGTCCGCCGTCTTGAACGACGCCACGCGCGGATACGTCATCCGATTTTCACGGGCGCGCTCGTCTTCATCGCCTCGTTCGCCGCGAGCGTCCACGCCGCGGAGTGCGACGCCTTTTCGGGTCCGCACGCCAGCGGCGATCCCGTCCGCACCGCCGAACAGAACGACTGGATCTCGATCATCGTCGGGGACGGCCCCCGCGCCCCTTCCGTGGACGCCGACACCTCGCGCGCGGCGCCGCCGGCCTGCGCCGGTTTCGTTTCCGACGTCTCGAGCGCCGCGCCCGCGCCTTTCGGCGCCACCTCGACGCCGGTCGGCCGTGCGCCGGCCCCCTCGTCGAAGAGCATCGCGTCGTTCTCGTTGCGGATGATCAGCGTCCCCTTCGTGCCGAAGAACGCCTCGTAGCGTTCGTCGAACGCGTTCGATTCGATCGACGTGAAGGTGCCGGTGACCCCGCCGGGGTACTCGAACATCGCATAGACGTGGTCGGGAACCTCGCGGCCGTCCTTGAACCGGTACACGCCGCCGCAGGCCTGCACGCGCTCCGGCGCTGTGCCGAGGAACCAGTTCGTGGCGTTGACCTGGTGGCTGCCCAGCTCCGCGAACAATCCCTGCGAGTAGCGCCAGTACAGACGCCAGTTCCACAGGTGATCCCACGTCGGATATCCCCACTTCGACGCGTCGAAGTCCTTCGACGGCGGATCGCCTTTGCGGCGCCAGTTGCCGTTGCGATGCCACGCGAGCCGCACGTGGTACACGTCGCCGAGGACGCCGGTCTTCATCACGCCCTCGTGCGCGGACCGGTAGATCGGGTTGTAGTTGCGCTGATATCCGATCTCGAGCACGCGCCGCGCCTTCGCGGCGGTCTGCATCATGCGCTCGTACCCGGCCTTGTCCCACGCCATCATCTTTTCGCAGAGCACGTGCTTGCCGGCGTCGAGGCACGTCGTGACGACCTCGGCGTGCATCCACAGCGGCACCGCCGTGATGATCGCCTCGAGGTCCTCGTGCTGGAGCATGTCGCGGAACTCGACGTAATGCTTCGCGGGCGGCTGGCTGTTCTTCTTGAGGATCTCGTCCGCCGCCGCGAGCGACGCCGGGTTGATGTCGGCCATCGCGCGGACTTGCGCGAAGTTCGGGTCGACGTTCCGGAGCAGCGCGCGCCCCTGGCCGCCGACGCCGATGAAGCCGACGCGGACGGGCCCGCCGCGCACCGGTCCTTTCATCACCGCGGCCGCGCCCACCGCGGCAACAGCCGGAACGCCGGCGATCGTCTTGAGAAAATTCCGACGGCCGAGGGTCATCTGTTCGGGCGTGAGGTTCATGACTCCATCTCCAATGTAGCGCCGTGATAACTGCCGAACACCTGCGTACGTTCGGTCGTATCGTCCAGCACGAGCACCGCCATCGTGTCGGCATGACCCGCGCAGTAGCGCTCGGCGAGGCTGGGCCCCCCGATGAAAAACGCCGTCGAGAGCGCGTCGGCCGACGCGCCGTCGCTCGTGACGACCGTCGCGCCGAGGACGCCCGCGGCCGGATGGCCGGTCCGCGGATCGATCACGTGTCCGTACCGCTTGCCGTCGATTTCGAAGAACTGCTCGCCCGTGCCGCTCGTCCCGACCCCGCCGTCGCGGATCCAGAGACGGCCGACGAGGCGGCTCGCGAGCCGCGGCCGCAGGTCGACCTGCCAGCCGTGCCCCCGCCCGCCGAGCGCGACGACGCTGCTGCGGCCGGCGGAGAGCAGCGCGCGACGCACGCCGCCGGCACGCAGCATCGACGCCATGCGATCGAGCGCGTAGCCCTTGCCAATCGCGCCGAAGTTGATTTCCATGCCGCGGCGCGCGAAGCGGACCGTTTGATGCTCGGGGTCGAGGTGCACGTGCGGCATGCCGACGCGGTCGCGCGCCTGTTGCACCGCATCATCGGCGGGCAGCTGACCCTGCCGCATCAGGAATCCCCAGCACCGGCTGAGCGGCGTAGAGGTCACGTCGAACGCGCCGTCCGTCTCCTCGTGCAGTTCGTGCGAGCGGACGAGCAGGGTGAAGAGGCCGGCGTCGACGTCGACGTCATCGTCGGCCGCCCGGCGGTTGAGATCGGCGACGGCGCTCGTCTCGCGAAACACCGTCAGCAGCGATTCGACGGCGTCGGCTTCGTCGAGCGCCGCGCGCGCCGCCCCGACGTGGCCGGCATCCTCGGACGACAGCATGACCTCGAACCGGCAGGCCATCGCGATCCGGTGGATGCGGATCCAGTGGTCCCCGGGCGCGCGCCGATCGCCGAAGTCGAACGACAGAAAATTACGGCGCGTCAGCACGTCGGGCATCAGAAACCTTCCCGTTCCACGCGCTCGCGACGCACGTCCTCGAGGCCGGGCGCCTCCTCCATGATGCCGGTCCAGATCGGGCCGCCTGGATAGCAGTACTGCTCGAGACATTCGCGCCGGATGCGGCTGCTGTAGCCGGGCGCCTCGGGGGGCATGTAGCGGCCGCGCCGGATGACGACGGGATCCACGAAGTGCTCGTGCAGGTGATCGACGAACTCGGTCACGCGATCGTCCATGCGGCCGGAAACGGCGAGGTAGTCGAACATCGAGAGGTGTTGCACCAGTTCGCACAGCCCGACGCCACCCGCGTGGGGGCAAACCGGCACGCCGAACTTCGCCGCCATCAGAATCACCGCCAGATTCTCGTTCACGCCGCCGAGCCGGCAACTATCGATCTGGCAGAAGTCGATCGCGCGGGCCTGCAGAAGCTGCTTGAACAGAATGCGATTCGCGCAGTGCTCGCCGGTCGCGACGCCGACCGGTTTGACCGCCTTCGCGATCGCCGCGTGCCCGAGCACGTCGTCGGGGCTCGTGGGCTCTTCGATCCACCAGAGATTGAACCGCGCGAGCGCGTTGACGCGCTCGATGGCTTCGCCGACGTCCCATCGCTGGTTCGCGTCCGCCATCATCCGCCGGTCGGGACCGATCTCGTCGCGCACGAGCGTCAGGCGGCGGGCATCGTCCTCGGGAGCGCCGCCGACCTTGACTTTGAAGTGCGTCCAGCCGTCCGCGAGCGCCTCGCGGCAGAGGACGCGTACGTAATCGTCGGAGTACCCCATCCAACCGGCCGACGTCGTGTACGCCGGGTAGCCGTCGCGCCGCAGGACTGCCTCGCGCCCGGCCTTCGTCTTCGCCTGCCGCTCGAGAATCTCGACCGCTTCGTCGGGCGTCAGCGCGTCCGTGATGTACCGGAAATCGATGCACGAGACGAGTTGGCGCGGCGTCATGTCGGCCAGAAGTTTCCAGACCGGCTTGCGCTCGCGCCGCGCGTACATGTCCCAGACCGCGTTGACGATCGCCGCCATCGCGAGGTGGATGACGCCCTTTTCCGGACCGAGCCACCGCAACTGCGTCTCGCACGCGAGCGACCGCCAGAACGCGGCCGGCTGATCGACGATCTCCTCGAGCGTCCTCCCGACGACGAGCGGCGTGAACGCGCGGATCGCCTCCGCGCAGATCTCGTTGCCGCGGCCGATCGTGAACGTGAAGCCGTGCCCTTCGACGTCGCCGTCGGTCTTCAGCACCACGTACGCGGCGGAGTAGTCCGGATCCGGATGCATCGCATCCGTTCCCGCCTGCGTGCGCGAGGTCGGAAACCGCAGGTCGATGATCTCGAGGTCGCGTATTTTCATGTCGCTCGTCTGGCTTTAGGCTTTGGGCGCGCAAGTCCAAAGCCTAAAGCCGCCCTGTCCTCACCCGATCCAGCGCGACGGCGACGACGATGACGCCGCCGGTGACGATCTGCTGGACCCAGGTGGCAAACCCTTTCTGCGAACAGCCGATCGAGATCATCGTCATGATCGTGGCGCCGATGAGCGTGCCCGCCACGGTGCCGCGGCCGCCGAGCAGGCTGCCGCCGCCGATGATGACGGCGGCGATCACGTCCAGCTCCAGTCCGACGGCGACGGTCGGATCGCCCACCGACAGCTTCGAGAACTGCAGCAGCCCCGCGAGCCCGGCGAACGCGCCGCCGAGCACGTACACCAGCACTTTCGTCCGGCCGATCGCGACGCCGCAGAGGCGCGCCATCCGCTCGTTCGACCCGATCGCAAATACGTGACGGCCGAACCTCGTGTAGCGCAGCATCGCCGCGACGACGAGCGCGAGCCCGATCAGGGCCCAGATGCCCGACGGCACCAGCGCGCGGCCCGCCGCCGTCCGGAGCAGGTCGTTGAGCCACGTCATCGGCGCCTCGATGCGCAGCTCGTCCGCCAGGCCTTTCGCGGCGCCTCGCACCACCAGCATCGTGCCGAGCGTGACGATGAACGGCACGACGGTGAGCCGCGTGATCAACACGCCGTTGACGAGACCGCACAATGCCGCCGCGCCGACCGCCGTCGCCGCCGCGGCGAGCGGACCCGCGTGCGCCCGCAGCATCAGCGCGATCACCACGGTGCTCAGCGAGATCACCGATCCCACCGAGAGGTCGATGCCGCCCGCGACGATCACGACGGTCATCCCGAGCGCCGCCATGCCGACGATGGCCGTTTGCCGGGCCATCAGCTCCAGGTTGCCCGGCGCGAAGAACCGCGGTCCCACGAGCACGCCGAAAATCGTCCCGACCAGCACGAGCCCGAGGAGCGTGCCCGTGCGATCCAGCAGCGATCGCGCCGTCATGCGCCGGGGCCGCCGCCCGTCGCCGCCATCATCAGCTCGTGCTCGCTCCGGTTCGCCGCCGGCTGCGGCGCGCCCAGACGACCCCGGCGCATCACGGCGATCCGATCGCACAGCCCGAGCAGCTCGGGCAGGTAGCTGCTCACCATCAGCACGGCCTTGCGCGGCTCGGCCGACGTGACCAGCGCGTCGACGACCCGATAGATCTGAGCCTTGCTGCCGACGTCGATCCCGCGCGTCGGTTCGTCGAGCACGAGGACGTCCACGTCGTGGTGCAGCAGCCGCGCGAGCGCCACCTTCTGCTGATTTCCCCCCGACAGTTCGGCGGCGGGCTGCCGCACGTCCGCACAACGGACGCCGAGCCGCTCCACCCACTTCTTCGCCGCGTCGCGCTGGCGCTCCGGCCACACCAGGCCTGCGGCGCCGAGCGGCGCCAGGCGCGTGATCGTCAGGTTGTCGGCGACGCTCAGGGCGAGCGCGAGCCCTTCGGCCTTTCGATCCTCGCTGAGCATGCCCATGCCCTGCTGCCAGCGCGTGTGCGGATCGGCGCCACCGGAATAGACGCCGACCCGGACCTGACCCGATTGCACGGGCGCGAGGCCGAACAGCGCGCGCAGGAGCCGCGTGCGCCCGGAGCCCACGAGGCCCGCGATGCCGAACACTTCGCCGCGGCGCAGCTCGAACGACGCGCCTCCCGGCTCGAAGCCGGTGACGGTGAGAATCGCGTCGCCGGGCGTTCGCGCGGATCGGTGAAACAGCTCGTCGCCCGAGCCGCCGACCATCAGCCGCACGATCTCGTCGTGCGACGCGCCCGCGGTCGCGGCGCCGCCGACGTTGCGTCCATCCCGCAAGACGACGAAGCGATCGGCCACCTCTTTCACCTCTTCGATGAAGTGCGAGATGTACACGATCGCGTGTCCCTGCGCCTTGAGGCGCGCGAGCAGCGCGAACAACCGCCGTACATCGTCTCGTCCGAGGCTGCTGGTTGGCTCGTCGAGGACGAGCACGCGGCAGCCGACCGCCAGCGCGCGGGCGATTTCGACGAGCTGCTGCGTGGCGAGTGACAGCAGGCCGACCTGCGCGTCGGGCGAGATGTCGCGGTGCCCGAGCTCCGCGAGCGCTCGCGCGGCCTGCTCGCGCATCCGCGGCCAGTCCACGAGGCCGTAGCGCATCGGCTCGACGCCGAGGAGGATGTTCTCCATCACCGAGAGGTGCGGCGCGAGCGACAGCTCCTGATAAATCATCGCGACGCCGGCCCGGCGCGCGTCGAGCGGACTCCTCGGGACGTACGGCGCGCCGTCGATCGTCATCGTTCCCGCGTCGGGCGCGAGCGCGCCCGCGAGGATGCTCACCAGGGTGCTCTTGCCCGCGCCGTTCTCGCCGATGAGCGCGCAGATCTCTCCCGGAGCGACCGACAGATCGACGCCGTCGAGCGCCACCGTGGCGCCGAACGCCCTGCGGATGCCCCGCATCTCGAACCGTCCGCCTTCACCGCTTCGCGGCTTCGGCGAGACCTCGCCGGAGCCCGGCGGCGATGTCATACGGGCGGAGGCGGGGTTCAGTTGTTCAGTCACTTCGAGAGGTCGGGTTCGAGCAGCGCCTTGATGTCGGGCTGATCCATGTTGTCGCGCGTCGCGATGTGGACGCCGGTGTCGATCCACTTCTCGATCGGCCGGCCTTTCAGGTGGTCGACCATCGTCTTCACGCCGAGGTATCCCATGCGAACCGGGTCCTGGATGACGAGGCCGTCGAGGCCGCCGTCGCGCAGCCCTTTCACGAGATTCGGCGACGAGTCGAAGCCGACGAAATGCACCTTGCCCACCCAGCCGTTGTCCTGCAGGACGCGCAGCATCGCGAACGTGCTCGATTCGTTCGCGCAGAAGATGCCGTTGACGTCGAGCGATCCGTCGGGCTTCTTGTAGACGCTCAGCAGCGCCTCCGCTTTCTTGTACGCGCCCTCGACGTCCGTGCCCGCGTACTGGTTCGAGCTGACGATCTGGATGCCGGGATGTTTCTTCAACGCATCGAGGAATCCCTGCTCGCGCCTCGTCGTGCTGTCGCTGCCTTCGGCGTACCGCAGCAGGATGGCCTTGCCCGTGTCGTGCATTACCTCGGCGAGCCGTTCGCCGGCCAGCTGCCCCCCTTTCAGGTTGTCGGTGGCGATGAAGCTCACGTACTCGCCGCCCTTCAGTCCAGAGTCGATGATCACGACGGGGATGTTGTGCGACTTCGCGTCGGCGACCGGCGCCACGAGCGCGGCCTCGTCGAGCGGCGCGAGCACGATCCCGGAGACGCCGCGGCTGACGAAGCCTTCGACCTCCGACACCTGCGAGTCGCGGTCGTCCTCTCTGATCGGCCCGCGCCAGATCACCTCGACCCCCAGCTCCTTCGCGGCCTGATTCGCGCCCGCGTGGATGCTCTGCCAGTACATGTGCGAGGTGCCCTTCGGGATGACCGCGATCGTCGTCCCCGAGGACGCGCCCTTCTGCCCGCACGCGGCGGCCGCCAGCAGCAGGGCGCCCATCGCGGTTTGTCGAATCCAACGATTGTTCATCGTCCGCTCCGGAAGAGACGAGCAGGCCTGAAGGCCTGCGCTACGAATACTGCCGGCACGAGCAGGCCTGAAGGCCTGCGCTACGAATGCTGCCGGCACGAGCAGGCCTGAAGGCCTGCGCTACGAACAGACAGCCGTAGCGCAGCCCTTTCAGGGCTGCTCGTGACAGGCGACCGTCAGGTCGCACGCTCCGTGACACTCAGATTCCAGAACCGCTGCGCGGCGCCTCCGAGAATCTCGGCACGTTCGACCGCCGACAGCGCGCCCACCGCGTCGATCACCACACCCATCGTCCGCTGGTAGCTCCCCGCCACCGTGCACACCGGCCAATCCGACCCGATCATCAACCGCTCCGGGCCGTAACACTCCAATGCGGAGTCGATGTAGGGCCGGAGCTGGGACGGCGTCCACGAATCCCACCGCGCCTCGGTGACGAGACCCGACAGCTTACAGCAAACGTTCGGGAATCTGGCGAGCGCCGTGAACTCGTTCTTCCACGACGCGAATCCGTCGCCGCGGATGTCCGGTTTGCCCAGGTGATCGAGCACGAACCGCTGGCGCGGAAACGCGGCGACGAAATCGGCGGCGGCATGAAGCTGACGTGCGTACACGAGGATGTCGTACGCGAGATCGAACCGCGAGAGCGCCGCGACGCCGCGACGGAACGCCGGACGCGACAGAAAATCGTCCGGCTCCGCCTGCACGATGTGGCGGACGCCGACGAGGCGCGGGTGCCCCGCCATGCGTTCCAGCTCCGCCTCGACGCCGGGCGACTGCAGATCCACCCAGCCGACAACGCCGGCGATGAACGGGTGCGCGTCTGCCAGCGCGAGCAGCCAGCGGGTTTCCTCGAGCGTCGATCGCGCCTGGACGGCGACGCTCGCGTCGATGCCGGCCGCATCCATCTCGCGCTTCAACTCGCCGGGGAGGAAATCGCGGCGGAGCGGCGGCATCGTCTCGTCGATCCAGCCGTACTCGCGCGCGTCGTAGCGCCAGAAGTGCTGGTGCGAATCGATTCGGAGAGGATGACCGTTCATTGAGCGCTCGTGTGACGTCGAGAGAGAGCCGACGCTGACGGTCCGTTGCGCGCGTCGATCCGTCCGTTAGCGCGTCCGGCGGCGGTCCCGCGTGTTGGCCGCCGTCGACGCGTCCTGCGCCCCGTCGAGCTGGAAGAGCGGCTCCATCGCCGCCCACCACTCGCCCGATTCGCTGCCGGGCGGCGGCTCCTGCATGGATTTCATCAACGTTTCCCACTCCGCCACGCGCGGATGCGAGCTGACGTGCGCGGCGAAGCAGCGGCGGATGTCGAGGCCGTCCGACGTTTCGGCGATCATCACGAGCCGCCGCTCCAGGATGTAAATGTCCATGTGCCGGATCCCGACGGCGCGCAGGCTGCTCAGGACTTCCGGCCACACACGGCGGTGGTGCTCTTTGTACGCGGCGATGACCGCGGGGTCGTCTTTCAGATCTACCGTGAGCACCGACCGGGTCATGAGTACGCCACCACTTTCTGCCGCGATCGGCCGAGCCCGTCGATCCCCAGCTCGACCTCGTCGCCCGGCTGCAGGTACACCGGCGCCGGCCGCATCCCGAGCGCGACGCCGGCGGGCGTGCCCGTGCTGATGACGTCGCCGGGCAACAGCGTCATGAACTGGCTCAGGTAGCTCACGAGCGCGGAGACATCGAAGATCATATTCGCCGTCGTGCTCTGCTGCCGCATCGAGCCATTCACGGTCAGCCACATGCCGAGCGCCTGGGCGTTGGGCAGCTCGTCGCGCGTCGCGAGAAACGGACCGATCGGCGCGAACGTATCCGCGCTCTTGCCCTTCACCCACTGGCCGCCGCGTTCGAGCTGGAAGCTGCGTTCCGAATAATCGTTGTGCAGCGCGTAGCCCGCGACGTGCTCCGCCGCCTTCCCGGGCTCGACGTACGACGCGCGCCGTCCGATCACCACCGCCAGTTCGACTTCCCAATCGAGCTTCGTGCCGCCGCGCGGGATCATCACCGCGTCGTTGGGACCCGCGAGCGCCGTCGACGACTTGAAAAAGATCACGGGCTCGCGCGGAATCTCGGCGCCGGTCTCCGCCGCATGATCCCGGAAGTTGAGGCCGATGCACACAATCTTGCTCGGCCGCGCGAGCGGAGGACCGAGCCGTTCGGTCTCCGCGACTTTCGGCGCCGCGGCGCCGCGGCGCCGTACCCAGTCCGCCAGCGCGCGAAGGCCGTCGCCGCCGAAGAAGCTCTCGTCGTACTCCTTCACCAGCTCCGACGCGTCCACCCGCGTGCCGTCGTCGAGCTGCACGCCGGGATGCTCGTGGCCGGCCGCGCCGAATCGCACGAGCTTCATGCGACGAGGACCCCGCCGTCGATCGGATACGCCTGTCCCGTGACGAACGACGCCTCGTCGGAACAGAGATACAACGCGAGGTACGCCACTTCTTCGGGGGTCCCCATCCGGCCGATCGGCTGATACTCCGACAACGTCCGCATCATCTCCGCTTCGCGCCCCGGGTAGTGCTTCGCGAGGTAGCCGTCCACGAACGGCGTGTGCACGCGCGCGGGGCAGATGCAGTTGCAGCGGATGCCGCGCTTCACGTAGTCGATCGCGATCGACCGCGTCATCGTCAGGACGGCGCCCTTGCTCATCGAGTACGCGAATCGATCGACCAGGCCGATGAGCGACGCGATCGACGCCATGTTGACGATGACGCCGCCTCCTTGCCCGAGCATGACGGGGATCACCGCGCGGGCGCACAGATAGACGCCGCGCACGTTCACCTCGTAGACGCGGTCCAGCTCGGCGGGCGGCGTCTGCTCGATCGTGCCTACGTGCGAGATGCCCGCGTTGTTGACGAGGATATCGAGGCGCGGACTGGCGCGTGCGATCTCCTGGAACACCCGTTCGACCTCGGCCGGCGTCGACACATCGCAGCGGTGGGCCGACCCCTCGCCGCCGTCCCGCTGAATCTCGCGAACGATCGCCTGCGCCGCGCCATGGTCGAGGTCGACCGCGACGATGCGGGCGCCGGCCCGGGCGAACAGCCTCGAGATGGCCGCGCCGATGCCGGATCCGGCGCCGGTGACGACCGCGACTTTCCGGTGCAGATCGAACATCCCAAGCCGCGGCACTATTTCACACTTCCCGGCCAAAGTCAAAATTTCACGTTTACTTTAGCGTTAAAGTATGGTCTCTTGTGCGGCACGCCCCGCGGCAATGTAGGATAGGCCGCCGTCCGTTATTACTGCCCAAATGTCGCCCGGTGACAGGCCGCTGCTGGTGGAGGGAGAAGAGGCTATGAACCCGGTTCGAACTGTGTGGCTGTTGCTCCTTGTGCTCTTCCTGGTGCCCGGCGTCGCACGCGCGCAGGACCCGCGCGGCGCGATCACGGGCACGGTGAACGACACGTCCGGCGCCCGATTGCCCGGCGTCACGATCGCGGCAACCAACGTCGCCACGAACGTGATGTCCTCGACGACGACGAACACCGAAGGGGACTTCGCGATCCTGTTTCTGAATCCCGGCACCTATACGGTGTCCGCCGAGCTGTCGGGATTCAAGAAGCTGGTACGCCAGGGGATCGAGGTGCGCGTCGCCGACAGGCTGTCGCTGCCGCTCGTGCTCGACATCGGCCAGATGGCCGAGACGGTCTCCGTCACCGCCGAATCCCCGCTGCTCGAGACGATGACCGCATCGACCGGGCAGGTGATCGACGAGAAGCGGATCCAGATGATGCCGCTCTCGGACGGCAACCCGTTCGTGCTCGCGCGGCTCGTGCCGGGCGTCGCGTTCACGGGCGACCTCAAGTTCTCGCGGCCGTTCGACAACGCCGGCACGTCGAGCATCACGGCGGAAGGCTCCACGGGCGGCAATGAGTTCACGCTGGACGGATCGCCGAACATGGCGAACGGACGGCGCGTCGCGTTCGTCCCCCCGGCCGGGGCCGTGCAGGAGTTCAAGGTCGAGACCTCGAGCTTCGACGCGGCGAACGGCCACACCACGGGCGCGACCGTCAACGTGACGTTGAAGGGGGGCACGAACCGGCTGGCCGGCTCCGCGTACACCTACTACCGCTCCGACAAGCTCGCGGAATCCGATTTCTTCGTGAAGAAGAACGGGACGGCGAAGTCGCAGGTCGCGTACAAGCGGCCGGGCTTCACGGTCGGCGGGCCGGTCGTCATCCCCGGACTGTACGACGGTCACGATCGCACGTTCTGGTTCGGCGCCGCGGAGTGGCTGTACGACAAATTCCCGGAGCCGCTGCCGCAGACCGTGCCGACGGAAGCCATGCGGAACGGCGACTTCTCGGCACTGCTCGCGCAGGGAATCCAAATCTACGATCCGCTGACCGCGCAGACCGTCGGCGCCCGTGTGGTGCGGCAGCCGTTTGCGGGCAACAACATCCCGACCAACCGGCTCAATCCGATCGCGCAGAAGGTCCTGAGCTACTATCCGCTGCCCAACCAGCCGGCGGATCAGAGCGGCTTGAACAATTTCTTCTACAGCAATCCCCGCAGCGACGACTTCTACTCGATCTCGACCCGCGTCGATCACAACATCAGCGCCAGGCAGCGGGCGTTCGTGCGCTACACCCGCAACGATCGCCGCGAGGCGCGCAACGCCGTCTTCGGCGAGGTCAACGGGATCATCCCGACCGGCAACTACCTGTTCCGCAAGAACGACGGCGTCACCTACGACCACACGTGGACGCAGAGCAACCGCTCGTTGTGGGATATCCGAGCCGGCTGGCAGCGGTTCCAGGAGCCGAACGTACGGCAGCACGAAGGCAATTTCGATCCCGCGACGCTCGGTTTCTCGTCCGGCGTGACGGCGCTCTTCGGCGGCGCGCGATATTTCCCGCTGTTCAACTTCGACACGCTGAGCGACATCGGCGATAACCTCGCCGGGAACACGACGCACACGATCTACTCGTTCCAGCCGACCTACACGCGGCTGATGGGCGCCCACTCACTGCGGGCCGGCTATGACGTACGCCTGTACCACGAGTTCGGCGCGAATGCGGGGCGGATGGCCGGCGAGTACCAAGGCACCAGGAGCGGCGCGTTTACGCGGCAGCAGGACAACTCGGGCAGCCAGAACTGGCAGGACGTCGCCAGCTTCCTGCTCGGGTATCCGACCGGCGGCTCGATCGAGATCAACGCGACGCGCCTGAACAACACGTGGTACCACGGCCTGTTCGCGCAGGACGACTGGAAGGCCTCGGAGCGGCTCACCATCAACCTCGGCGTCCGCTATGAGTACGAAGGCGCGACGACGGACACGGAGAACCGGAACGTCCGCGGATTCGATCCCACCGCGATGCTGTCGATCACGAACGCGGCCGAGGCGGCGTACGCGGCCAATCCCATCCTGCAGGTCGCGCCGTCGGCGTTCAAGGTGCGCGGCGGACTCCAGTTCGCATCCGATCAGCATCCGGGGTTCTGGAACCCCGACAAGAACAACATCGAGCCGCGCGCCGGCTTCGCGTACAAGTTGTCCGAGAAGACGGTCATGCGCGGCGGATGGGGCATCTACACCGTCCCGTTCATCATCTCGGGCAACGTGCAGACCGGGTTCTCGCAGTCGACGCCGCTGACCGCGAGCCAGGATCGCGGGCTGACGTTCGTCGGCACGCTGAACAACCCGTTCCCGAGCGGCGTGCTGCAGCCGGTCGGCAACACGCTCGGACCGAACACATTCCTGGGCCAGAGCCTCTCGCGCTTCCTGCCGCTCAACATTCAGAACGCGCAGAACATGCGCTACCTGATCGAAGTGCAGCGGGAGCTGCCGGGCAAGTGGCTCCTCGAGATCGGCTACGGCGGCAGCCACGGCTACCACCTGACCGCCGATGCAGAGCTGAACCCGATCCCGGCGCTGTACTTGTCGACGAGTCCGTTCCGCGATCAGGCGAACCTCGACTTCCTCGCGCAGCTCGTGCCGAATCCGTTCTTCGGCCTCCTGCCGACCGGATTCAACGCCGCGACGGTCGCGCGCTCGCAGCTCCTGCGGCCGTTCCCGCAGTTCAACAACGTGCCGACGTCCGCCAGCGACGGGACCAGCCTCTACAACTCGGCGCAGGTGAAGATCGAGAAGCGGTTCACGCACGGGTACTCCGTCATCGGCTCCTACACGTACTCGCGGT
>QHWR01000257.1:499-9843 GCA_003223835.1 Acidobacteriota bacterium | reverse complement strand
ATTCACGCTCCAGCTGCCGGCTCCATTCGGCGTAAGGCGCCAGCTCGATCGGATACCCGTAGACGCGCATCCACAGCACGCATTCGCGCCAGTGCCGCGGGTGCGGGTGCGCGAGGTGGGAGACGAACGCGCGCCGGCCGGAGAGCCGCAGCAACGCCTCCGCCAGAAAATCCACCGGGACGCAGTCCAGGCGCCAGTCGAGGTCCGGCGCCGTCCGCATCCGCACGCACCCCGCGATCAGCCTCGCGAGCGGGCCGATGGATTTCCGCGCGCAGCCCGCGTTCGCGCGCCTGGCGCACGAGCGCTTCGGCGACCGCCTTGCTCTGCGCATAGCCGAAGTGGAGGCCCTCGAGGTATGGAAGCGGATCGAATCGTTCGTCGCCGCGGCGTGGACCGCGCGTCGAGTAGCACACGCTCAGGCTCGAGACGAACTGGAACAAGGCCCCGGCCGTCGACGCGAGGCGCAGCAGCTCGCGAGTGGCGATCGTGTTCACCGTCCGCAGGGCGGCGTACGGCGCGGCCCAGTTGACCGCGGCCCCCGCGTGGCATACGGCGTCGATCCGGTTCGCGAGCCGCCACCGGTCGGAGTCCGACAGCCCCAGCGACGGCTCGCAAAGGTCGCCCTCCAGAGCCTCGACGCGCGAGCCCACCCGATCGGACCGCGGCAGCAGCCGCGCCACTCTTTCAGCGGCGGGCTCAGTCGTGGACCGGACGAGGCAGATGACGATGGCGTCGGTCCGCCGAAGGAGCGTGCGGAGGATCGATCGCCCGACGAAACCCGTGGCGCCCGTCAGCAGAATGCACCGTGCAGATCGCACGCTGGCGGCGCGCGCGCGCCGGCGCGGGCGGATGTCGGGCGGCAGGATCGCATCCGCGCGCATCAGCGCGAGTTCGCTTCCGTCTTCTGTCTTCCGTCTTCCGTCTTCCTCGTGCCTGCCCAGCGCCGCGCAGACCGACCGGAGCGTCGCGTACTCGGTGACGAGATCGGTCGGGACGGGCCGCCCGACCGCGCGCTCGATCGACAGGCCAAGCTCGATGCAGCGCAGGGAATCCAGCCCGAGCCGCGAGAGCGGCCGATCCGGATCGATCTCATGCGGTCCAAGCTTCACGTGCGCCGCAACCGATGCGGTCACGAGATCGTGCAAGCGATCGGCGTCGAGCGCGGCCAGGCTCGTCATGACGCCTCAGCCAGCGCGCTGGCGCGCGGCGCGGCATCCGACCACTGTACGATCGCCGGCAGACGCCCGGTCATCAGACCCTCGCGGCACGCGAACCGCTGCAGCTTCCCGCTCGTCGTCTTGGGGAGCGCCCCGGCACCGAGCAGCGCGATCGAGTGGACCTGAAGGCCGTGCGCCTCGGCGACCGCCTGTCGAATGCGGCCGATCAGCTCGAGCGCGTTCCGATCCGGGTCGACCTCGACCGCGAGCGCAAGCTGTTCTTCATCGCCGGAGGTCAACGCGAACGCCGCGCAGCAGCCTGCCCGGACCAGCGAAGACGAGGCTTCGACGGTCGCCTCGATGTCCTGCGGATAGTGCTTCACCCCGCGGACGATCAGGACATCCTTGATGCGGCCGTTCACGTGCAGGCCATCGTGGCCGAGCGTGCCCAGATCGCCGGTTCGCAGGAACGGGCCGTCGTTCGAACCGGCAATTCGTGCGCCGAACACCGCGGCGTTGTCGTCGCGACGATTCCAGTACCCGGCGGCGACGCTCGGTCCTGCGACCCAGATCTCTCCGACCTGCCCTGGTCCCGCGCGGCGTCGCGTGACCGGATCCACGATCTCCACGCGCACGCCGTGCGACGCGTGGCCGCACGCGACGCTCGGGCCGCGGCCGGTCGAGACGAGGAGCGTCGCCTCCGCGAGCCCGTATGCGGAGCGAAACGCCGTCGCCTTGAATCCATTCGGCGCGAATCGCCGGCAGAACGCGTCGAGCGTCGACGGCCGGATCGGCTCCGCGCCGTTGAACGCGACCCGCCATGACCGCAGATCGAGCGCGCGCTGTTCCTCCTCCGATACTCGGCGGACGCACAAGTCGTAGGCGAAGTTGGGCGCCCCGCTGACCGTGGCCCCCACGCGCGAGATCGCCTGCAGCCATCGCGCGGGCCGCTGCAGAAACGCGGCGGGCGACATCAGCCACGCGGGGAAACCGCTGAACGCCGGCTGCAGGACGCCCTGGATCAGGCCCATGTCGTGGTTCACGGGCAGCCAGGAGATCGAGGCGCTTCCGCGACGATGGCGCGCGAGCGCGTGCGCGTAGCCAAGATTGTGCAGCAGGTTGGCGTGCGTCACCATCACGCCGCGCGGCGCGGACGTGGATCCGGACGTGTATTGCAGCAGCGCGATCGCCGACGAGGCGACCTCGGGAAGGGGACGCGTGCCGTCCCCGGCCGCCTCCGTGGAGAGCCAGGCCGCGCCGGCCAGCTCCGGCATCGCGGCTGCCATCGCAGGCGAACGATGGACGAGGGGAGGAGAAGCGATGATGACGGCCGGCGCCGCGTCCTTCACGATGCCACGCAGGCGATCGATCGTGCGATCCGCCTGGGCCTCGCCGTGGCGTCCGGCCCTGGGGGGATAGCTCGGAACGGCGATGACGCCGGCGGTCAGGCATCCGAAGAACGCCGGAATGAAATCCAGCCCTGGCGGACAGACGATCAGCGCGCGCGCGCCCGGCCGCGCATGACCCGCGATGGCCGACGCCATCGATCGCGTGCGGCGCTCGAGATCGCCCCACGTCAGACGCGCCCCATCCGTTTCGCCTTCTTCGAGGAACGTGTACGCGATCGCGTCCGGCGCCTCGCGTGCGCGGCGTTCGAGCAGCTCGAGGAACGATCGTGCCGGCCGTGGACGAGTCGTCACGCGCATGTGAACGCCTCCTGGAGTTGGACGTACAGGTTGCGGACGCGCGCCGTGTTCTCGGTCAGGTCGTCGAGGCGCCAGTCGCGCGTGTCGATCTCGGGCAACACGTGGACCGCGACCGCGCCCGGCCGTGCATCGAGGCCGCGGCGGGGATCGACGTGCGGCGGAATCCGGATGAACAGCGGGACGATCGGCGCACGAAGGCTCGTGGCGAGGTGAAACGCGCCCTTGTTGAAATGTCCGATGCGTCCCGTCGTGATGCGTCCTCCCTCGGGGCTGAGATAGACCGATTCGCGGGTCCGCCGGAGGATCCGATCCGCGCGCGCGAATATCCGGCGGCGCTCCGACGGCCTCGTCTGCGGCACCGTGAAGAACGTGCCGAGCAGCCAGGCGATGGCGCCGAGCGGCAGGACGCGGCGAAGAAACCCGCTCAGAAAGAAGCGCGTGCGCGGCAGATCGAGCGCCACGAGGACGAAGAGGTCGAGCGTCGACGTGTGGTTCGAGATGTAGACCACCTGCCGGCCGGCGGCGAGGTGTCCGTGAACCTCCAGGCGGATGCCGTAGAGGCGCAGCACCACGCGGGCGATCCGCGCGGTGACCACCGCGTACAGCCGCCGTGCGCGGAAGCCGGTTGCGGCGCCCACCAGAAGAAGACAACCCGCGCCGGCGGTCATCAGCAGGCCGGCGATGCACGCCAGCGCGTACGCGCGCGCCGGACGCGGCGCGCGTCCCGCGATCTCGTCGGCGTAGAAGGTCCGGAACCGGGGCTCGGCGATAACGGGATTCATGACCGTCTCCGGCAGACGACCGTCTGCATCGCGAGGTTGAGCCGCCTTTCGAACACCAGCAGGGGCGCGAGCGCGAGCTGTCCGAGGAAGTACGGAATCATGAGGCGCTTCAAGTTCAGGCCGCGCCCCCCGAGCGCGCGGAACGCGGCGCCGGTGAAGAGGTAGAAGTACGCGGGGAACGCGCCGTACGGCAGGTAATCCACGACCTCCAGGTCCGCGCGTTCGACGAAGCGCAGAAGATGCTCGCGATCGAACAGGACCGTGTGCTGCGGCGCCTGCAGTCCGGGCCAGCGATCGCCGAAGAGCCGGAACGTCGCGCTGTCGAGGCGCGGCACCTCGATGACGAGCAGGCCATCGGGCGCGAGGACACGACGCGCCGTCCGCAGACTGCGCAGCGGGTCGTAATCGTGCTCGAGGAAGTGCCACATCGTGACGAGATCGAACCGTCCGTCGCCGAGCATCGCCTCGTACACGAGCCCGCAATGGAATTCCACGCCGCGCAGGGACGGATGGGCGGACAGATCCTTGAAATCGACGCCCACCACCGGCCGACGTCGAGGACCGCGCTCTCGGACGCCAGATCGAGGTAGCGCGCCACGATCCAGTCCTTCGCCGCGTCCAGCCGATCCATCGCGCGGTTCACGAACCTGGCGAGCGCTCCCCAGTCGTTCTTCCGATGCGCGATGTACTCATCGTCATAAAACGGCCGGATGTGGTCGAGCGGGAGGCGCGGGTTCTGATAGACGAACCCACAGCGGTTGCACGCGACGAAGCAGAAGGTCCCGGGCTTGCCGGTGAGGTCGTCGTGCGCGTCGATGAAGGCACGCGCGTCAGAGGAACCGCACTCGTAGCACGCGACGGTCTCGAACACCGGCGGCAGCGACAACGCGACAGCCCGGTTCATCGGACACGCTCCCCCCAAAAAAAGACGAGTGCGAGCGACAGCGTCGCCGAGGCCAGCAGCGTCGCTTCCGCGACCCGCGTGCGGGGCCCGATCGGCGATCGAGGGTCGTGCCACCACTCGTAAACCGAGACCGCGAGGTACGCGGTGACGATCGACAGCGCGCCGCGTACGGACACGGTCGGGCGGGCCCCGGCGACGAGCACCGCGAAGACCGGGTATTTGAGCAGCCGCAGATGATCGCCTGCGGCCGAGCGACCGGCGCGCAGCCGATACCAGCACGCGAGCACGGCCGTGAGCGCGGCGAGCAGGCCGAGCGCGATCGCGCCCTGCCGCCACCGGAGGATCGCCGCGGTCGCGATCCCCATCGTGGCCGCCCAGCCGGCGAGGGGGCGGATCGATTCGGGTCGCGTGCTGAGGCGATTGGGGTGCGCGACGGCATCGATCGCGCGGTCCGCCAGGTCATCCCAGATCCTGAACGTGACGATCAGGGCCGCGGCGATCGCCGCGTCGGCCGCCGCCGGCGCCGCTCCGCGCCAGCCGGCCGCGGTCTCCGCCGCCGCCGTGACGAGCGCCACCGCGGGCAGCGTCTGGCGCGGCCGCAGCCGCTCCCGCGCGTATCGCCGGATCGTCATCGTCATGCGCACTCCTCCACGATGCGCACCGTGCCGCGGTCGCCGTCGACGGTGACGAGGGCGCCGCCCGGAATGGCGCGGGTTGCGTCGCGCACGCCGACGATCGACGGGATGCCGAATTCACGCGCGATGATCGCGCCGTGCGACAGCATCCCGCCGCGCTCCATCACGAGGCCTGCGATCAGGGGGAAGACCGGGGCCCAGCCCGGATCGGTCTGGCGCGTGACGAGAATGTCGCCGCCCGCGAGGCGATGCGCGTCGGCGATCCCCTCGAGCACGGTCGCGCGCGCGGTCGCGTGGCCGCCGCATGCGCTCGTGCCGGTCAACACCGCGCCGGACCGCGTGTCGTCCGCTGTTGCCGCGTCCGTCGCCGTGAAAAATGAGCCTTCGCGTAACACGAACGTGTCCGGCGGCGGTGCCGCGCCGATCCGCGCACCGGCTGCGCGTCGCAGCCGCGCGACGTCCGCTGTCAGATCCGGGAACATCGCGGCGCCCGACAGCAGCGCATCGAGCTCATCGGCGGTGAGCATGAACACGTCATCACGTCGCGCGAGCCGGCCGTCGGAAACAAGGAGGTCGCCGATCGCGAGCGCGATGCGCCGCAGCCGGCTGTACAGCAGGGCCTGTTTCAGCCGGGCGCGCTCGCGGAGCTGAATCGCGCGCTGCGTCCAGGCGAGGAGCACGCGAACCGCGACGGCGCGCAGGGGCGACAACGATCGAAAGAGCCGGCGCGTCTCCGTCACGCGCTCGGCCTGCTGCCGCTCGAGCCGCGCCGAGGGGGACTCGCCGTCGTTGGCCGCATAGGAGCGCAGGATCCCGATGAGCGCCGCCGGATCCTCCTGAAGGCTCGGGACGGTGAGCATCAGCTCGGCCGGGCAGCGGAATCCCCACATCTCGAGATACGCGTCGAACGCGCGCTGAAACCATGCGAGCTCCGGCCGCGTCCTGAGGGCGGCGAGCACCTCGTCTGGCGGCGCGGCGGCGAACAGCGCCGACAGATGACGATCGTTCCGAATGAGCCTCGACAGCAGCCACAGATCGAGCGCCGGCTTGCTGCTGACGAGATCCGGCAGCGCCTTGAGCAGCGTGTTGTGCAGCGCCTCCCGATCGCCCGAGGGCAGCGCGCGCTTGATCTGCGCCTCGAGCGCGGCGTCACAGACCATCGCGGCGGCATCGGCGAGCGACGCGTCCTTCCAGCGATGGCAGCGGATGTCCATGAACGCGCGGAGATCGCGAAGCAGGTCGGCGCGCGTGTGTTGCGGGAGATCGGCGGGACGCGTCGCGGCGGCGAACGCATCCACGGTCCGCTCGAACCGGGCGACCCGCCGCGAGAAGAACGCATACTCCCACGCGATCGCCGCCGCGATGCGCATCAGCTCGAGGCTCTGGCCGGCGAGCGCCGCCAGGCGCCGCGATCGCGCGGCCTCGCCGTCGGACGGCGCGAGACGATCCGCGCCCACGAAGCGGTTGAACGCCGCCGCCAGCGGCTCGCCGAACGGCGCCGCGCGCAGCACCGTGTGGATGCTGGACAGGTTGTAGTACATCCGTGCCGCGTGGACGCCGATGATCTGCCGGAGCGGCCGCTCGATCGCCGCGAGCCGGCGGCGCGAGAGCCCGAACGCGCGGCCGAGATTCCGGAAATAGTGGTAGTACCCCTGCGCCGCGACGGAATAGAGCAGAGGACAGATCGGATCGGGAAAGTTCTCGTTGACGTTGGCGTTCGACCACAACGTCGAGGCGCCATCCGTCTTCGCGTGGGCGCCCGCAACCGCCGCGGTGATCGGGCGCGCCTGCACGATCCAGACGCGATTCGTTTCGTCGATCGTCCATTCGATGTCCTGAGGAGCGCCGAACGCCGCTTCGATCCGGAGGCCGAGGCCGGCGAGATCGCGGAGGCACGGATCCGTCAGGCGGCCGCCGTGCTCGGGTTCGGCCGCGTGACGGATCGATCCGCTCGCGCGATCGAGCGTGACGCGGCCGGGGTTCACGCGGCCGGACACCAGCGCCTCGCCGGCGCCCGCGCAGTACTCGACGACGATCGACGCGTCGTCTCCGGGTGACGCCGTGAACATCACGCCGGACAGCGACGCCCGGATCTGCTCCTGGACGATCACTCCCATTCCGGCGAGGGGGCGCTGCCGGAGCCGTTCGTACGCGAGGACGCGCGCCGACCAGCGCGACGCCCAGCATCGCCGCAGCGCGCGCGCGAGTCCGTCCTCGCTGGTCACGTCCGCGATCGAGTCGAGCTGGCCGGCAAACGACGCCGACGCCGAATCCTCCCCGAGCGCCGAGCTGCGCACGATGGCGCAGGAGACGCCCAGCGCGCGCCACGCCCGGAGCACCGGACCCCAGATCTCGTCGGGGATCGCCGCGCGATCGACGAGGAGCGGCAGCGACGCCGCCGGCGCGTGCGCGAGCCCCGTCGCGTCGAGAACGTGCTGGAGCACCGGCGCGGCGATCGCGAACCCGCGAGGCACGGGGACGCCGAGCCGCTGCAGTCGCGCGAGGTTCGTGGCTTTGCCGCCCGTTCCGTCGACGGTGTCGGCGAGCGGCAACGGAACGATCCAGCGTTCGGCGAGTGGATGGTCGCTCATCGTGATCCTCACGCAGCCCTCGGTTTGATCCCCAGGTGGAACATCAGCGCGCTGAATCCCCAGTGAAACGCCGGACCGATGGTGAGCACGAGCAGCCACGTCAGCGGCGGCGTCGGCACGGCGACGGCGATCGCGGTCATCATCCCGATGCCCGAGTCGAGCCGATCGATCGCCAACTGCAGGAGCCGTGCGCTGCCGCCGCCGCCCGCGGCGTCTCCCGGCCCGATGTCGAGCTGTCGCTTGACGAACGAGTTCGGCAGCTCGCCGAGCATGAAGCCGAACGCGGCCCAGGCGCCGAGGACCGCGTATTCGCCGGGGCTCAGCGGCCAGAGGCCGGCGCACGCGGGACATCCGCGCGCGCTGGAGACGAACGCGAACGACGCCGCCGTGGCCGGGACCATCACGAGGAACCCGCGCAGCGTCTTGTTGTCGCCGAGCAGGCGGCGACCGCGCACCGTCAGGCCGCCGTCGAGCGGCCGCGCGAAGCGCCGCGACAGCGGCGACGCGAACCACGCCGTCTGCGCGAATCCCGCGAGCACGAACGCGACGAGCAGGAACCCCGCGCACGCGAGTCCGTTCATGGTCAGACTTCCCATCCCGTTTCGGCGCGGTTCTGAAACAGCAGCACCTCGCCGGCGACGCGCCGTGACGCGCGCATCCACGTCCACCAATCCACCTCGTGCGCCGGTTCGTACCGCACGCGCCCGAGGTGGTAGCCCGGCACGAACGGATACATGTGGTGCAGCTCGTGCGAATCGAAGTGGAGCAGCAGCGTGGAGAGCCATGCCGGCAGGCGCAGCGATCGCGTGAACGCCTCCTGCTCCATCGCGGCAAACGGCTGGACGACCGCGCCGTGGCTCAGGTGTTGCGGGACGTGCGCGTGCTGGCTGAGGAGCAGCATGTCCTCGGCGATGAACGCCAGCGCCAGGGCGGGACCGATCGCGCGGAGGAGCGCCAACGGTCCGGCCGCGAGCACGACAAAGAGGTAGAGCGCCGCGAGCAGGGCCGCGTCACGAACGATCCGCGCGCGCTCGTCGCGGCGCGGAAACATGCGCCAGAGACGCGGCAGGTGCCAGTAGTTGCCGGCGCGGTAGGCCACGGCGAAGAGTGGAACCCAGCACCTCCAGCAGGCGTTGACGAGCGCCCGCTCGAGGCGTCCGCGCGGCCGCGGCGCGAGCTGCACGGCCGTCGGATCGACGTCCTGCCATCCGGTCCAGCGGTGATGGCGCCGGTGGACGGACGTCCACGACGCGTACGGCATCATGGCGAACGCCGCCGCGACATGGCCGGCGAGCGTGTTCAGGCGGCGCGTGCGGAACAGTGTTCCGTGCCCGCATTCGTGCAGCAGCGCGAACCACTGGAGGAACGCGATCGCCAGCGCGAGCTGGCCGGCCGTCCACGACACCAGGCCGGCGCGTGACGCGAGCCACACGCCGGCGGTTGTGATCGCGGCGCCCGCGGCGAACGCGGCGAGTCCCGCGCGGTTCGAGGGACGAAGGTGCAGCAGCTCCGACGGGCGAGGAGGTTCCACGCGATCACGATACGGAAGACCGGCGTGAGAAGTCCTGA
>QHWR01000257.1:0-482 GCA_003223835.1 Acidobacteriota bacterium | reverse complement strand
CTCAGCGCGAAGTTCAGCAGCGAACACGCGCCGATTGCCAGCAGATTCGAGATGATGACGGGCAGTCCGCAGAGGCCATACAAAAGCGTCATGATGGCGAGGTTGCCGATCATCGAAATGACGCCGTTCACGAGGTGAAAACGCCGGAGCCGTTCGAGGCGCGCCGCGACCACCGCCGCCGGACGATCCCGCCACGTCCACCGTTCGTGCCACACGAAGTTGTGCAGGATTGCGGCCTCGACGCCCGCGGCGGTCGCGATCAGGTAGGGCAGGCCCGCCCATCGCACCAGCGCGCCGATGACGGCGAGCTGCACGACGACCCCGATCACGCCCACGGCGTTGAAAGCCATCCAGCGCTTCACATGAGGGAAGGCGTCAACCGCGGGCAGCCGGGCTCACCCCACGACGGCGGCCCACATCAGCAGCACGGCCGCGACGCCGAGCGCCAGCCACCCGAACCAGTCGCCCCACCGCGTGTAGAG
>QHWR01000256.1:3145-12315 GCA_003223835.1 Acidobacteriota bacterium | reverse complement strand
CGCATTTCCTGGTCGCGAGCGGCCGGTTCGATGAATCGCTCGCCGAGAGCCGGCGGGCTCTGGAGCTCGATCAGCTCAGCCCGATCATCAACACGCACCTCGGCTGGCATTTCTTCTTTGCGCGCCACGACGACGAGGCGCTGGCGCAGCTGGCGAAAACCATCGAGCTGGACCCGAATTATGGCCTCGCGTACTGGTATCGCGGCCTGACATACGAGCACCAGCGCAAGTACGGCGACGCGCTGACAGAAATGCGCAGGGCGTCAGGGCTCCTCGAACGCAACGTGGTGGTGGCGGCCGACATCGGTCATCTGTTTGCCGTGTCCGGCGACCGGCGCGGCGCGATGCGAGTGATCGCCGACCTCCAGCAGAAGTCGGCGCACCGATACAATTCACCGTTCGAGATCGCGCTCATTTACACGGGGCGGGCGCCGTTACGGTTGCTGGCGGCACAATGGCGCGCTAGCGAAGCGCGGCAAGCTCGCGGCGGGCGGCGGCGAGCAGCGGAAGGTCCTCGTCCCACCGGCTGCCTCTCATCGGGCAGTTCAGAAGCGGAGGCCCGTGGAGAAGCTGAAGACGCGCGGCGGCTGGTAGTCGTCGAACGCCTGCGGCTGGCCGAAGGTCGGACTGAAATCCCAGTGGGTCCCCTGCACCGGCGTCGTCGTGAAGGGGTTGAACGCCTGGAACTGGGTGTTGTTGATGCGGGTGTTGATCCCGATGTCGCCGCGCACCTTCGCGGCGCTGTTGAACACGTTCGTCGTCACGCCGCGGAAGAAGAGCTCGCTGCTCCCGAGCCGTGGAAGCTTCTTTCCCCAGGTGATCGCGACGTCGGTGCTCCACACGCTGTCCCAGCGGAACGACCCGCGCGGCGTGAAGTAATAGGCGACGCTCTGAATCGGCGTCACGTAGCCCGGGTTGGTCACGAACGCGCGCGGGTCGATCGAGCCGTTGACGTCGACGGCGACGCCGGAGTCCGCGCGCTGGATCACGCCGACGTCGACGCGGCCGATCGCCGGCGGGACGGGGATGCCGTAATTCAGCCACGCGCGCATCTTGTGGCGCTGGTCGCCCGGGTTGTATCCCATCGGGTAATTCCAGCGCTCCTCCCGGTACTCGGGGAACGTGTCGAACGTCGCCCGGATGGGGCCGCTGCCGACGTTCTCGCCGTTGAAATTACCCCACGTCCGCGACAGCGTGTAGTTGCCGCCGGCCTGGAGGGCCGACAGGCGAACGCGCGCGTCGGCGATCAGGGCGTCGTACCGGCGCCGCGCCTTCGACGTGTTGCTGACGAGCGTCAGGTCGAACGGACGCCCGTTCGGGTCGGTGACACGGCCCGTCGAGAGGTCGAGAAAGTCGCCGTACATGTCGGCGGCCTTGCGATGAACGTAGTCGAGGCGCCACTCCGCCCGGCCCGACTGGCGCGCGATTCCCGCGGTCGTTTCGACGACGCTCGGCGACGTCACGTCGCCGCGGACCTTCGTGCTCAAGCCGGGAATATTCGGCGTGGTCCGCGTCGCGCGGTCGTTCCCGCCGTTGGCGAAGAACCAGTCCCACAGAATCGGGAGCGCCTGCGCGGCGGTCAGGTACGGGCCCGACCCGGTGTTGACGCCCGGTCCCTGATAGAACCAGCTATAGCTCGCCTGCCGGCCTCCGGCGGATCCCGCATCGACCAGCGCCGTGCTGATGCCGGCGACGTACCGGGCGAACCCGGCGTTCACGATCCATCGCCCGTTGCCGTTGACGTCCCAGGTCGCGCCCAGACGCGGGCTCCATTGCGAGTCGCGCACGACCGACGTGCCGCTCTGATCCTTCGATCGATTCATGTCGAACCGCACGCCGATGTTGAAGGACAAGTGAGTGCCGTGCCGCCACGTGTCGTTCGCGTACGTCGAATAGGTCCGGATGTCGTTGCCGACGCTGCGCTGGAGGATCGGCAGCCAATTGATGAACGTGGTGTTGTCGTTCTTGAACACCGGATAGATGTTGGCGCCGTCGAGGATCGTCGACGAGGCCGAGATGTTGTACTGGCTGCCGGACTGCCAGTTGTCGTTCTTGCGCCATTCCTTGAAGTTGTCGAACCCCGCCACGAGGTTGTGCGAGCCCAGCTTCTTCGAAGAGAGGAAGTACGTGGCCTTCAGGAACCAATCCCAGTTGTCGCGGTGCTCGAGCCACCCGCCGCCGCAGACCGCGCAGAACGTCGGCGAGTTGAACCGCGGATTGTCGGTGCCGATCAGCTTCTGACGATCCGAGATCGGCGTCCCTTTCACGAGGTCGGTGTACCGCGAGCCCGTGTCCATCGTTGCCGAGATCTTCTTGGAGTACTGGCCTTCGAAGAAGAGGTTGTTGGTCACGACGCTCGTGTAGTTCCCGGTGTAGAGATGCTGATCCGTAGAATTGTCGTAGAGGCTCGCGAGATCCATGATCGTCCCGAACCGGTTGTTCGTGACCGCGGTCGTCCTCTTCGTGTATCCCACCTTCACGTTGTCGTCCGTGCTCGTCGCGTACGGCAGGCCGGTGACGGCGAGCGTCCGGTGCTCTTCCGGCTTGGTGAACCGCCCCGCGCCGAAGAACCAGATCCGGTCCCGCCGGATCGGTCCGCCCAGCGTGCCTTCATACACCGGCGTGATCTTGTCGACGGTCTGATCCGTCGGATACGGCGTCAGTGACCGCCACGCGTCGTTGTTGAACGTCGTGCGGAAGGATCCGCGGACATTGTTTCCTCCCGACTTGGTGATCATGTTCACGACGCCGCCGCCGAAGCGGCCGTACTCGGCGGAGATGGAACCCGTCGAGACCTTCGTCTCCTGGATCGCGTCCTCGATGAACAGGTTCAGCGCCTGCCCGCGGAGGTTTTCGTTGATGATGACGCCGTTGATCAGGTACTGGCTTTCGAACGACAGCGCCCCGGCCATCATGATGTTGCCGCTGGGGCCGGTTCCGGCGACGCTCGGCGCGAGCAGCACCGCGTCATTGAGCGCGCGCCCGACCGGCAGCAGCTCCAGCGCGTCTTTCTTGAAGTTGCTCGCGACGGTTCCGGTCGCGACGATCTCCGGCGACTGACCCGTGACCGTGATGGCCTCGGCGAGCGTGGCGACCCTCAGCGAGATGTCGAGGATCCGCGTGGCCGCCATGCTCACGGCGATGTTCGTGCGCTTCACGGTCGTGAAGCCCTGCAGCTCGAAGCTGACGGCGTAGTCCCCGGCCGGCAGAAACGGAATGATGTAGTCGCCGTTCGTCGACGTCGTGGCGGTGCGGACGCCCTGAAGCGCCGGCGACGAGGCGGTGACGACGACTGCCCGGAGATCGTGCCTGTCGGGTTACCCTGTGCCGCGGCGGAGGCGGCGATTGCGAGGACGAGCGTAGCGCCAAGAAACACACGACGCATGGCCATTCTCCTGGTGGGCTGCGGCGTTAACAAGGAGGCCCGCATCGCGCGGATTATACGCCCGCGTGCGCGTCATGGCGCGAGCGTCGGCGTGCGCGAGTTCTTGACGATCTTGATGAAGCCTTGGACGAGTGGCACGTCGCCGGAGTCGCGGTGCCACGCCAGGCCGATGTTCCAGGCCGCCTCCGGCAAGCTCAGCTCCTGAAAACTGACCCCCGGCAACCGCATCAGCGCCGCCGATCGCGGCACGAGCGACACGCCGAGGCCGGCGCCCACCAACGACAGAATGGCAAAAAGATCGTTCGCCTCCTGCACGATGTGAGGCGCAAAGCCCGACGCGGCGCACACGCTGAGCGCATGATCGTAAAAGCTCGCAGACGTGGACCGCGCGATGATGATGAACGGTTCCGCGGCGACCGAGCGCAGGCCCAGGCGCGGGTTCCACGCGCGTCCCGGGCCAAGGGCGACGACCAGCCGCTCGTCGAGCACGCGGCGCACGACGATGCGTTCGTCCGAGACCGGAAGCCGCACGAACCCGATATCGAGATCGCCGGCGGCGAGAGCGGCGACCTGCTCGGGGGTGGACATGTCGCGCAGCTGAAGCTCGACGGCCGGATGACGAGGATGCTCGCGATCCCGAAGCCGATCCGCAGCAGGCCGGCTTCGCCGCGCGCGGCGCGCCGCGAGATCGCCACCGTTGCGGTGCACTCGCGGAGCAGATGACGTCCGCGTTCGGCCAGCAGACGCCCCGCCTCCGTCAGCCGCACGTCCCGGTAGCGGCGCACCAGCAACGGCCCGCCGATCCGATCTTCGATCCGCCGTACCCGCTTGCTGAGCGCGGGCTGCGAGACGTGCAGCCGATTCGCCGCGCGGCCGAAGTGCAGCGTCTCGGCGAGCGCGACGATCGCGTGGAAATCGGCGAAGTCCAGCTCCATAACCACAGGTTATCAAAACGCATCGCATCTTTCATTGGACAGCATGGCACCGGCGGCGTCAGTCTGGAAAGCGGAGACCATCACCATGTCCGCACTGATCGCCTCCATCCTCCTCATCTCGGGAGTTGCCGCCGTCAGGCTTCGCGAGATTCGCGCGGCACGGCGGGCGGCACGCGGCGTGCGCCGGCTCCGCGTCGCGATCGACATGGACGAGGTGATGGCGGACGCGCTTTCGGAGCACGTGCGGCGGTACAACGCGGCGTTTGCCGCGCGGCTGACGCTCGAAGATCTGCGCGGCCGGCACCTGGAGGAATGCATTCCGGCGGAACGCCGCGAGGCGGCGGCGGCCATGCTCGATCCGACGTTCTTCGAGGATCTCGCGGTCTTGCCGGACTGTCAGGATGTGATCCGGGAGCTCGCGGCCTTCCACGACGTGTTCATCGCGTCGGCCGCGATGGACGTGCCGTGTTCGTTCGACGCGAAATACCGGTGGCTCCGGCGCCACTTCCCCTTCATCCCGTCCTCGCGGATCGTCTTCTGCGGCGACAAGAGCATCGTCGATGCGGACTACCTGATCGACGATCTGCCCCGGCACTTCGCGCGCTTCAAAGGGCGCGCGCTGCTGTTTTCGGCGCCGCACAATGCCGGCGAGATCCGTTATTCGAGGGTCAGGTCATGGGCGGAAGTGCGCGATTTCTTTCGGGGGCTCGGCGCGCTTCCGGCGGCCGTCACGACCCTGCCTTCTTCGCCGCCGGCACCTCGACGGGCTTCAGCTTGTTCGTCCGCAGGATCTCGTTGAGCCGCGCGACGTCGCGGTTCACCAGGTCCGTCAGCCCTGACTGGTGCTGCCGCAGCTGCGCCTGCAGGCCGCGGTGCACGTCGCGCTGCTGGTCTGTCGGCCGATAGTCGTTGCTCGCGAGGCCGTTCGCCAGGTACGTCAGCTTCGAGTACAGCTTCGCGCCCCAGCGGACGCCGTCCTGGCCGCGGCCGGTCGAGCGCAGCTCCACGAGGTTCATCTCGAGATCCGTGAACTTCCGTTCGAGATCGTCCACGGCCCGCCGGATCTCGACGTCGCTGATCGTGCGCGACAGCGCCTGAAGCTGGCTGCGCGCCGCTTCCGTGCGGTTGATGACGTCGGCCGCCCCTTCCACATCACCGCGTAGATCGAGGAGCATCTTCGTCTGCTCGGTGATTTCGGCCTCGCTGCCCCCTGAATTCGGATCCTTGAGGACGACGACCGGCGCGGACATCTCGCGACCGGCCGCCGAGAGCTTCACCGTGTACGTTCCCGGCGGCACGAGAATCGACAGGCGCGGGCCGCCCGGCCGCCAGCCTTCCACGCCAAGCGGCACGTCCGGCGCATAGAGCGGCGCGGTGCGCAGTTGTACGGCGGGCGTGGCCTCATCCCGAAGATCCCAGTAGAGGCGGTTGACGCCGGCGCGCCGCGCGCCGTCGATCGCCCGCACGACCTGTCCGCTCGCGTTCACGATCCTGACGGTAACGGGTCCGGTCGCGTCGGACTTCAGGTAGTAGTTGATCGACGCGCCGTACGGCGCGTCCTGTCCCGCGGTCGGATCGCTCGGCGCGCTGTACGGCGCGGTGATGTCGCGCCACCGGTACGCGGTTCGAGGCGGGAACAGATGCGCGTCTGCGCTCAGCACGTCCGGCGTGAGCTGCCTGAGCGGCGTGACGTCGTCCAGGATCCAGAACCCGCGGCCGTACGTCGCGATGACGAGATCGTTGAACCCTTCCTGCACGGTGAGCCAGTACACCGGCGCGTGCGGCAGGTTCATCTGCAGCGGCTGCCAGTTCTCTCCGTCGTCGAACGAAACGTATGCCGCATTCTCGGTTCCCAGGTACAGCAGTCCCCGACGCACCGGATCTTCGCGGACGCAGTGCGCGTAGCTGAGCATGCTCCGCGGGATCCCGTTCGCGATCGCCTTCCACGTGCGGCCGTAGTCGGACGTTTTGTACACGAACGGATCGCGGTTGTTCACCTGGTGCAGGTCCACCGCGAGATACGCCGATCCGTCGTCGTAGCGCGACGGCTCGATGTTCGCGACCGTCCCCAGCGGCGGCAGCTCGGGGATGTTCTTCGTGACGTTCGTCCACGTCTTCCCGGCGTCGCGCGTGAGCTGCACCTGGCCATCGTTCGTGCCCGCCCAGATCAGGCCCTTGACGCGCGGCGACTCCGCGATCGCCATGACGACGCCCGCGTACTCGACGCCGATGTTGTCGCCGGTGAGCCCGCCCGAGAACTGCTGGTGGCTCTTGTCGTTCAACGACAAATCCGGACTGATCGCCTCCCAGCTCTGACCGCCGTTCGTCGTGCGATGCACGTGCTGGCTGCCGACGTACACCGTGTTGCGATCGTGCGGCGACAATGCGAGCGGCATCGTCCAGTTGAAGCGGTACTTGAGATCCGCGGGCACGCCGTTCGCCTGGTCCGGCCACACCTCGACGTTGCGTCCCTGTTTCTTGTCCTCTTCATACCGGACGACGATGCCGCCGACCGAGCCGGATCCGGACGCGCTGGACCAGATGACGTTGGCGTCGACGGGATCCGGCGTCGCCCAGCCGCTCTCGCCGCCGAGCACGCCGTGCCACAGCGAACGCGAGATGCCGCCGCCGCGGCCGCCGGAGCGGCTCACGCTCGGCCCGCGATACGACGGTCCGTCCTGCTTGTTGCCGTAGACGTTGTAGGGGACCAGATTGTCCGTCGTCACGTGATAGATCTGCGCGTTTGGCAGGCGGATGCGGTCCCACGTCCGGCCGCGATTGAGCGTGATGGAGACGCCGGCGTCGTTGCCGACGATCTGCCGCGCGGCGTTCGACGGATCGATCCAGATGGCGTGATTGTCGCCGCCGGGGCTCGCCGGCCCCTGCACTTCTCGCAGCGTCGTCCCGCCGTCGAGCGAGATGCTGTACGACGCCGTGAGCGCGTAGGCTTCGTCGGCGTTGTCGGGCGCGACCTCGATGCTCGAGTAGTAGTGCGCGCGCCCCATCCAGTTGCGATCGGCGCTCATCTTGTTCCACTCGACGCCGCCGTCGTCCGATCGCCACAACTGTCCGGCCTCGGTCGGCTGTCCTTTCCACGGCACGCCGTCGCCCGTCTCGAACAGCGCGTAGACGCGATTGGGATTCGATCGGGCGACGGCCATGACCGTCTTGCCGACGGTCTTCGCCGGCAGTCCATGGCCGGTCTGACGCTGCCACGTGACGCCGCCGTCGGTGGACAGGAACAGTCCGCTGCCCGGCCCGCCGCTCTCGCGTCCCCCCGTGCGGATCGTCAGGGTCCACATGCCCGCGAACACCTTCCGCGCATCGCTCGGGTCGAGCTCGATGTCGGAGCAGCCGCTGTTCTCGTCGGTGAAGAGCGTCCGCTGCCAGGTCTGCCCGCCATCGGTCGTGCGGAACACGCCGCGGTCCTGCTGCGGTCCGTACGCGTGGCCGAGCGCGCATGCCAGCAACGTATTTGGGTCCTGGGGGTGAATCGCGATCTTGCCGATGCGGCCGGTCTTCTCCAGGCCCATGCGCGTCCACGTCTTCCCCGCGTCGCTGGATTTGAAGATGCCCTCGCCGACCGAGATGTGACTGCGGATCCACGCCTCGCCCGTTCCCGCCCACACGACGTTCGGATCGGACGGCGCGACGGCGATGGCGCCAATCGACGAGACCTCCTGCCCGTCGAAGATCGGTTCCCAGTTGACGCCTCCGTCCGTCGTCTTGAAAATGCCGCCGGACGCCGACCCTGCGTACACGACGAGCGGATCGCGCGGGACGCCCGCCACCGCGCTGACCCGGTTCCCTTCGGGGCCGACGTAACGCCACCGCAGCTGGCGATAGGCGTCACTCGCAACGGCGGGTCCCTGCCCGCGGGGATGAACGGTGACGGCAACGACGGCCACGGCCGTCAGGACGAACAGCAGCGTGCGATGTCGCGGGGCCATGCAAACCTCCTCGGTCGGAAGTGGCCCGAATCTTAGCCGAACCGCCTTGTCGCCGCGCCTGGAATGCGACATTATCGCGACGAATCCCCTTGAGTCGGAGGAGAGGAGCCGGATATGCGAATCAGGCAGCTACTCGTAGCCGTCGGCGTCTCGCTGTGTTTGACCGCGCCGGCGGCGGCGCAGACGCAGATTACGACCGCGGTGATCGAAGGCATCGTCGCCGACGCGAGCGGCGCGGTCCTTCCGGGTGTCGACGTGGAAGTGCGCAACCTCGACACGAACCTGGTGCGCTCGCTCGTGACCGACCGGGACGGCCGCTTCGTGGCGCTGCAGTTGCCGCCGGGCCGGTACACCGTCACGTTCAAGCTCGCCAATTTCGCGACGCTCGTGCAGGAGAACGTCCTCGTCACCGTGGGCCAGGACGTCACCCTGAATGCGGTGATGAAGCTGTCCGGCGTGGCCGAGACGATCACCGTGGCGGCGCAGGGGCAGACCGTCGAGACCACGAGGACCGCGGCCGCGACGACGCTCGATCAGCGGACGATTGAGACGACGCCAATCCTCGGCCGCAAGTTCGAGGACCTGCTCACGCTGACGCCCGGCGTCAGCATCGTCCAGGGACCGGACGGCGACGAGATCAACTTCTCGGGACAGCGCGGCGTGTTCAACAACATCAGCCTCGACGGCGGCGACTACAACAATGGATTCTTCGGCGAGCAGGTGGGCGGGCAGCGCGCGGCCATCGACATCACGCTCGAAGCGGTGAAGGAGTTCCAGGTGGTCGCGACCGGCGCCAACGCGGAATTCGGGCGGACGGCGGGCGGCATCGTCAACGTCATCACGAAGTCCGGCACGAACGACGTCCGCGGCAGCCTGTTCCATTACCAGCGCCTCGAGGCG
>QHWR01000256.1:0-3088 GCA_003223835.1 Acidobacteriota bacterium | reverse complement strand
GGTGGTGAAGAACAGGGCGTTCTACTTCCTCGCGCTGGAAGGCATCCGCGAGAATCTGGTGCGGCCCAACCTCTCGGAACCGATCGGCACGCCCTGCTCCGTGAGCAACCCGACGCTCGGGTCCAATGAAGCGCTCATCAACAGCTCCGCCGATTGCCAGCGGGTCGCGCTGCTCAGTTTCTTCAAGGCGTCGCGCGGGCAGGACGAGGGGCAGCCCGTCAAGCACACGATCAACAACACCGCGCTCCTGACCAAGGCAGACTGGAACGTCAGCCCGGGAACCAACCTGTCGGTGTCGTACAACTTCGACTATTCGAAGAACACCAATCAGACATTCGACGTGGCGACCTATGGCGCGTCGGCCAACGGCACCGAGGGGCCGTCGAAGATCAACCTCGTGAACGCCAACCTGTTCACCACCGTCACCTCGAGCCGGCTGAACGAGTTCCATTTCACGTACTCGCGCGAGAATCGGCCTCGTTCCGCCACGCCGTCCGGCGTCCCGGCGGACACCGGCATGGGCTTCGTGCCGTCGTTCCGCTTCGGGAATCCGTTCTTCCTGGCGCCGAACATCGACGAGCTGGTCAAACGGTTCCAGTTGAAGGACAACTTCTCCATCGTGACCGGCCGCCACACGATCAAGACGGGCGGCGAATGGCTGCACACCAACAACACGCAGGTGTTCCGAGGCTTCTTCGAAGGGCGTTATCTGTTCGACAGCGTGACAGGCTTTCTGCGGTACGCGTCGCCGGCCGCGCCGGGCGGGTTCGGGCCGTTCACCGTCGGCTGCTCGAACGGTTCATACGTCACGGCGCCGGCGTCGTGCCCCGCTGGCTCCACGACCACCGGCGGCCCTCTCCTCTTTTATCTGCAGAGCAGCAGCCCCGACGGCATCGCGCGCGACGACGCCGGCGCGTCCGACATCAGCAACGAGGAGTTCGCGCTCTTCATCCAGGACCGCTGGCAGGCGGGCCACGGCGTGACGGTCGATTACGGCTTCCGCTGGGACGCGCAGCTCATGCCGAACACCGTGGATCCGAAGACGACGGCGTACGCGGCGTTTCTGAACGACCCGCGGTTTCCGTCCGACGGGACGCTCCCCGATCAATGGAAGGAGTTCCAGCCGCGCGCGGGCGTCGTCTGGGACGTCGGCCAGCGAGGCCAGACGGTCCTTCGAGCGAATGCGGGCATCTTCTATGCGCGCCAGAACATGCTGAGCCAGGTGGGCTCCGTCACCACCAACGGCATCCAGCAGAAGAGCGACTTCCGCAACACGGCCTTCACGGCGTTCGCGGACATGCCCGTGTGGCCGAACCTGCTCGCACCGAGCGCCGTGCCGCCGGGCACGTTCCCGCTGTTCACCGGCGTTCGCGTGTTCGATCGCAACTACAAGAACCCGCGGATCTCCAACGTCAACGTGGGCGTGGAGCGCGCGCTGGCGCCGAGCGTCGCGGTCTACGCGGACTTCACGTACGCGCGCGGCGTGCACCTGACGCGCTTCCTGAACTACAACGTGCACGGCACCGCGGCGGCCGCGGTCCAGCCGCCGACGCGGGATACGACGACGTATGTCGGCGCGAATCCATTCGAGCCGCAGTTGAGCGACGTATTCGTGACGAACAGCCGCGGCCGTTCAAGCTACCGCGGGGCGACGTTCGGCGTCCGCAAACGCTTCTCGCAGAACTATCAGTTCGAAGCCAACTACGTCGTGGCGAAGGACGAAGACGACGACTCGAACGAGCGCGATCCGTTCACCGATCGGTCGTTCAACTTCTACGATCTGAGCCTGGACTACGGGCCATCGGACCGCGACATCCGTCACAAGGTCAACGTGTTCACGTACGCGGAGCTGCCCCACAGGTTCCTGATCAACGCGCGCGTCCAGGGGCGGACGGCGCAACCGATCACGACGTCGCCGAGGGTGCTCGCCGGCAACGATCGAGGGCGCAACTGGGATCGGAAGGACAACGCGTACTTCTCGGTCGACTGGCGGCTGCAGCGGCCGTTCCGCGTGGGGACCGGGTACGAGATCATTCCCAGCGTCGAGATGTTCAACACGTTCAACAACGCGAACAACGTGAATCCGCTCACGACGCCGGCGCTGTTCAACTTCGACGGCTTCCTGCGGCAGGGCGTGGGCGATCCGCGTCAGGTCCAACTCGCGGTGAAGGTGACGTTCTAAGGCAGAAGGCAGAAGGCAGAAGGCAGAAGGCAGAAGGCAGAAGGCAGCTGAGGCCGACGGCGCGATTATCTCGCCGTCGGCTGATATCGCGGAGATGACAGCTTCGCGTACTCCGCTTTGGCCTGTTTCAGGACGGGGACGTCCGGATCGGCTTTCTTCCACATCGTGAAAAACGTGTCGTAGCTTGTCCTCGCTTTTACCGGATCCCCCGCGAGCACGTACGCACGCGCCTGTTGTACGTGCGCAAGTGGATACAGTGGCGACGTGGGTTCGATCCCACGATGATCGATGATGCGCTGAAACTCGGCTGCCGCAGTCGCGCCGTCGCCGGCGTTCAGATACACCAGGCCGCGAATGTACGCGATTCTAAAGCCGGCCACTAATTGCAACTCTCTCGTACTCGGGGAGCGAAGTCGTTGTGCAGCCGTTCGGTCCCCTTTCCCTACCGCGATCAGCGCGCGGGCGGCGTCGAAGTACACCGGTCGTTGGTCGTCGGGAAGGGCGCTGAAATGTTTAACAGCGTCGACTCGTTCCAGTAATCGCTCTGCGCGGGTATAGTCGCCGGCGAGTAAAGGCGTCAGAATCCGATCTCGTTCAAATAGCGGCAAGAGTCCGCTCATGGAATCGCCGTCCGTTCCGGCAAGACGACGTGGACTTCCGATCGCTGCGTCTACGAGTTCTCCCCGCACGTGAATGTTCGCTCCCGCGGTCTCGCTGGCGTGCTGCTCCGCGCGGGTGCGTAGCTTTCGAGACTCGTTAAGGCGCCCTTCAAAAGCAGCGGCGTCAGCTTGTAGGAGTTCCAGTCGGAAGGCTTCCTGCGGATGACGGGCAATCGCCTCTTCGGCCGATTCCATGAGTTTCGTATCGCCTGCAACGAATCCGAGCGTATACCTGCTCATGTGAATC
>QHWR01000094.1:59997-66284 GCA_003223835.1 Acidobacteriota bacterium | reverse complement strand
GCGCGTGGACAGCAGACGATCGAAGGTGCCGGAATCGACCTCCTCGAGCAGCGATCCGCCCGCGCCCGAGGACGAGAACAGCAGGAACATCACGCCGATGCCCGCGGCATAGAACGAGATGAGGCTTTCCTGCCGTCCCGCGCGCATCACGTCCACCGTGTCGATGCCGATGCCGAAGGGGCCGCCGGCCGCGCGTGTCGCGTTGACGGCGTCCGGCTGCCCGGGCTTCAACCGCGGCAGCCACGCGTTGACGGCGCTGCGCTGCTCGGGCGTGAGCGCGCCGGCATCCATCAGGATGTCGGGCGCCGACGTCATCGCGACTTTCTGGAACAGGCCGAACACCATCTGCGGCGAGATCCGATCCGAGACGTCGGCAAGCAACTGCACGCGCGGCGCGTTGCCGGAATTGCCGAACGTCGCCGCGGCGGCGCCGAGCCCTTTCGGGAGCACGACGGCGACAGGCGCGTCCCCTTCGCGCACCAGCCGCTCGGCGGCCGCGCGATCGAGCGTCGCGCCCTTCCCTTCCGCATCGACGGTGGTCCGCACGCGCAGCCCCTTCTCCTGCGCGAGGCCGGCGGCGATGCGCCGGCTCAACTCGCTGCCGTCCTCGTCGACGACGGCCACACGAATGCGCGCCGTGCCGTTGTTCCCCTGGTTCCCGAAGACGCTCGCGAAAATCGAGAAGAAGACGACCGGCAGCACGAACGTGAGCGCCTGCGCCACGCGGTCGCGTTTCAGATTCGTCCAGCCCACGCGAAGCAACGTCGCAATCATTCTCGCAGCTCCCTTCCGGTGAGGTGGATGAAGACCGACTGCAGACTCGGACTGCGCACCTCGACGTCCTCGACGACGCGTCCCTGCGCGGCGACGGCGCCGAGCAGCACCGGCAGATCGCGCGCCACGTCGTCGACCCGCGCGCGAAGCAGGCGAGGATCGTCGGCGGCGGGCGTGACGCCGCGGGGCACCGTCGCCGACGGCGCGTCGAGACGCAGCATGACCACCCGGTGCCGGCCGACCGTGCGATCGACCAGCTCGGCGAGCGTGCCCGACGCGATCACCCGCCCGTGATCGATGATCACCGTCCGCGAGCAGCGCGCCTCCGCCTCGTCGAGATGGTGCGTCGTCAGCAGGAGCGACACGCCGCCGCGCGCAAGCTCGCCGAGCATGTCGTAGATCCGCTCGCGGCTCTGCGGATCGACGCCGACCGTCGGTTCGTCGAGCAGGACCACGCGCGGGCGGTGCAGCACGCCGCACGCGATGTTCAGGCGGCGCCGCATGCCGCCCGAGAATGCCTTCACGGACTCATCGGCGCGGTCCTCGAGCGCCGTCGCGGCGAGCGCCCATTTCACCTGGCTCTTGAGATCGGCGCCCGAGAGCCCGAGCAGGCGGCCGAACACATCCAGGTTCTCTCGCGCGGTCAGGAGCGGGTACACGGCGATCTCCTGCGGGACGATGCCGAGTTCCGGCGCCGTGCGGCGGCCCGTCAGGCGGCGGCCGAACAGCAGAATCTCCCCGGCGTCAAGCTGCAGCCGTGCCGCAATGGCGCGAATCAGCGTCGTCTTGCCGGCGCCATTCGGCCCGAGCAGCGCCAGCAGCTCTCCCGCGCGCAGCGACAACGTGGCGCCGTCGAGCGCGACGACGGTGCCGAACTTCTTTTTCGCGTCGGCGATGGTCAACACATCCATATCGTGTCCGTCCGAAGAGACGATACGGGCCGCGGCGCCCGCCGCCGGAACGATTCGGCGAACGGCGGCGCCGGGGCGGTGGCTGGCGCTACTGCACCCTGGAGCGCTCGGCGCCGACAAGCCACTGCTCGCACAAGCGCAGTTCCGATTCGCGCACTGACGCGCCTCACGAACCACGCGAGCCTAGGAGCGACCTTTCTCCCGTATCCTCTTGTTCGCCGCTTTCGTCAGGACCTTCCACCTGCGTTTCTCTTCTATCTGCGCGCGCTGATCCTGCTGGCACGACGCATGCGCCTGCTCGGCCCGCAGTTTGCGGTAGTTCCCGAGGCGCGACTCGGAGAGATCGCCGCGTTCGACCGCGGCGAGAACGGCGCAGCCTGGTTCGGCGGCATGTCGGCAATCGCGGAAGCGGCACGCGAGCGCGAGCGCGTCGACGTCCTGGAACGCGCCCGCGAGCGCGCCGCCCGTGTCCCACAACTGCAGCTCGCGCATGCCGGGTGTGTCGATCAGGATGCCCTCGCCGGGCAACAGCACGAGCTGACGCGCGGCGCTCGTGTGCCGCCCACGGCTGACCGATCAGCGCGTTCACGATCGAAGACTTTCCCACGCCCGACATGCCAAGCAGGGTGCCGGTGCGGCCGCGCGTGAGCAGCGCGCGGATCGGATCGAGCGATTCGGGACGTCGCGTCGACACGGCGTGGACCGCCGTCCCCTGCGCGATCCGTTCGACTTCCTGGACGAACGGCGCGACGTCGTCAACCAGGTCCGCCTTGTTGAGGACGACCACCGGCGACGCCCCGCTGTCGCACGCGGTCAGGAGATACCGTTCGATGCGGCGCGGATTGAAATCGTGGTCGAGACCCGAGACGAGCAGCACGACGTCGACGTTCGCGGCGACGACTTGTTCTTCGGTTGGATCGCCGGCCGCGCGGCGCGAGAACCGGCTGAATCGAGGCAGCACGGCACGGATGCGCGCGTTGCCGCCGTGCGGCGCGGGCTCGATCGCCACCCAATCGCCGACCGCCGGGTAATCCGCGCGACCTGCCGCTTGATGGCGAAGGCGCCCCGCGATGCGCGCGAGCCGTTCGCCGCGGACGTCGAGCACGCGGTAGATGTGCGTGTGCTCCAGGCTGACGCGCGCCGGCTGAAAGCCGGCGGCCGCATGCGGCGCGAAAGCCGCCGCAAACGACGGCCGCCAGCCGAGTCGGTCGAGCGTCAGCGTCATACTTGGGCGCTGCTCTTCGCGTGGCTCAATGGCTGCGGAGAAAAACTCCGCGCGGCCGGCGTCAGGGGCACGACCGAAGGATAAGCCTAAGACCGCGTCTTGTCCCACGACCGAAGCACTTCGGCGACGCTCCACGCCTGCGCCACGCAGCCGCGCGGCAGGAACGGCGGATCGGCGTCGAAGATCTCGCTGATCTGGCCGACGCACGCTTCGTTCTGATGATGGTGGAAGCCGTCCAGGAACCGGCGTGCGCCGGTCCGATCGTCGGGATGGATCTTCAGCCACGCATCGATGAAGGGACCGATCAACCATGCCCACACGGTCCCTTGATGGTAGGCGGCATCGCGTGACCGAAGGTCGCCGTAGTATCGCGATTTGTAGTCGGGATGATCCGGCGAGAGCGAACGGAGCCCGACCGGCGTGAGCAGCTTGTCGCTGACGACGCCGATCACCGCCTCCCATCGCGATCGATCGAGCACGGGGTGTTCGAGCGAAATCGCGAAGACCTGGTTCGGGCGGCACGCGGGGTCGTCGCCGTGCTCGCCGTCGATGACGTCGTAGAGGTAACCGCCCTCCGAGTACCAGAAGCGCTTGTTGAACGCCTCGCGCGCGCGCCGCGCGTGCTCCGCGAGCTCGACGCCGTGGCGAACGCCGTAGCGCTTCGTCCACGTGTCGAGCAGGCAAAGCGCGTTGTACCAGAGCGCGTTGATCTCGACGGCTTTGCCCCGGCGCGGCGTCACCACCCAGTCGTCCACCTTCGCGTCCATCCACGTGAGCTGATAGCCTTCGGCTCCCTGCACGAGGAGCCCGTCGGCGGGATCGACGTGGATGTTGAACCGCGTTCCTTTGAGATGGTGCTCGACGATGTCCAGGACCACCGGCAGGAGCGCGCGCAGCGTTTCGTCGTCGCGCGTGATCTGCGTATAGCGCTCGACCGCATGGAAATACCAGAGCGTCGCGTCGGCGGTGTGATACAGGCCCTCGCGATCGCCTTCCGGGAACATGTTGGGGATCAACCCGTCCCGGACGTATTGACCGAACGTCCGCAGGATGTACCCGCCTTCACGGTAACGGCGCGTCGTCAGCGTGAGGCCCTCGAGGCTGATCATCGTGTCGCGGCCCCAGTCCGTGAACCAGTGATAGCCGGCGATCACGGTGCGGACGTCGTCGCCGGCGGCGCGCGCGCGCGCGGTCTCTTCGGCGCGAACGGCGGGACGGATGACGAACTGATCGGCGGCGAGCACGAGCTCCGCGCCGAAATCGTCCGATGCCACGCTTGCGGCGATGTCAAGCAGGCGGACGCGGCGTTCGCGCTCCGCGGCCAACGCCGCGTCCGCTGTCAACGCGTCGATCGTTTCCCATGATTCCGTTGACGCGATGAGCGTCACGGGATGATCGGTTGAGAGTTCAGCGCGGAAGTAACCGGGGCTCCACAGCGATCCGATCCATCGATAGCCGCGGCTCTCCTCCATCTTGTACGGCACGTGCGGCGCGCCTCTTTCGTCGAGCGTCAGCGTCGCGCGATCGCCGTTCAACGTCATCCGGAGCCGCGGAAGGTTGGGACCGGCAGATACCTCGTAGCGGTTCGCCGTCGCCGTGACGCTGTACGCCTGTGGGATGGACTCGTCGACGGCCGCTTCGTGCTGGCGGAAGTGGACGGAAGGGCGCAGCCCGAGCCGCAGCGAGCCGTCTCCGCCTTGCGTGACGTTGTACGTCACGTGGACGGTGTTCTGCGTGTGCGGCATCATCACGCGCTTTTCAATGGTGAACCCGCCCACGCGATAGACCCAGACGGGCAATCCCAGCTCGAGCCGGAACTCGACGAGATGTTCCTCGCGATCGACGACGTTCGGCCCCGCCACTTCGTCCTCGTCGC
Source organism: Acidobacteriota bacterium (assembly GCA_003223835.1). Lineage (GTDB taxonomy): Bacteria > Acidobacteriota > Vicinamibacteria > Vicinamibacterales > 2-12-FULL-66-21 > Gp6-AA38. The sequence goes on along the minus strand of QHWR01000094.1, from coordinate 61,498 downwards.
CGAGCCAAACGACCTGCCGGTTCGGGAGCCGGACGCGCTCGAGGAGGTGGTTGAGCATCACGTAGCGTCCGAGTGGCGCGGGCAGCGCCGCCACCAGAAGCCCGTGATAACGCCGTGTGATGACGCCCGCGACCGTCCCGCACGAGTAGCCGCCGAGGCCGTTCGTCACGAGCCATTCGCGGCGAGGCGGGCGCTCGCCGGCTTCCGCCGCCTCCTGCTCGCGATCCCGCGGGTGATCGATGCGTCGCGTCAGAAGAGCCATCGCCGTGCTACATGCGGTCGGACCGCGGAGCGGGGACGAACAGGAGCGCGCAGCCGCCGGGGATCCTCCAGCGCCCGTCTTCGCCGACCGCCGGCGTCCCCTGGCCGCCGTACTGCGCGGCTTCACTGCTCCAGGCGAGACGCCAGGCCGCGTCGAACGGCGGCGCGAGCAGCGGCTCGCGCGCCGGCGTGAAGTCCAGATCGCAATCCAGATTGACCACGAGCAGACGGTCGCTGTATGTCTCGTCGAAGTACCGCAGCGCGAACGCCCCGGCCCCGAGGACGGCGCCGTCTGGCCGCCGAAGACCCGCGCGCGCGATGACGGGATCGGCGGCGCGGAGCGCCAGGAGGTCGCGGTGCAGCGCGTACCACTCGCCGTGACGTTCGCGCTCGCCGAGATCCAGACGGCACCGCTCGAACGTCGCCACGTCGGTCGGAGGCGGCAGCGCGCGCTGCACCGTCGCGTCCGTGACGCTCGCGAACTGGCTGAGGAACTCGCGGCGCCCGGCATCGATCGCGGCGTTCAGTTCCGGCCGGTGATCCGCGAAGTACTGGAACGGGGCGGACGCGGCGAACTCCTGTCCCTGAAACAGCATCGGCGTCGCGGGCCCGAGCAGCAGCCAGGCCGTCAACGCGCGCAGCCGCGACGGCGCCGCCAGCTCGTGGAGCCGGCGGCCGAACGGGGAATTCGCGACCTGGTCGTGATTCTCGAGGTAATTGACGAACGCGCGCGGCGGCAGATCGAGAGCCGGCGTGCCGCGACGCTGCTTCTGCCAGGAGTAGTACTGGCCCTGATACAGGTAGCCGTACTTCGCGCACGAGATCAGCTCCTGAGCGGACCCCTGATAATCGGTGTAGTACGCCTCGCGACGGCCCGTCAGCGCCACCACCGCCGTGTGGTGCCCATCGTCGTTCCACAGCGCGTCGAGCCCGAAGCCGCCGCTCGACGGCGGCCGCACGATGCGCGTGTCCTGCGGCTCGTTCTCCGCCACGAGATACACGGGACGGCCGCCCGCGGCAGCGCGGGCGCGCCGCGCGATCGACGCGATGACGTGTTCGCGCGACGCGTCGTGGATGTCCTGTGTGGCGTCGAGACGCAGGCCGTCGAAATGGAATTCCTCGATCCAGTAGCCCGCGTTCTCGACGAAGAAGTCCCGTGCCGGGCGCGGTCCTTCGAAGTTCAGCGCGCGGCCCCAATCATTCTGGTATGTGTCGGTGAAGTAGTCCGGCGAGAACTCGG
>QHWR01000094.1:0-59963 GCA_003223835.1 Acidobacteriota bacterium | reverse complement strand
AGAATCACGGCGACGCCCAGACCGTGCGCCGTGTTCACGAAGCGGCGGAAATCGTCCGGCGATCCGTACAGATGCGTCGGCGCATACAGATCCACGCCGTCGTACCCCCAGCCGAACCGGCCGACGAATTCCGCGACGGGCATCAATTCGATGACGGTGATGCCAAACCGCGCCAGCTCCTCGAGCTCGCGCGTCGCCGCGGACCAGGTGCCTTCGCGCGTGAAGGTGCCGCCGTGCAGCTCGTATACCACGCGGCGCTCCGGCGGCACGCCGGCCCAACCCTCATCCGTCCATGTGAACGCGGCGGGGTCGATCACCATCGACGCACCGTGGGGACCGTCCGGTTGAAATCTGGAGGCGGGATCCGGCCGAAGCCGATCGCCGTCGAGCCGGAACCAGTAGCGCGCGCCCGCTCGCGCGGCACGATCGAACGCCTGAAAATGTCCGTCCGGCTCGCGCGACATCGCGACGACGCGCCGGTCGCCGGCGTCGTCGTCGAAAACAAGCTCGACGCTCCGGCACGCGGGCGCCCAGACGCGGGCGTGGATGCCGCCGTCCGGCTGGATTTCCGCGCCGGCGCTCAGCCGGCGTACCGCGGTCAGCTCCGGCATCGCGTCACCGTTGCGCCCGCCGGCGTTCGCGTCCGGTCAGCCGCGCGATTTCCGCGGCGAGCACCGCCGGCTCCACCGGCTTCGGCAGATCGCGCTTGACGGACGAGAGGAGACGCCGCACGCCTTCGTCCGTCTGTGAAAAGCTCGTCAGCGCGAGCGCCGGAATGCGTCCGCCACGATCCGCTTCGAGCGACCGCACCTTTCCGATCAGCGCGTACGAGTCGCGCTCGGGCGACCCGCTGTCGCTGACGAGCACGTCGGGGCGCCATGCCTCGAGTATCTCCAGCGCGCCCGCGACCGAGTCCACGGCGCGCACCGTTGCGCCGCGCTGTTGCAACACCGTGGCGAGCAGTTCCCGCACGTCCGGATCCTGCTCGAGCACGAGCACGCGAAGCCCGTCGAGCGGCGCCGAGCCGACCGTTGGCGTTGTCGGCGCCGGCGCGACGGGGCGTACCCGCTGATCCTCGACGTGCAGCGGCAGCGTGACCGTGAACACGGCGCCTCGTCCACGCTCGTCGTTGTGCGCCTGTACCTCGCCGCCGTGACGCTCGACGATCTCACGCACGAGCGACAGGCCAACGCCGAGTCCTCCCGTGGATCGCGTCGGCGACGCGTCCGCCTGCGTGAATCGATCGAAGATGCGCGGCAGGAATTCGGGATCGATTCCCGGCCCCGTGTCGCGCACCTGCACGCAGGCCTGGTCGGACGCGAGCTGCTCGACGCACACCTTCACGACACCGTCGCGCGGCGTGAACTTGATCGCGTTCGCGAGCAGATGCCAGATCACCTGCCGCAGCCGGTTCGCGTCGCCGCGGCGAGACGTTCAGCCGCACGTCTTTGGCGCTCGCGGCGCTCGCGATGGACGCCGTCGCTTCGTTCACGACCGTCTTCAACGAGACCGGCGCGCTGTCGAGCCTTAGCTTGCCCGTGAGCGCCTTGGAGATCTCCAGCAGATCCGACGTGAGCTGTGCCTGGTGCCGGACGTTTCGTTCGATCGATTCGAACCCGCGTCTCGCCGTTTGATCGTCCAGCTTGCCCGTTCGGATGAGATGAACCCATCCGAGCACGGCGTTCAGCGGCGTGCGCAGCTCGTGCGAGATCGTGGCGAGGAACTCGTCTTTCATCCGGTTCGCCGCTTCTCCTTCGAGATGCGCGGCGTGCGCCTCTCGCGCCTGCCGCTCCGCGACGCGCCGCGCTCGACGCAATTCCGCGACCAGCGCGGTCTGCAGCAGGCCGGCCACGATGAACAGCGCAAGGTGCATCTGGACGCCGGCCGCCTGGCCTGGAGGCCGCGCGGGATCCGCCGCGCCAAGCAGCGCGCCGAGGACCGTGACGGCGAGCGCTGCGCCCGTCCCCGCGAACCACGCGCTCGCGAGCACGATGATGCTGAGCAGAAGAAAGAGGCCGCCGTCATCGACGAACGAGGCGCTGGATCGCCGAAGCAGATAGACGATGACGACGAGCGAGAGCGCGACGAAGTACCGCACGCCGGCGGGAACTGTCGGAAACGGATAAGGTCCGGCACGCATCATCATCGAGTGTCCGGGCGCCACGCCCGCGAATTCGACTGCACCAGCTCAACGGCATGGACAGTTGCCGCAAATCAGAAGGACGGTCGCAACGCCCGTGCCACAGAGATGGCGGAATCAGCTGCGTAGATCGAGGATGAAGATCAGGTGGCAGGAGTTTCCGACACGTCGGCCTCGACCGCAGCCGGTTCCGGAGCGTGCGGACCGAGAATCCCGTCGATGAGGCCGTACTCCTTCGCGCGAGTCGCGTCGAGGTAAAAGTCCGTGCGCTTCGTGTCGCGGATGATTTGCCGCAGCGGCTTGCCCGATCGATCGGCGAGGATCCGGTAGATCTGGTTCTGCATTTGCTTGAGCCGATCGAGATGTTGAGCTGCGGCGGTCGTGGACTGCCATCCGGCCCACTTGGCGGGTTCGTGAATCATGATCCACGAATGCGGGAAGGCGAGGCGGCGGCCGGGACTGGCCGCCTGGAGCACGACGGATCCCATCGAGTACGCCATCCCCTGCACGACGATGGTGACCTCCACGCCGATCGACACCAGGTGCCGGATTGCGTCGTGGATCGCGAGGCCGTCGGTGACGTTGCCCCCCGCGCTGTTGATGTAAAGAGCGATGGGCCGGTGGCTGTCGTTCGCCAGCTCGCGCAAGCGCTCGATGACCGATTTCGCGGCATCCTTGTCGATGTCCCCAATCAGATAAACGTCCCGCAGCCGCTCCGATTGCTCCTTGCGGATGATGTCCTTGACGGCGTCCACGAGATCGTTGAGCAGGCGGTCGCTGATGTCGCTCATAGCGCGCTCGTCTGATTCTAACGGAGGAACTCGTGAGAAGTTATGCGAGCTTCAAGGGTCATCCGATCCACCCGGCGCTCATCCCGTTTCCCTTCGCGTTTCTGCTCGGAGCTCTGCTGTTCGATCTCCTCGGCCTCGCCAGCGACCGCCGCGGGCTGATGCTCACGGGACGGCACCTCTCGGAACTGGGCCTCCTGGCCGGCATGGTCACGGCCATCCCCGGCGTTCTCGATTATCTGAAAACGGTGCCGCCGGCCAGCTCGGGCCGCGCCCGCGCGCTGCGCCACGGAACGGCGAACGCGACCGCGCTTTTCCTTTTTGCGGTGGGATGGCTCTTCCGAGACGCGACGTCCCCCTCCGCGTTGACGATCATTTCCGAGCTGCTGGGGGGCGCGATCCTCGTGTACGGCGGCTGGCTGGGAGGCACGCTCGTCACGCGCAACCTTATCAGCGTGGACCATCGCTATGCGCGCGCGGGGAAATGGCAGGAGGTCACGCTTTCGGGGGCGGCCGGCGCGTCCGTGGTCGCGGCCCGGACCGAAGATTTGAACGAAGATCAGATGAAGCTTCTCCACATCGACGGGCGCCGGATTGTGCTCGCCCGTACCAAGGAAGGATTCGCCGCGTTCGACGACGGCTGCACGCACCGCGGCGGATCGCTCGCGGGCGGCGTCTGCGTCGGCGGCGTCGTGCAATGTCTCTGGCACGGGTCGCAGTTCGATACCGCCACCGGCGAAGTCCGATGCGGCCCGGCCAAGCGGAACATTCACGTTTACGAGGTGCGCGAACAGAACGGCCAGGTCCTGGTCACTTTGCCGCGGGACGGGTGACGCGAGCCCGCAGCGCCGCGAGGTACCGCGTCATCGTGGCTTCGTAGCCGAACACGAACCGAGCGAGAAACCGGAAGATCGGATTGTAGATCTCGCCGTCTTCGGCGACCGTCAACTCCGATCCGCCCGAGACGGGCGCGATCCGGAACGTCCACGTGCCGCCGAACGCCAGGCCTTCCCCGATCCGGCCGACCATCAGCGACGGCGGTTCCATCCGCTCCGCGCGCATGGGAATCGGCCCGTGGCTCCCGTGCTCGTTCCATGCGGGCCGGCCGTCGCGATCCGGCAGCCGCTCGACCCGTTTCACGTCCTGTCGCCATTCGGGATAACGTTCGACGTCGCTGATCACCGCGTACAGCGTTTCGGGCGGCACCGGGAACCGCGCCGTCTTCGACGCGTGATGCGCTTTCGGCAACCGCGACCCGATCGCTGCGATGACCACGACCAGGGCCACGAGGGCGATGACGATCCACAGCAGCAGTTTCATGCCGGCTCTCTCTTATTAGTGCTCGCGGGGCCCCACCCCCGCTCGCTCTCGCTCGGCGGCTCGCCTTCGGCTCGCTTCACTCCGTCGCCTCGCTCGAGCCGCGGGCGCTCTTGACGGGTGTCCGCCTCGCGATCGCGGCGCGCGGCGATCGCGTGCATCTGTTCCTGCGCGGCGTGCGCGAGCAGCGCCAGGCCTCGGAGGCCGGCGTCGCGGTCGGCGTCGCTCATGCGCGCGAGCAGCGCCTCGACGCGCTGCCGGTCGAGGACGGAGCTGGCCTCGCGCACGCGGACGCCGGCGCCGGTCAGGCGCACGTGGACGCGGCGTCGATCGGCCGTGTCGCGCAGCCTGACGACGTACCCCTTCCGCTCCAGCCGATCGATCGCGATCGACATCGTGCCGGGCGTGACCCCCATGTGCCGGGCAAGATCCATCAGTGTGGTCGGCTCGACCTCGTCGAGGTGATCGAGCACGCTCGCCTGATGACGGCTGAGCAGACGCTGCGTCTGCGGGTCGCGGACGTGCCGCGTATGACACGCGAAGTAGATGCGCGGATAGGCGTCGAGGAGGCGGTCAGCGGCGGCGGACAGCGTGCCGGATTGGGTTCGCATCCGCCCTGATCATCTGAAAAATAATTTCCTTTGTCAAACCAAATTAATATTCCGTAACTTATTGCAAACCCGGAAGCGAACACTTCCGTCCAATTGTCCAACGCACGAACGCACTTCGGTCGTTGGGTTGTCCGGTTCTGGGACGAACCGATTCCGCCAGCGGTCACGATTGGCGGCCGCCGCCCGCGAGGCGGAGCCGCAAAAGCCTGATTTCATTGGGATTTAGCACGAACGATGGCGTGGCACAGCGTTTGGCTTATCTGTTCTTCGGGCCGGTCCGTTCCGCGCTCGTTCACGTCGCTCCGTGGCTGCGGCCCCAACAGAGGCTTCAATGGTTGATATTCCGCGTCCGTCGCAAGCGCGCAAGAAGAAGATCCGCCGTGCGATCTACGGCGGCGTCGCGCTGCTCGCCATCATCTTGATTACCGTCGGCGTCTCCCGGCTGAAGCCGGCCGCCCCGACGGTCGATCGCGCCGTGGTGTGGATCGACACCGTCAAACGCGGGTCGATGCTGCGCCAGGTCCGAGGGTCCGGCACCCTCGTGCCCGAAGACATCCGCTGGATCCCGGCGCGCACGCAGGGACGCGTGGAAAAGATCCTGCTGCGTCCCGGCGCGCAGGTGACCCCCGACACCGTGATCCTCGAGCTGAGCAACCCCGAGCTGCAGCAGTCGGTGTCCGACGCGCAGCTCGCGTTCCAGTCCGCGCAGGCCGCGTTCGTCAACCGCCAGGCGGAGCTGCAGAGCTCACTGCTCAATCAGGAAGCGGACACCGCGAACATCGAAGCCAACTACCGGCAGGCGGCGCTCGACCTCGAGGCCAACGAGCAGCTCGCGAAGGACGGCCTCGTCTCGGATCTTCAGTTGAAGCAGAAGCGCGGCCTCGCGGAGGAGCTGAAGAACCGGCTCGCGCTTTCCCAGCGGCGGCTGCAGATCGCGCGTGAGGGCGTGAAGTCGCAGCTTGCGCCGCAGCAGGCCGACGTCGAGGCCAAGCGCGCCGACTGGCAGCTCCGCTCGCGTCAGCTCGACGACCTGCACGTGAAGGCCGGCATGAGCGGCGTCCTGCAGCTCGTGCCGGTCGAACGCGGTTCCCAGGTCGCGCCGGGCACCAATCTCGCGCGCGTCGCCGATCCGAGCAATCTCAAGGCGGAGTTGCGCATCGCGGAAACGCAGACGAAGGACATCAAGCCCGGTCAGTACGCCGAGGTCGACACGCGCAACGGCGTCGTCAAGGGGCACGTGTCGCGGATCGATCCGGCGTCGCAGAACGGCACGGTCGGCGTCGATGTGATTCTGGACGATGCGCTGCCGCCCGGGGCGCGGCCGGACCTGAGCGTGGATGGCACCGTGCAGCTCGAGCGCCTCGACAACGTCATCTACGTCGGGCGGCCCGCGTTCGGCCAGGAGAACGCGACGGTCGGGATCTTCAAGGTGCAGCCGGACGGTGAGGCCGTCCGGACGAACGTCAAGCTCGGAAAGGCGTCGGTGAACACGATCGAGGTCCTGTCGGGCCTGCAGCCCGGCGATCAGGTGATCCTCTCCGACATGTCCCAGTACGACCAGTTCGAACGAGTGAGATTGAACTAGCTGGAAGCTGGCCGCTGGACGCTGGAAGCTTCAACGCAAAGGAGCCACGATGAACACGTCCGCTCAACCGCTGATTCGCCTCGACGGCGTCACGAAGGTTTTCTTCACCGACGAAGTCGAGACGCACGCCCTCGCCGGCATCCACCTCGAGATCAAGAGCGGCGAGTACATCGCCATCGCGGGACCGTCGGGCTGCGGCAAGTCGACGCTGCTCTCGATCCTGGGGCTCCTGGACTCCCCCACCGAGGGCAAGTACTGGCTGAACACGAAGGAAGTGGCGGACCTGCCGCTCTCGGAGCGCGCGCGCGTGCGGAACCGCGAAATCGGGTTCATCTTCCAGAGCTTCAACCTGATTGGCGATCTCAACGTGTACGAGAACGTCGAGCTGCCGCTCACTTATCGCGGCATGAAGTCCGCCGAGCGCAAGGAGCGCGTGATGGCGGCGCTCGAGAAGGTCGGGATGGCGCACCGCGCCAAGCACCTCCCGAGCCAGCTCTCGGGCGGTCAGCAGCAGCGCGTCGCGGTGGCGCGCGCCGTCGCCGGATCGCCATCGATCCTGCTCGCGGACGAGCCGACCGGAAACCTCGACTCGAAGAACGGCGAAGCGGTCATGGAGCTGCTCCGCGAACTGCACCGCGAAGGGGCGACCATCTGCATGGTCACGCACGATCCGCGGTACGCACGCCACGCGGACCGTTCCATCCATCTGTTCGACGGCCGCGTCCTCGAGGAAGACGGCAGCAAGAAGGGTGAACGCGAACTCGAGGAGAGCGGCTTCGACATCGCGCACTGAAGAAAGCTGCCAGTTCCAGCCGCCAGCGTCCAGCGGCTGGAAGCTGGCCTCGATCTTATGTTCCAAGACCAGGTCGCCCAGTCGCTGCAGCCGCTGCGAACGAACGTGATTCTGCTGGCCGTGTTCGGCGGGCTCGCGCTGCTGGCTCGGCGCGGTCGCGCTCCTCGCTAACTACATTCCCGCGCGGCGTGCGACGCGGATCGATCCGCTGATCGCGCTGAGAACGGAATGAACGCAGCTGCCAGCTGTCAGCCGTCACCTGACAGCTCGTTCAGGCTGAATGCCGATAGCTGATGGCTCTTATCCCATGCTCATCACCGACCACTTGAAGGACCAGCGGCGCGATTCGACGGAACCCACACGGCACCCGGTTCGTCCGACGGAGCCGCGGGTGCTCATCGCGGACGATCAGTCCGACGTGCTCGAAGCGCTGCGGCTGCTGCTCAAGGCCGAAGGATTCCAGCTCGAAACCGCTTCGTCTCCGGCGGGCGTTCTGGCCGCGATCGAGGCGCGCGAGTTCGACGTCGCCCTCATCGATCTCAACTACGCACGCGACACGACGTCGGGCGAAGAGGGCCTCAACCTCCTCTCGCGGATCCAGAGCATCGATCCGACGCTGCCGGTCGTCGTCATGACGGCGTGGGGCAGCGTCGAGGTCGCCGTCGAAGCGATGCGCCGCGGCGCGCGCGATTTCATCCAGAAGCCCTGGGACAACGCGCGGCTCCTGGCCATCATCCGGACCCAGATCGAGTTGAGCCAGGCGCTCCGCAAGGGACAGCGCCTCGAGGCCGAGAACTCGCTGCTTCGCGGCGACGGCGTGCCGAAGCTGATCGCCGAGTCCTCCGCGATGCAGAACGTCCTGCAGGTCATTGCGCGGGTCGGTCCCTCGGACGCCAACGTGTTGATCCTCGGCGAGAACGGGACCGGCAAGGGCGTCGTCGCTCGCGCGCTGCACGCGGTGTCGAGCCGCGCCTCGCGGCCGATGGTCGTCGTCAACTCGGGCGGCGTTTCCGAGGGCGTGTTCGAGAGCGAGCTGTTCGGCCACGTTCGGGGCGCGTTCACCGACGCCAAGGCGGACCGCGTCGGCCGCTTCGAGCTGGCGGACCTCGGCACGCTGTTCCTGGACGAAATCGCCAACGTGCCGCTCAGCCAGCAGGCCAAGCTGCTGCGCGTCATCGAGACCGGCGAGTTCGAGCGGCTCGGCTCGTCGCGCACCCGTCGCGTCGACGTTCGGATCATCTCCGCGACGAACGCGAACCTTCCGGAAGAAGTGGCCGGGGGCCGATTCCGTCAGGATCTGCTGTTCCGGTTGAACACGATCGAGATCCGGCTGCCGCCGCTTCGAGACCGGCGCGAGGACATCCCGCTCATCGCGCAACACTTCCTCCGCCAGCACGCGCAGCGCTATCGCAAGCGCCTCACGGGATTCGAGAGCGGCGCGATGCAGATGCTGCTCGAGCACACGTGGCCCGGCAACGTCCGCGAGCTGGATCACGCCGTCGAACGCGCCGTCCTGATGGCCCAGGGACCCATGATCAAGCCGACCGATCTCGGCCTGCGCGCCAACAAGGAAGGCGGCGGACGGCTCGAGGACATGAGCCTCGAGGACGTCGAGTGCTTCCTGATCAAGAAGGCGATGACGCGGTTCGACGGCAACGTCAGCCAGGCCGCCAAGGCCTTGGGTCTCAGCCGCTCCGCCCTCTATCGACGGCTGCAACGGTACGGATTGTAAAATGCCGGGATGGCGACAGCCAGACCGCGGGAGCCTCGGTTAAGCCACGATCGCCGCATTCTCCTGATGGCGCTCGCGTCGGCGCTTCCCGGCGCGGGCATCTCCCTCATTTTTCTCTGGACCGGCGATTACACGCCGAAAGTGCAGTGGACCCTCACGGTCCTCATCGTCACCTTCTGCCTCGGCTTCGCCTTCGCGCTGCGCGAACGCGTCGTCCTGCCGCTGCAGACCCTCTCGAACCTGCTCGCGGCGCTGGGCGAGGGGGACTTCTCGATCCGCGCCCGCGGCGCGCGCGGCGGCGATCCGCTCGGCGAGGTGATGATCGAGGTCAACACGCTCGTCGAAACGCTGCGTCATCAACGCCTCGACGCGCTCGAAGCGACGACGCTCCTCCGCAAGGTGATGGCGGAGATCGACGTCGCCGTCTTTACGTTCGACGAGGAGCAGGAGCTGAAATTCGTCAACCGCGCGGGGGCGCGGCTGCTCAGCCAGCCGGCCGAACGTCTGCTCGGCCGCCGCGCCGACGAAACCGGGCTCGAGGACTGTCTGACCGGGGACGCGCCGCGCGTGATCAACACCGCATTCCCCGGCGGTGTGGGCCGTTGGGAGATTCGGCGCAGCTCGTTCCGGCAGGGAGGACGCCCTCACGAGCTGCTCGTGCTCTCGGATTTGAGCCAGCCGCTCCGCGAAGAGGAGCGGCAGGCATGGCAGCGGCTGATCCGCGTCATCGGCCACGAAATGAACAATTCGCTCGCCCCGATCAAATCGATCGCCGGCAGCCTCTCGACCATCGTCGAACACAATCCGCCGCCCGCCGACTGGCGCGACGACGTGCAGCGCGGCCTGGGCGTGATCGCGTCGCGTTCGGAATCCTTGAGCCGCTTCATGAGCGCGTATGCGCGCCTCGCCAAGCTGCCCGCGCCCAAGCTCGCCGCGCTCGACGTCTCCGCGGTCGTCGATCGCGTCGTCACGCTGGAAAAGCCGCACGCGATCGAGATCGCCGGCGGCCCGCAGCTCACGGTGCACGGCGACAGCGATCAGCTCGAACAGCTGCTCATCAACCTGACGCGCAACGCCGTGGACGCCGTCCGCGAAACCGGAGGCGGCGTGCGCGTCGGATGGCAGCGGCTTCCCGGATCCTCGCCGCCGACGATGGAGCTGTGGGTGGAGGACGATGGCCCGGGGCTGTCGAACACGGGAAACCTGTTCGTCCCGTTCTTCACGACGAAGCCGGGCGGCTCCGGGATCGGGCTCGTCCTGAGCCGTCAGATTGCGGAAGCCCACGGCGGCAGCCTGACGCTGGAGAACCGCGCCGACCGGTCCGGCTGCCGCGCCAGCCTCCGGCTCCCGCTCCAGCCTGCCGCCAGCCGGGAGCCCCTCCTCGCGCGCAGCTCGTAGTACTGTAGCGCGCAGCCGGAGCGCGTAGTTTTCGCTGCGCGATCCTGCGCGATCGCTATCTATTGCGTTCCGGCGATCCACCATGGACGATCTCAACGAACCCATCCTGCCCGGAACCGCTGCGACCGATTACGAGCGGTATCTCCGCACCGACGAACTGCTGTCGCTGCAGAAGGCGCCCGGTGAAGTCGTCCATCATGACGAGCACCTGTTTCAGACGGTGCATCAATCGTCCGAGCTGTGGCTGAAGCTGGCGTGTCTCGAGCTTGCCGCGGCGACATCGCTGATCGACGTGGATCGACCGTCGAAGGCGGTCCGGCTGCTGCGGCGCGCGAACGACGCGGTCGCGCTGGTAACGCGCCACCTGCACATGCTCGACCACCTGTCGCCGATCGATTACGCCGTGGTCCGCACGGCGCTCGGCCACGGCGCCGGCTTCGACTCTCCGGGATTCCGCCAGGTGCATCACTTATCGCCTGCCGCCGGCGACGCGTTCGTGCGGCTGCGCGCCCGCCGGCGCGTTTCGCTGCTCGAGGTGTACGAGCACGCGGACGAAGCCGATGACCTGTACCAGCTCGCGGAGCAGTTGCTGACGTGGGACGAACGGGTCATCGAGTGGAGATTTCACCACTTGAAGATCGTGGAGCGGATTATCGGCGGCCATGTCATCGGCACGCAGGGCACGCCGGTCGAAGTGCTGGGCAAGCGGATCGATGTGCGGTTCTTTCTCGAGCTATGGGCGATCCGCGACGAGATTACCCGCCGCTCGCCGCGCGGCGCGGATGGCCATGGAAACGGCTAGACTTTGGGCTTTCCCAAAGCCCAAAGCCTAAAGCCCAAAGCCAAATTCGACACAATGTGGTCCCGACTTTTCGACAATCCCGCGAACTGGCGCCTGTTTCTGCTGGCGGTGGCGATCACCGCGGTGGTTGGCTGGATCGTGGCGCACGGCGCGCGCGGCGCGTTCCGGCGGGTCATGCACGCGATCGTGCGCGATACGCTCGTCACCACGAGCCCCGTCGTCCGGACGCCGCTGCGGTTCATCGGCTTCGCGGCGTTCATCCTCGCGTTCAGCGTGCTCATCGTCCCGGCGCTCGAACTGGCCGGGCTCCGGCCGCGCGCCGGCGTCCACCTCCGGACGATCAGCTCCTGGACGTTCGATTCGGGACTCCGCGTCCTCCTGATTCTCGTCGTCGCCTACGCGGTCATCCGCATCGTCGCGGTCGTCGTCACGCGCTTCGAGCACGACGTCAATTTCGGCACGGGGCTGGACGCGCTCGAGCGCGCGAAGCGCGCGCGGACGCTGGGCTCCCTGCTCACGAGCGTCACCGGCGTCCTCGTGGCGGTGATGGCCGTCCTGATGATTCTGCGCGAGTTCCGCGTCGACATCGCGCCGGCGCTGACGGGCGCCGGCATCGTCGGCGTCGCGCTCGGGTTCGGCGCGCAGGCGCTGGTGCGAGACGTGATCGGCGGCTTCTTCCTGATTCTCGAGAACCAGGTGCGGGTCGGCGACGTCGCGTCGATCAACGGCATCGCCGGGTCCGTCGAAGCGATCAACCTGCGCACCATCATCCTGCGCAACGAAGAAGGGACGGTGTTCGTCATCCCGAACGGGACCGTCAGCACGCTCGCGAACCTGACCAAGGACTACGCCTATTACGTCATCAACCTCCCTGTCGTCTACCGCCACGATCCCGACGAGGTGATGGCGCTCGTCAGGCAGATCGGCGCCGACGTGCAGGCGGACGACCGGTTCAAGGTCTCGATTCTGGAGCCGCTCGAAGTGATGGGCGTCGATGCGTTCGACGAGAAGTGCATGCGGATCAAGGTGCGGATCAAGACCGCGCCGCTCAAGCAGTGGGAAGTCGGGCGCGAGATCCGCCGCCGCATCGATCGCATCTTCCGCGCGCGCGGCATCGCGATGTGGCCGTAGCGCCTGCGGCCCGACCCTTCGACAGGCTCAGCGTCGCCCTGAGCCACGTCGAACGGCGAGCGAGGCCGACTAATAACCCGAGGTGGAAGCGAGGGTCTTCTGTCCTTGCGACTCCTGCACGATCTTGACGCCGGCGCTCGCGCCGACGCGCGTGGCGCCCGCGGCGACCATGGCCTTGAGGCCCTCGTAGTCGCGGACGCCGCCCGCGGCCTTCACGCCCATGTCGGCGCCGACCACGCGGCGCATCAGCGCGACGTCGGCCACGGTCGCGCCGCCGGGGCCGAAGCCCGTTGACGTCTTGACGAAATCGGCGGCGGCCGCTTTCGCGATCGTGGACGCCGTCACCTTTTCCTCGTCGGTCAGGAGCGCGGCCTCGATGATCACTTTGCTCGTCGCGCCCGCCTCGCGGCAGGGCGACGTCACCGCCTCGATGTCCCGCTCGACGAGCCGCAGGTCGCCGGATTTGAGGGCGCCGACGTTGATGACCATGTCGATTTCGGTCGCCCCGTCGAAGATCGCGCGGCGCGTTTCATAATGCTTGACGTCGGGCGTCGTCGCGCCCAGCGGGAACCCGACGACCGAACACACGCCGACGCCGGATCCGCGCAACAGCGATGCGCACAGCGCGACCCACACCGGATTGATGCACACGGTCGCGAAGTGGAACTCGGCCGCTTCGCGGCACAACTTCTCGATCTCGGCGCGCGTCGCGTCGGGCTTCAGCAGCGTGTGATCGATCATCGTCGCGACGGCGCCCGCGGCGCCGCCCGACGCGTGGAGGCCGAGCCGCGACGCGCCCGCCGCGAGCACGCCCTGGAGGCGGTCCGGACAACACTCGTACAGGACCGCGTGGCAGGCGCACTGCGACTGCGCCGGCGCGCGGCGCTCGGCCGCGACCAGTTCCTCCGTGATGATCTCGATCAGCCGCTGCAGGTCGGTCGGGTTGAGCATCTCAATCGGAATCCGGGCTTCTCAGAACTTGTCTTCCAGACGACGAATCTTGAGCAGGCGCCTGATGTATCTCGGCTCCTTCATGGCGGTTCCGAGCCAGACGTCCACAATCCGCAGCGCGGTCTCCGCGTCCGGCAGGAGCGTCGACCCGAGCGTCATCACGTTCGCGCCGTTGTGTTCGCGCGAGTACCGCGCGATCGTCTCGTCGATGCACATCGCCGCGCGGATGCCGCGGATCTTGTTGGCCGCAATCGCCGAGCCGATGCCCGCGCCGTCGATGACGATCCCGGCATCCGCTTCTCCGCGCGCGACCGTCGTCGCCACCGATGCCGCGACGTCCGGGTAATCGACCGCCGCCGTGCTGTCCGTGCCGCGATCCTCGACCGCGAGTCCCCGGCCGCGCAGGTGCGCGACGATCGCCTTGCGCAGCGCGATGCCGGTATGGTCGCTCCCGATCGCGACGCGACGAACGTCCGCCGCGGGCGCCAGATCCGCCGGCAACGCCGGGTCCACCGATCCTGCGGGTACGACCGTCACGCGCCGCGCGCGCAGCGTATCGGCAGCGAGCGGCGTCACGTGACCTCCGGCCGTCAACTCCACCGTCGCGCCGTGCTCGATCTGCCGCGCATCCGCCTCCGTGATGATGTCGAACCGCAGGACGCCCATCACTCGTTCAAGATCGCGATGTCCGGCAGATTGCGGTACTTCTCGCCATAATCGAGGCCGTAGCCAACGACGAACCGATCCTCGATCGTGAAGCCGATGTAATCGACCTTCACGTCCACCTGACGCCGCGAGGGCTTGCTGAGCAGACACGCGGTCCGGAGGCTCCGGGGAAAGCGCGCCTTCAGAATGTCCTGCATGTAATGCAGCGTCAGCCCCGTGTCGACGATGTCCTCGACGATGATCACGTTGCGTCCTTCGAGCCCGCTGTCGAGATCCTTGAGGACGCGGACCTCGCCCGACGACCGCGTGCCCTTGCCGTAGCTCGAGACCGCCATGAAATCGAGGGTGACCCGCGAGCTCATCGCGCGGACGAGGTCCGCCATGAACATGAATCCCCCTTTGAGGACCCCGACGAGGTGGATCTCGTCGTTCGGCGGATAGTCCGCCTCGATCTCCCCCGCGAGCGCGCGGATCCGGCTCTGGATCTCCTCCGAACGAATCAGGACGGTCGTCGTGCTCATTTCCCTCCGCCCGGCCTGACCGCCTCGCGCACGCGCGCGGCCATCGCGCGGGCCTCCGTCAGGACGGCTTCCCGATCGAGCGTCAGGACCCTGCGATCGCGCATCAGCACCTTCCCGTTCACGATCGTCGCGCGCACGTCGTCGCCGCGCGTGACGTAGACGAGGTGCGACAGCGCGTCGTAGAGCGGCGTCTGGCGCGCCGCGCGCATCGAGACGACGATCACGTCCGCGCGTTTGCCGGGCTCGAGCGAACCGATCTCCCGATCCATGCCGATCGCGCGCGCGCCGTCGATCGTCGCCATGTCGATCGCCACCGGCGCGGGAATCGCGCGCGGATCGTTCGTCATCAGCTTGTGCAGGAACGCCGCCTGCCGCATCGCTTCGAACATGTCGAGGTCGTTGTTGCTGGCGGCGCCGTCGGTGCCGAGCCCGACGGGGATTCCGGCGCGGCGCATCTCGGGCACGCGGGCCCAGCCGCTCGCCAGCTTCATGTTGCTTTCGGGATTGTGCGAGACGCCGAAGTGCCGTCGCGCGAGCACCCGCATGTCGTCGGACGTCAGCCACACGCCGTGGGCCGCGATCGTTCGCGGTCCCCAGAAGCCCAGCGAGTCGAGATACGCGACGGGCGTTTTGTGGTGCTTCTGCTGCGACCCGTTCGCCTCGTCCTTCGTTTCCGCGAGATGGATGATGACCGGCGCGTGCAGCCGGTCGGCGACCGCGCGGCACGCCTTCAACGTCGCCGCGTCGTTCGTGTACATCGCGTGCGGCGCAATCGCCGGCGTGATGAGGTCGTCGTCTGCGAACCCCTCGATGAACCTCTCCGCGCGCGCGATTCCCTCCGCCGGCGTTTTCGCGTCCGGGACGGGGAACTGGATGATCGTTTCGCCGAGGACGCCGCGCAGTCCGGCCTCGCGTGTGGCCCGCGCGATTTCCTCCTCGAAGTAGTACATGTCCACGTAGGTGGTCGTGCCCGACTCGATCATCTCCAGCGCCGCCAGCCGGGTGCCCGCCCTGACGAATTCCGGCGACACCGTCTTCGCTTCCGCCGGAAAGATGTATTTCTGGAGCCACTCCATCAGTGCGAGGTCGTCGGCCAGCCCGCGGAACAACACCATGGGCGCGTGCGTGTGGGTGTTGATCAGCCCGGGCATGATGACGCCGCCGTCCGCGTCCACGCGCTCGCTCGCCGTGAACCGCGCCGCGATCGCCTCCGCCTCGTCCACCGCCACGATGTCGCGTCCGTCGATCGCGACCGCCCCACGCTGGATGACGCGCCGCGACTGATTCTCCGTCACGACGATGCCGTTGGCGACGACGAGCGAGACAGGGCGCGGCTGAAGCGGCGACACGCTCAAGGTGCCGGCGCACACGGCTGCGATCAGCGAGAACAACGTTCGCATCGAAAGCCCCGCAATTCTATCGCAACGGTCTTGCAAAGCCGATGACCGAGGACCGAGGGCCGAACGTTGGATCACGATCGTCGGATCGCGATCCTCGGATCGCGGTCATCCGTCATCCGCCATCCTTGTTGTATAGTTCCCCCGTGCCCGTCCACGTCGTCGATCATCCGCTCGTTCACGATGCGCTCGTGACGCTGCGCGACGCGGCGACCGCGCCGGAACTCTTCCGGCGGATGGCCGTCCGCATCAGCCTTCTGCTGGCCGCGGAAGCGACGCGCGATCTGCCCGTCTCGCCCGTCACCGTGCGCACGCCGCTTGGGCCGGCGGAGGGACGCCGGATTTCCGCGGACGTGGTGGTCGCGCCGGTCCTGCGCGCGGGCCTCGGCATGCTCGACGCCGTCCTCGAGCTGATTCCAACGGCGCGCGTCGGCCACATCGGCCTGCAGCGCGACGAGATCACCGCGATCGCGTCGCAGTACTACGCCAAGCTGCCCCGCGATCTCGATCGCAGCGTCGTCCTGATGATCGATCCGATGCTGGCGACCGGCGGCAGCGCCGTCGCGGCGCTCGATCTGTTGAAGCAGGCGGGCGCGCGCGACGTCCGGATGATCTGCATCGTCGCCGCGCCCGAAGGGGTGGCGCTCGTGCAGCGGCAGCATCCGAGCGTCAGGATCTACACGCCCGTCATCGATCGCGAGTTGAACACCCACAAGTTCATCGTGCCCGGACTCGGCGACTTTGGCGACCGTCTGTACGGAACGGTCGATGCCGACGTCCCCGCGACGGGACGCTAGGCCATGTCGAGAACCAAACCGCCCGGCGGATCCGATCGCGCCCCGGCGGTGGAACGGCGCGCGGCGCCGCGCACGACAGACCCGAAGTGGCGGACGCACCTCACCTGCATCGAGCCAAACAAGATCCTCGTCCGCGGCTTCCCCCTCGACGAGATGATGGGACGTCTCACGTTCGGGGAGGCCATCTACCTGCTGTTGATGGGCGAGGTGCCGTCACCGAACGTCGGCCGGCTGATGGAAGCGATCCTGGTGTCGTTCATCGATCACGGCGCGACGCCGCCGTCGACGCTCGCCGCGCGCAATACGGCGACGACGGGGGCGCCGCTGCGCGCGTGCGTCGCGGCGGGCGTGCTGGGGTTCGGCCGGTTCCACGGCGGCGACATCGAGAGCTGCATGCAGTTTCTCGACGCGGGGCTCGAGCTGGTTCGCGGGGGCCGCTCGTACCACGACGCGGCGCAGGAGATCGTGACGCGCTGGGACCGGCAGGGAGAGCCTCTCCCGGGCTTCGGCCATCGCTTCCACACGCGCGACCCACGCGCCGCGCGGTTATTTCAGATGGCGCTCGAGATGGAGATCGAGGCGGAGCACATCCAGATGATCCGCGCCGTCGAGCTGGTACTCAGCGAACATCCGGAAGGACCACGCCCGCCCGTGAACATCGACGGCGCAATCGCGGCGGTCTGCGGCGACATCGGCATCCCGCCGGAAAGCGCGAACGCGCTCTTCATCATCTCGCGGGTCCCTGGCATCGCCGCGCACGCGCAGGAGGAACGCCAGCGCGAACGCCCGATGCGCCAGATCGATCCCTCCGACCACGTCTACGACGGCCCGTCGGAACGCAGACTCCCTCACAAGAGACGGTGAAATGCAGCGAAGAAGAATTGGTAATGGGCGCTAGTGGATTCGAACCACTGACCCCCGCCGTGTGAAGGCGATGCTCTACCGCTGAGCCAAGCGCCCAATTCCGGAAGGAACGTTCAGCTTATCACGAGCCGCTCTTGAGCTGTCCGATCAGCAGGTGCAGCGCCTTTGCGTACGCGGCGTCGATGTCGCCGAACGCCTTCAGGTACTCGGCTTCCGTCATCTTCGCCTTCTTCCACGCGCCGTCGAACGTGAACTGCGAGCCGCCGCGCTCCGCGCTGTCGAACGCCTGATCGTCTCCCGGCTTCGGCAGCAACCCGTCCGCGTTGGCGTCCATCACGAACAACTTCGAACCGGCAATCGACGCGGAGCTGAGATCGATGTACACCTCTCGATAGTCCTTCTTGGCAATCTTCTCGTTCAGCAGCTGCGGCGCCGCGTACTTGGCCAAGACCACGAGGAGCTGGCTGCCCGGGAAGTACAGCGCCGCGACGTACGTGCCGAGGTTGGCCGGATCCGGCGCCGCGATCGCATCGAGCTTCTTGGCGTCGAGCAGCTGCGTCAGCTCCTTGACGAGCGCCGCGGACTTCGAGTCCTGGGCCCGGACGGGACCGGCGATCGACGACAGCATCGCAGCGGCGCCCGCGACGGCCAGCGCGCGTCGGAGCGAGAGTGTTCGCATGGCAGGAAACCTCGGGTGGACGTGTTCTACCACCGCCGCCGCCGACGGGTCAACTCAGCCGATGAACAGCGCGTCCTCGTCCTCGGCGCGGCCCGTGCGCTGGCGCAAATCGCGCAAGCCCCGCAGCGCGGCCAGCCCGGCCCTCACCGCGGCGACGATCGCCAGGCCTTCACGCGCGGGCGTGATGACGGCCTCCTGAATGACCGCCGCCGTGTCGTCCACGCGCCGCGCGAGCTCGGTGACGAGGCGATCGATCTTTTCCGCCTGCGCGGTCGCGAGGGTCGCCGTGCGCGACGCCTCGTCGGCGACGGCCGTCGCCCGCGCGATCAGCGGGCGGATCTCGAGCTGGATCGACGCGACCACCTGCTGTACCTGGCGCGCGAGCCGCGCCGCGAAGATGATCGCGCCGACCTGAATCAACGCCATCACGAGCGTCGCGACGGCGATGACCCCGAGGAACCCTTCGCTCCATCCGTTCACAAAGCTTCGCCTCGCTCGCCGGCGGGGCCGCCCGGCTGCCCGCCGCGCGCCTGCTGATAGGCCTCGCGGCCGCGCTCGACGGCGGTCGAGATCGTGTCGCGCTGCCGGTTCCAGAATTCACGGCTCTGACGCGCGGCCTCGTTCGCGCGATCGCGCCCTTCGCGCGCCTTTTCGCCGATCATGCGCCGCATCTCTTCACCCGACGCGGGCGCCATCAGCAGCGCGACCGCCGCGCCCGTCACCGCGCCGAGCACGAATGCCAGAATGACTGCACCCGCTCCGCTGTCGTCGTTGCGCGCCATGGTTGCTCGCTCCTAGAAGATGCTCACTTTGACGTTCAGATACTTTTTCGGATCCTTGCGAATGTCCGCGACGAGACTGCGCAGCTCGCTGAAGGTCTTGTTCATATTCTCATACATCTCCTTGTTGCGCAGCAGCTGTCCCGCGGTCCCCTCGCCCTGATTCAGGTCGCTGACCAATTTGTCGAGGCGCGCGGTCGTGCTGTTCAACCGGTCGTACAGCTCCTTCTCTGTCAGCAGCTTACCAAACGTGTTGTCGCCGCGCGTGAGCCGGCCGCTGACCTGATCGAAATTCGCCGTCGCCGACGTCAGCGATTTCGCGAACGCCTCGTCCTTCAGGAGACGCCCGAGGCTCCCCTCGCCCGCGTTGATTCGCCGCGTGGTCTCTTGCAGATTCGTCAGCGCGGCCTGGAACTGCTGGTACGCCTTCGGATCGCGGAGCAGTTTGCCGAACGTGCCTTGCCCGCGTGACATGTATCCCGTCACCTGCTGCGCCGAACCGATGAGCTGATTGAATTCGCGATAGAGCTGCTCGTCGGTGAACAGCTTGCCGACCGTCCCCTTTCCGGCGCGGATGTCCTTGAGCAGCGCCGTGGCCTGATCGAGGCTTTCCGTGGCGCTCGCCGCCATGTCGGAGAGCTGACCGGCGGGCCGCGAGGACTGGATGTACTCCCCGTTTTTCAGCGGACGGCCCGTCGACGCGGGGGTGACGTCGATGATCGGCTCGCCGAGCAGGCTCAGCGATCCGATCGACGCGCGCGAGTCGGTCGTCACCCGCGACTGCATCTCCTCGCGGATCGACAGCCGCACTTCGACGGCGGGTCCCGCGAACCCCACCTTCGTCACTTTTCCGACCTCGACGCCGGCCACGCGCACGATTGCCCCGCTCTTGAGGCCCTGCACGTTGTCGAATTTCGTTCTCAGCTCGTAGCGCTGCCAGGCGAAGCCGCTCTGCCCGCCGACGGCGATGATGAGCATGCCCGCGAGCACGAGCGCGCCCACGGCAAGCATGCCGACTTTGAGCTCAGACCAGGCGAGCGAACGTGTGCGCGGCATATCTGTTCCTCAGCTTCCAGCTTCCAGCTACGACAAGAACGCATGAATGTATTGATCCTGGGACGCGGCCTGCCGGAGCTCGGCGGCATTTCCCTCGAACGCGATCCCTCCTTCTTTCAGCATGATGAATTCCGCCTCGTCCGCCTTGTGCGCGACGGCTCGTTCGAGCGAGACGCGGCCGCCGTTGCGCTGCGCGGTGTGCTCGGCGACGAAAAATGCGTCGCGCAGCTGATGCGTGACGAGCACCGAGCTGACCCCTTCCAGATCGCGGAGCTTGATGATCTCCTCGTCAACGCTCACCGACGTGATCGGGTCGAGGCCCGTCGTCGGTTCGTCGTAGAGGAGGATGCGCGGCTTGGCCGCCATCGCGCGCGCGATCGCCACGCGCCGCCGCTGGCCGCCCGACAACTCCGACGGCATGCGATCGATGAACTCGCTGAGCCCGACGAAGCCGAGGACTTCCTCGACGCGCGCGTTCGCCTTGTCGAGCGGCCAGTTCAGCTCCTCGAACAGCTTGTATCCGACGTT
Organism: Acidobacteriota bacterium; assembly: GCA_003223835.1. Classification (GTDB taxonomy): domain Bacteria; phylum Acidobacteriota; class Vicinamibacteria; order Vicinamibacterales; family 2-12-FULL-66-21; genus Gp6-AA38. The sequence continues at coordinate 39,428 of QHWR01000094.1, read as the reverse complement.
TTCACGGACGGTGAGCGAATCGAACAGCGCGCCTTCCTGGAACACCATGCCGAGGTCCCCGCGGACGCGCATCAGCTCCTCTTCCGCCATGTCTTCGATTTCCTCGCCGTTCACGAAGATGCGGCCGGCGTCGGGCTTCAGGAGCCCGAGGATCAGCCTGAGGATCGTGGACTTCCCCGCGCCGCTCGCGCCGAGAAAGACCTTCGTGTGCCCCGTCTGCAGCGTGAAGCTGACGTCGCGGAGGATCACCTTGTCGTCGAACGACAGATTGACGCCGTCGAACACGATGATCGGCCCGCCGTGGGCGAGCGCTTCGTCGAGCAGTCCGGCGCGCCGCTGATTCCTCACGGCCATATCAATACAAGAGTACGATCATCACCTTGGTGACCATGAAATCCACGGCAATGACCGCGACCGAGCTGGCAACGACGGCGAGCTTGGTTGACTTGCCGACCCCCTGGGTGCCGCCGGTCGTCCGCATGCCCACGTGGCACCCGATGCTGACGATCGTAAACCCGAGGAAGAACGGCTTGATCAGCCCCATCCAGACGTCCTGGACGTAGAGTCCCTGGACGACGCTGCTCCAGTAGATGCTGCTGGCCACGTGGAACTGCAGGACGGTGACGATCCAGCCGCCGACCATGCCGATGCCGCCAGCCAGCACCGTCAGGAGCGGGACCATCAACACGCCGGCGAGCACGCGCGGCACGACCAGCTTCCTGACCGGATCGGTTCCGAGCGCGCGCAGCGCCGCGATCTGATCCGTCACCATCATCGATCCCAGCTCGGCGGCGATGCCGGAGCCGACGCGTCCGGCCACCATCAGGCCGGTGAGGACCGGTCCCAGCTCCTTCACCATCGACGCGCTGATCAGCCGGCCGACCATCGACCGCGCTCCGAACTGGTCCAGCGTCAGGCCCGAGTTCAGCGCGAGCACCATACCGGTGAAGAGGCCGGCGAGGAGCACGACCGTCAGCGACCCGATGCCGATCGCGTCGAACTGCTCGATGATGTCGCGATAGTAGATGGGCGGCGTCAGGACGCTGCGGCCCGCTTTGGTGACGAGGTGGACGTATTCCTGCACTTCGAGGATCGCGTCCTTCACCCAGTCCTGCACGCGGCCCGTCACGATTAGCGGCGGCTCCCCGCGAGGCCGAGCTCGCGGCTCTTCAACTGCTTGATACGGTCCCTCAGGGACGCCGCCTTCTCGAATTCCAGGTTCGCCGCGGCAGCCTTCATCTGCGCCTGAAGCTGCAGCACGAACGCGTCGAGCTCTCCCTGCGTCCGGAACGCGCCTGCTTCGTCCGGCGACACGGGGATCGTCACGTAATCCCGCTCGTACACGCTCGTCAGCACGTCGTCGATGCTCTTGACGATCGACGCCGGCGTGATGCCGTGCTCCGTGTTGTACGCCTCCTGGATCTGACGCCGCCGCTCCGTCTCGCCGATCGCGTTCCGCATCGAGTCCGTGACGTTGTCCGCGTACATGATCGCGCGGCCGTTGACGTTGCGGGCGGCTCTCCCAACCGTCTGGATCAACGACCCCGAGGAGCGCAGGAAGCCTTCCTTGTCGGCGTCGAGGATCGCGACGAGCGAAACCTCCGGAAGGTCGAGGCCCTCGCGCAGCAGGTTGATCCCGACGAGCACGTCGAACGCCCCGCGCCGCAGATCGCGCAGGATCTCAATCCGTTCCAGCGTGTCGATATCGGAGTGGAGGTACCGGACCTTGACCCCGAGTTCCTGGTAATACTGCGTCAGGTCCTCGGCCATGCGTTTCGTCAGCGTTGTGACGAGCACGCGCTCCCTTTTGGCGGCCCGCGCGCGGATTTCGCCGAGGAGGTCGTCCACCTGCCCGCGCACCGGCCGCACCTCGATCATCGGATCGACGAGGCCGGTCGGGCGGATGATCTGCTCGACGACGGCGCCGCCCGAGTGGCGCAGCTCGTAGGGCCCCGGCGTCGCCGACACGAACATCGTCTGGCTGGCGCGGGATTCCCACTCCTCGAAGTTGAGCGGCCGGTTGTCGAGCGCGGACGGCAGCCTGAATCCGTAGGCGACGAGCACTTCCTTACGCGAGCGATCGCCGTGATACATGCCGCGAATCTGCGGCACCGTCTGATGGCTCTCGTCGACGATCGTGAGCGCGTCGGGCGGAAGGTAGTCGAGCAGCGTGGGCGGCGGCGCGCCGGGCGGGCGTCCCGACAGGTGGCGCGCGTAGTTCTCGATGCCGTGGCAGTAGCCGATCTCCTTGATCATCTCGAGATCGAACATCGTGCGCTGGTGCAGCCGGTGCGCCTCGAGCACCTTGCCTTCGGATTCGAGCTTCGTGCGGTACCATTCCAGTTCCGCTTTGATGGTCTCGACCGCCTGCTTCGTCCGCTCCCGCGGCGTCACGAAGTGCGTCTTCGGATAGATCGCCACCTTGTCGTGGCGCTTGATGGCCTTGCCGGTCAGCGGGTCGAACGTGATCAGCTCGTCGACCTCGTCGCCGAACAGCTCGATCCGCAGCGCCGTATCTTCGTACGAGGGAACCACCTCGATGATATCGCCGCGGACGCGGAACACACCGCGCTGGAATTCGTGATCGTTCCGCTCGTACTGGATCTCGACGAGCTTTCGCAGGATCTGCTCGCGCTCGATCCGCTGGCCGCGCTCGAGCGGCAGCATCATCCCGTAGTACGCCTCCGGCGAGCCGAGGCCGTAGATGCACGACACGCTCGCCACGATGATGACGTCGCGGCGCTCGAAGAGCGACCGCGTCGCGGAGAGCCGCATGCGGTCGATCTCGTCGTTGATCGTCGCTTCCTTCTCGATGTAGGAGTCGGTCGTCGGGACGTACGCTTCGGGCTGGTAGTAGTCGTAGTAGCTGACGAAGTACTCGACGGCGTTGTCGGGGAAGAAGCGGTGGAACTCCTGGTACAACTGCGCGGCCAGCGTCTTGTTGTGCGCCATCACGAGCGTCGGCCGGTTCACGCGCGCGATGCATTGCGCCATCGTGAACGTCTTGCCCGAACCGGTCACGCCGAGCAGGACCTGGGCCTTGTCGCCCCGGTTCAAGCCATCGACGAGCTCATCAATCGCGCGGGCCTGATCGCCGCGCAGCTCGAAATCGGTGACGAGCGAAAAACGATCGTATTTGGAAGGCATTCGGAAGGCGGGCCCCGGCGGCCCGGTGTCAACAGGACATCGTACCACACGGAGGTTCCGGGTTTCGACGTTCGGGGTTCGACGTCTGGTTTCACCGTTCGAGGTTTCGAGGTTCCGCGCGGAACTGCGAACGTCGAACCGTGAACCAGACCTCGAACGGCGAACCGCGAACCCCGAACCTTGTTTATTTTGTCGTCTTATACGGCGCGAAGTACCCCGCGCGCGTGCGGAGCCGGACGCCTTTCAGATCGCGACGCAGCAGTTTGATCTCGACGCTCCGCCACGCGCCGTCGGTGCGGGTGTCGTTCGAGATGTAGCCGAGCGAGTAGCGCGCGGCGATTTCTTTCTGGATCTTCTCGAAGACGCCGTCGAGATCCTTCGGACCCATCGGGAAATACGCCTGGCCGCCCGTCAGGTCGGCGAAGCGCTGAAGGAACTGGCGCTGCTGGAGCGCCGCGCTGCTCGTCTCGTGCTGCAGGTACCCGACGGCGTAGATCGTGACGTCGGATGCCTTCACGAGATCCAGCGCGTCCTGATACGTCAGCGAGCTGCGCGTGTCGCCGCCGTCCGTGTAGAGCACGAGCACCTTCTGGCCGTCCTGCGTTTCGGCGCCGTTGAGGTACATCCCCAGCGCGTCGTAGAGCGCCGTCATCCCGTCGACCTTGCCCATGCGGATCCGCTCGACGAGGCGCGGGTAGTCGTCGGGGTTGAAGCGCGCGACGCTCACCTGCGTCGCGAAATCGACGAGCGTCACGTCCGACGCCCGATCGGTGGAGTTCACGAACTTGACGGCGGCCTTCCGCGCGGCGTCGATGTCCTCGGCCATGCTGCCGCTCGTGTCGAGCAGAAGCCCGAGGTGCAGCGGTGGCGCGAGGTCCGGCTGCCCTTCGATGAAGTATTGGACCGACTGCTTGTGGCCGTTCTCGACGACCTCGAAGTCGTCGGGCTTCAGGCCGCCGACAGGATTGCCTTGCTTGTCGACGACGGTGACACCGAAATTGACGAGGTCCACGCCGGCGCGAAACGTCGCCTGCTGCGCCGCCGCGTAGTCGATGGTGACGAAGACGAGAAGCGCAAGGCACCCGATGCGCGACATAGCCTCCCCCAGGACCCGTTGCTCGAATGATAAACCTCAATTAAGTGGATAGCCACTGATGAACACGGATGCACACGGACAAAAGACGATCTCGCGCAGAGCGCGCGGAGACGCGAAGAGCGCGGCGCGGAGAAGACAACTGAAAGAAGCGGCTGTGATCCGCTCCGCCGGGCCGCGCTGCGCGCGGCGGAGAGGTCAGGGTCCGCGGCCCTCTGCCTCTGCGCCTCTTGTGCCTCTGCATGGACACGTCTTCTCCGCGGTCGCCCGTATCGGAACACGCTGCTAGAACACTTTGTACCCGCTGACGCGAATCACGTTCGTGCCGCGCGAGCCGTTCGTGTTCACGCCGCGGAATCCGAATCCCCACTCGACGCCGATCAGCGTGCCGAATGGCGCCGGCGCCTCGATCGCGGCGCCGACGCCGGTGAAATTCCGGAGGCCGCCGCCGAACGCCGGATCGTGGACCAGCGCGGCGTCGGCGAAGCCGTCGAGGCGGACGATGCGGCCAGGCGACCACGCGACGGCGCTGCGCAGCACGCCGCCGCGATCGTACCGGATCAGCGCGGATGGATAGCCGCGCAGCCGGTTGTCGAACGTGCCGAACGCATAGCGGCTGAACCGATCGAGATCGCGTCCGCCCATCCACGCGGCTTCGACGCGCGTGGCGAGGTGCGGGGACACCGCGACGGAGCGCAGCGCGTTGACGCCGTATTGCTGGAAATCGCGCTGCCCGGGACGATACGGGCTCGTGCCCGGCTGTCCCCACGCGCGCCACCCGGCCCGCCGGGCCGGTGCCCACCAGGCCGAGAGTTGCCACCCCGCACGCTGGACGTCGAGCCCCAGCCGCGCCGCGTGCACCACCTGGTCGGCGGGCACGGCGAAGTCCGCGGCGGTCACGTCCGCGCGGCCGAAATGCGTGTACGTCAGGTCGTAGCCGAACCGCGCCGACACGCGCGCGCCGATCGGCCGCACGAGCCACACTGACGCCTGCGCCGGGCGCTGACGGATGTCCAGCTCGTAGCGTTCGCGTCCGTGCTCGAAGGCCCGATCGTTGTACGACGTCGCGATGCCGAAGGCGCGCCCCGCGAGCTGCCACCGCGTCCCGCCGAGCGACGGCGCGGAGAACGCGACCTGACCGTAGCTTCCGCCGAAGAACCCGTTGAACTGCGCGCCGGTCCCGAGCAAGTTGAAGTCGACGTAACTGAGCCCCGCGAATGGCAGCGGGACCGAGATGTTCGGATCGATCAGCACGCCGAACGCGATCGTCCGCACGCGTTGCGCGCGCCCCGCGACGGTCCGGACCGCCGCGGCTCCCCCTGCCGGCGTCGCCGCATCGCGCCGTTTTTCGAGATACCGGTACCCGTCGGCCGTATCCCGCAGCATCACCGCGTTCGATTCGTGGGCCGCCGCGCGACGCGCCGCGTAATCGCCTGCGTTGATCTCCTGCCGGTCGATCACGAGGAGTCGATGGATCGGCGTGCGGATCGCGGCCCCTTCATACGTCTGCCGGACGTCCGATCGCGCAAGCAGCCACAGGCCGGATGAGTCCTTGCGAAAGTCGTCCGTCTGTTCGGACGAGGTGACGGGGCCCCTGAGACCGGTCTGCACCGCCGAGACGCGCACGAGCGCAAACGAGTCCGTCGCGATCCACGCGCGACCCGCGAAGAGCGAGGCGCGCGTGTCGCGCGGCGTGAAGCCGATGACGTAACAGGACTGCCCGTCGATGCGGTCGCGGCCGTCAAGCCGATAGCGGTACACGTTGGTGAGCGTGATGGTCAGCGGCGCGGCCGCCACGCGCTCCGGCTCGATGATCGGGAGCCGCGGCACGCCCGTCCCGCGGAAGCTGACACCATCGACGCGAATGTCTTCTTCCACCATGTCCGTCGGTCCGTCGCCGCTGAACATCGTCGTCTTCGCCGTGATCGTGACGGGCGCGGAGAATCCGGGCGCCTCGAAGGTGATCGTCAGCGATCCGGTGGAGATCAACGTCCGGATCGCCGCCGTTTGGTTCACCGCCCGCGCCTGATGGCGCGCCACGATCTCGTCCACGCTCAGCGCACGCTCCCCCACCACCCTGACGCCTTCAGCGAATCGATCGCCGGGACCCGCGCGGACGCGCACCAGTCGCACGTGCGCCAGGTCGAGGCGGTCGATCGCCGCGCCGGGCACATCCGAGACGATCGGCGCGTTCGCCGCGCACTCCGTCGCCACGGCGATCAGATCGAGCGTTTGAGGATTCATGAATGTCGGAAGACGCGCGGATCCGCACGTGACGGCGCGATCGGGCACGGGCGCCAGACCTGACGGCAGCCACATTTGCAGCGCCGCGACGTCGTGGAGCACGGCCGACGCGCGCGTCACGTCGTCCGGCAGCCGCCAGACGCGCCGCATTTCGGCCGCGATCGGCGGACCAGTCACGATCGCGGCGGCATCGTCGAGCACCCCGAATCCACCGGGCCCGGACGCGAGCCATATGACATGACGCGCGTCGAGCCCGACGTCGAACGGACCGCGCAGTACGAGCATGGCATCCGCGTAGCTCAGAACGTCTCGCGCGACGAGCGCGCGCAGCAGTTCTCCGTCAGCCGCAACGACCAGCGTCGTCTTCTCGTTCACGCCGCGCGCGCGCGCGAACGCGCGCTTGAGCGCGAACGCGAGGCGATCGGGATCGCCGCCGCGGACTTCGATCAGCAGCGCGTCGCCCGCCCCCATCAACGCCGCATCGTCTTCCGCCGGAACGCCGGTGAGGTGCAGACCGCCGCGGCCGCCGCGGCGTGTTATGTCGTCGAGAGAGGCGCGCCAGTCGCGCGCGTCGGCTCCTGGCGCGACGCGCAGCAGCAACGCCGTCCCTTCGAGCTGCGCCGGCGCGAGCAGGGTCTGGCCCGGGGTCAGCGTGATTACGGCGCAACCCGCGCAGGGTGGCGCTGCGCTGGGACTGGGCGGTTGCGAGGCGAGGGCTGCCGACACGGACGCGCCGAGGGCGCAGACCGCGGCCGCGAGCGCTCCGCGCCGGCGCGTTAACATAGCGTATAATAAGAGGTTGCCATGCCTTCACTCCGCTCGCGGGGTGTTTTCGTGAGGCGCGGCTGACGTGCGCGTCTTCGCAATCTGTCAAGACGAGCTCGTCATCCGGTCGCTGGACGACGTCCTCCTGCCGAGCTTCGAGGTTCAGTTCCTCGTCGAAAGCCGGCCGCTCGCGCGCCGATTGCACGATGCCGGAATCGAAGTGACCACCGGCGACCCGCGCAGGGTCGATACCTACCTCAAGGCCGACATCGCCCCGAACACCTGCTTCATCATCGAAGACAACGGCCGCCGCGGCGTCAGGAAAATCATCGACGCGGCCCGCGACGCCGGGGGCACGCTCATCTACGTTCTGCACACTGGCAAACGCGGGGCCAACGGCCGCGCCGACGGCGCGCGGTCGGAGGTTCCCGACGTCACGCACATGGATCTGTCGGAGCTGATACGGCCGACGCTCGTGACCGAATTGAGCCGGTCGATGACGCGCGCGCGCGTGCAGCAGTACCAGCGCTATTTCGCCGACGCCGCGCGCGTGCTGATTCTCCTGCACAACGACCCGGACCCCGACGCGCTGGCCAGCGGGCTCGCCCTGCGCAACCTGTTCCGGCGCACGAAGACGACGGCGATCATCGGGGCGATGCAGGGGGTGACACGGCCGGAGAACCTGCGGATGGCGAACATGCTCGACATCCAGGTCGAGCGCATGACGCCGGCGTCGTTCGGCGAATTCGACCGCGTCGCGACCGTGGACGTGCAGCCGCACTACTTCGGCGGGCTGCTCGACCGCGTGGATCTCGTCATCGACCATCACCCGGAGCAGCCCGGCTACAGCGCCGCCTTCAAGGACATCCGCGCCGACTACGGATCGACGTCGACGATCCTGACCGAGCACCTGCGCGCCGTGGACGTCAGCATCTCCGAGCGCACGGCGACGGCGATGCTCTACGCGATCAAGTCGGACACGCTGTTCTTCGCGCGCCACACGAACCGCGTCGATCTCGATGCGTTCACCTTTCTGTATCCGCTCGCCGACGCGGCGCTCATCCGGAAGATGGAGGGGGCGGAAATCACGCTCGAGCGGCTCGAGTACGTGACGCGCGCGAGCCGCAACGGCATCCTGCGGGATCAGGTGTTCTGTGCGTTCATCGGCGAAGCGCCGCGCGAGGACTTCATCCCCTACACCGCCGATTTCTTCCTGCAGCTCGAGGACGCGAAGTGGACGATCATCGCGGGCATCGTGGGGTCGTCGTTGATCATCAGCGTCCGGAACCTCGGGTACTCGCGCAACGCCGGCGAGTTCGTGAAGCGCTGGTTCTCCGGGATCGGCTCGGCGGGTGGGCATCGCGCGATGGCGAAGGCGGTCGTCCCGATCGAAGCCTTCCGCACGAAGTACGGCGACCTGTCCGGCGAAGCGATGACCGCCAGGTTCGCCGAGATGGCGGATCAGTTCCTCCATGAACCCGTCGGGGAGAAGAAGTCCCTGGTCCCTAGTCGCTAGTCCCGAGTCCCGAGTCCCACGTCCCGGGTCCCGAGTCCCGCGTCCCGGGTCCCGCGTCCCGGGTCCCGCGTCCCGCGTGCTGCGTCCGGCCACTACAATCTGTGTCGATGTATTCGCGGCAGGAACTCGCGGATGGTTTCCGGCGGCTGGGCGTTTCGGCTGGCGACGTTGTCATGTTGCACGCTTCCGTGCGTGCGGCCGGACCGGTGGCCGGCGGACCGGACCAGATCCATCTTGCGCTGAAGGAGGCGCTGACGCCGGACGGCACGCTAATCATGTACGCGAGCTGTCCGGCGCACTACGACGAAATCGGCCGCGGCAACCTCACGCCGGAGCAGGAGCGGGAGCTTGTGGAGAAGCTTCCGGCGTTCGACCCGCTGACGGCAAGAGCGCAGCGCGAGAACGGCGCGCTGGTCGAGTTCTTTCGGACGTATCCGGGATCGATCGTCAACGCGCACGTCGCGCGATTCGTGGCATGGGGCAGGCGTGCTGACGAACTGATCTCGAGTCAACCCTGGAACTACGCCTTCGGCCGCGGCTCCGTTCTCGATCGCTTCGTGACGATGGAAGGCAGGATTCTATTGCTCGGCTGCGATCACGACACCGTCACGTTCCTCCATTACGCCGAGCACGTCGTCGAAATCCCGGGTAAACGCGTCGCGCGGTACAAGGTGCCTGTTCTCGAGCACGGCACGCGTGTCTGGCGCGACATGGAGGAGTTCGATACGTCGGAAAAGGGGGCGCACCCGAACTGGCCCGATCGTTTCTTCGCTCGGCTCGTCGACGCCTATCTCGCGCAGACTGGAAACGATGGCGGCTCTGTTGGCAGCGCACGCTCGTTTCTGCTCGAGTCGCCGGACCTTCTGGAATTCGCGCTTCGCGCGATGAAGGCCGTCGCCGCCGACGCGCGGACGGCGGATGGGCTCCAGCGCTGATCGCGCGGGACGCCCGCAATCGATCTGCGCGACCGCGCTTTCCGCTTTCCGTTTTCCGCTTTCCGCCTTACCATCCGCACATCACTTCCGCCGCTGCCGCACAAACGCCCACGCGTCTGCTTCGTCCTCTGTTCGCCCTCGTCACGCTCGTGTTTCTCGCGGTCCTCATCCGGACGGCGTGGATGAGCGACGACGGAGCGATCACGCTGCGGACGGTGCTGAACGTGACGCACGGGTTTGGGCTGCGGTTCAACGTCGCCGAGCGCGTGCAGACGTTCACGCATCCGCTGTGGCTCGGGCTCATCACGCTCGTCTATCTCGCGGTCGGCAACATCTACGCCTCGACGTTCCTGTTGTCGATCGCCTTCTCCGTCATCGTGTTCTGGCACGCGTTGACGCGCGCAGCGACGCCCGCGCAAGCCGCCGTGGCCGCCGTCGCGCTCCTCGGGTCTCAGGCGTTCGTCGATTTCTCGACGTCGGGCCTCGAGAATCCGCTGTCCAACCTGCTGCTCGCCGCTTTCGTCCTGCTGTTTCTCGACGATCGACTGGAGCGGCGCCGGTGGCTCACGGCGTTGTGGACCCTCGGCGCGCTGCTGTATCTCACCCGGCCCGACGACGTCCTGTTCGTGGCGCCGGCGCTGGCGTTCGCGTCCTGGCGCGTGCGGCGCGCTCGCGTCGTCGCATCCGCGGTGCTCGTCGGCATACTGCCGGCAATCATCTGGGCCGCGTTCGCGCTGATCTACTACGGTTTCCCTTTCCCGAATACTGCATATGCGAAGCTCGGGATGGGGATCGACTCCGCCGAGCTGCGGGTCCAGGGCCTCCTCTATCTCGTCGACTCCATCGATCGCGACCCCGTCACGCTCGTCACGATCGGGTTTGCCGTGGCGCTCGCATTCGTGGAGCGGAATCCGGCCGCGCGTGCGTTCGCGCTCGGCCTCCTGCTCTACCTCGCATACATCGTCTCCATCGGCGGCGATTTCATGGCGGGCCGTTTCCTCGCCGTCCCGTTGTTCGCCGCCGTCCTGCTGTTGTCGCGCGTCGCGGTGGGCGCGCGGACGTTGTGGATCGCCGCGGCGGTGCTGCTCGCGGTGGTCGGGACGACGGCGACGCGCATGCCGCTTTGGAGCAACAGCCGCCCTGTCGATCAAGGATTGAAGCCGAGCGGCATCATCGACGAACGGGCGATGTACTTCCGCGATCGATCGCTGGTGTTCGCGAGGCGCGGCACGTTCAGGGAACCGGACTGGCCGAAGGCGAGGCTGCCGCCGCCGCGTCTGCGCGTGCTCGACACGTGCGGCCTGATGGGCGCAGCCGGAGTCGACTTCGGTCCGTACGTGCACCTGCTGGACGAGTGCGCGCTCGCGGATCCGCTGCTCGCGCGGCTCCCGGCGGTCTTCAACTCGGAGTGGCGCACCGGCCACTACCGGCGCATGATTCCTGCCGGCTACCGCGAGAGTCTCGAAACGCTGGGCAACAATCTTCAGGATCCCGCGCTTCACGAATACTACGAACACCTGCGCACGATCACGCGATCGCAGCCGCTCCTCTCCGGCGCACGCCTGCGCGCCATCCTCGCCATGAACGCCGGCCGCTACGACGGGTTGATCAATCGGGCGTTCTACAGGAACGGCGGGATGCTGGTGCGGGTCGAGGAACTGTCCACGGTGCGCGATGAGGGGACGCCGTGGAACGCGGCAGGCAATCACATCCTGAAGCAGCCGCTCGCCATCGTCTGCCCGGACGAGCCGGGGCGGCGCTATTTCGATGTCTCGCTCGATTCAGACGATCGGTATCAGCTCATCTTCGTGAAGCGCGACACGATTCTGAGCACGCTGGACCTCGGCCCGATCCCCGAATACCGCCGCAAGCCGGGGCTCGCGCGCTACACGCCCGATATTCCCGCCCGCGCGAGCGCGAACGGATTCGACACGATCGTCGTGTTCCCTTCCGGAGGGAATGACCAATACGCGCTGGGACATCTGCTGATCGAAGGAAACCCTGCGACCGACGCCGAGCTGTACCGCCGCGTGTCGCTCCGTGAAGGCTTCGCCGCGCGGTGACGGTTACGCGAGCGCCTGATCGAGGTCCGCGATCAAGTCGTCCGCGTCCTCGAGGCCGATCGACAGCCGCGCCATGCTGCGCGTGACGCCGGCTTTCACGAGCTGCGCGTCGGTGTGGCCCCACTGCGACGTCAGCACCGGCAGGCTGCACAGGCTCTCCACGCCGCCAAGGCTGGCGGCACGCTTGAAGACCTTCAGCCGATCGAAGAACCGTTCGGCGTTCGCCTGGGCGCCGCCGAGATCGACGCAGACCATTCCGCCGAACCCGCGCATCTGACGCTTCGCGAGCTGGTGGTCGGGATGCGATTCGAGGCCTGGGTAATACACCTTGGCGACCCGCTTGTCGCGCTCGAGCCACCGGGCGACGGCCAGCGCGTTCGCGTTGTGACGCTCCACCCGCACCGACAGCGTCTTCAGTCCACGGCCGATCGCGTACGCGGCCGACGGATCGAGGATCGTGCCGAGCATCCTGCGCGCCTTGTCCACGCGCGCCATCAGGCTCGACGGTCCCGCGAGCGCGCCGGCGGTCACGTCGCTGTGGCCGTTGAGGTATTTCGTCACGCTGTGCATGACGATGTCGACGTCCATCGTGATCGGCTGCTGGTTGATCGGGCTCGCGAACGTGTTGTCGATGATCGAGATGACGTGGCGCCGCCGGCATGCCGCCGCGATCGCCGCGACGTCCACGCAGCGCAGCGTCGGGTTGATCGGCGACTCGAACCAGAGCACTTTCGTCTTGTCGCCAAGCACGCGCTCGGGCGCGGCCAGCTCCTCGAGCGACGCAAACCTCGTGATGATGCCGAAATCGGGCAGCATGTCCGCGAGCAGGTGGAGCGTCCCGCCGTAGATGGCGGCGCTGCACACGATCTCGTCTGCCGATTTGACCAGCGCCAGGAGAGCTGTCGCGGTCGCCGCCATGCCGCTCGAGAGCAGCAGCGCGGTGTCGGCGAGTTCGAGCGCCGCAATCGTCTGCTCGACCGCCTGGACGGTCGGATTGCTGTAACGCGAATAGAGGAATTTCGGCGACTTCCCTTCGTTGTACGCCTGGACCTCCGCCGCCGTGTCGAACACGAACGTCGTGGTCTCGTAGATCGGCGTCGTCAGCGGCGCCGCGTTGCGGTTGACACCTTCGCCACGATGAATGATCTCGGTCGCGGACTTCATGGGTACATCATCCACTCATTCACGGATTCAGGGCTTCGCCAATTCACGATTGGACTTGGATGCGCTCGCCGCTTGCCGCGACGACCGGCTCGATGAACTGGCGGTACGCGTCCTCGTACCCGCGGTCCACCAGTTCGCCGACGCCGTGCTGGCGGTCCGACCGTTCGTCGTAGACGCCGGCGAAATCCAGCGGGCCGAGTGGATTGTGCGACGGTCGAATCAGGTAAATGGCGGCGAACCGCCCCTGACACGCTCCGACCGCATCGCGCAGGACGGCGGTCTCGTGCGCGGCCAGCATCTCGCCCGTGCGCCCTCGCAGATCGCCGCGGCCCGAGCTCAGCTCGTGCGGCCGGCCGGCTGGCGGCGCGGCCGATACGATGATGGCCTGCTCCACGCCGGCCGCCGCGACCTCCTCGAGCACGCGCGCCACCGAACCCGGGCGATCGCACAGGCGGTGCGTCTCGCCGCGCCACGGCCCTTCCGCGGACAGCGTGACGAGTTGCGGATCGGTCGCGAGCGGCACGCGCAGGCTCGCCGCGAGCGCATCGAATGCATGGTCGCGGCCGATCGCGGCCAGGTCGAACGCCTCCGCCTGCCGGCCGCCGTCCGGCGCCGGCCGCGCGAAGAACCGCGCGCGCTCGCTGTCGGCCAGCAAGGCGAATACGAAGTCGCGACGGGCGTCCATGTCGTGCACAACGACCAGCAGCTCGCGGAAACCGGGCTGGCCAAGATTCTCGTTCAGCAGCTCGACGTACTTGCGGCCCAGCTCCCTGCGTGCCGGTGCGGCGACCGGAGCCGCGCCGCGAATGAGATTCCAGAGTTCAGTGGCGCAGCGATCCAGCAGCGAATCGGCCGTGAGCGGCGCCCCCACGAACCAGCCGGCGGCCCCGCGACGCACCCGCCGCCGCGCCGGCTGACGCAGGTAATCGGCGGCGACGCCCGCCGCGAGCGTCGCGACCGCGACGAGCACGCACACGAAGACGAGACGCGGAATGATCGTCGGCAGGACGTCGGGAGAAAACAGCCAGTCGAGCCACCGGGCGAACGCGCTGGTCAACGCGCCCGACGCGTCCTTCAGCCCCGCCATCGTCAACAGGATGCCGACGATGCCGGCGACGACGCCGAAGGCCACCGGCACGAGCGGCACGCAGAGAAACGCCGCGGCCGCCACGAGCGCCGCGCCGGTGAATCGGAGCGGCCGCCGCCAGCCGTACGCGCGCGCGGTCGCGGACGACTTCCAGATGCCGTCCTTCTCCCACAGCCGCTGTCCGCCGTCGACGGCGGCGAACATGGCCCCCGCCGCGCAGATCCCGCGCCCCGCGACGAGGTCGACGCGAACGCCAGCTTCGTGCAGCGCGCGCAGCACCCCGGCGTGATAGGCGCCGGCCGTGCCGCTCCCGCTCAGCACGAGCGCCGTGCGTAAACGCGTCGAGTACTGGCGGTCCGGAGAATCAGGAGTGATCACAGGCCGGCCGGATGGGCCTCGCTACTCGTCGTGAATGGTCACGAGCTTGACGACGAGGAAGTGGCGCTCCCCGCCGTTCGGCGTCTTCACCACGACCTCGTCTCCCTCTTCCTTGTTCAGAAGCGACCGGCCGATCGGCGACGCGGTCGAGATGAGGCCGGCGTCGGCGTTCGCGTCCTCGGGCATCACGAGCCGATAGACGATCGTCTGGCCGCTTTCGTCTTTGAGATCGACGGTCGATCCAAACCCGACCTTGCCGTGCGGAATGCGGTCGAGGTTCATCAGCGAGATCTCACTGACGCGCTTCGCCAACTGGCTGATCCGCGCTTCGACGAGCCGCTGGCGTTCTTTCGCCGCCTGGTACTCCGCGTTTTCGCGCAGGTCGCCCAGCTCGCGCGCGCGCTTGATCTCTTTCGGCAGCTCGGTCTTCAGCTCGCGCTCGAGCTGCGCGATCTCGTCGCCGAATTTCCGGAGAATCCGGTCCTTCACGCCGCAATCGTAGCAGAAAAGCGCCGCCTTCCAGCCACGAGTCTGCGGTGGGGAATGCCTTCCGCCTGAAGACGGAAGCCACTGGGCCGCGCGCGATGCGTGGCTTCCGCCTTCAGGCGGAAGGCGGCCCATAATAGAGCCCGATGGAGCGGATTACGAGCCGGCAGAATCCGATCGTGAAGCGCTTTCGGGAGCTGTCGCGCGCGGGCGGCGGAGCCCGCGACGCGGAAGTGCTGCTCGACGGCGCGCATCTCGTCCATGAGGCGCTCGTGGCGGGCGTGACGGTCGAGATGGCCGCATTCGCCGATCGGCAGATGACCGCCGGCGAAACGGCGGACATCGCCGCGGCTGTGGCGCGCGGTGGCGGGCGCGTCATCAGCGTCAGCGATCGCGTGCTCGCGGCCATCAGCCCCGTACAGCATCCGTCGGGCGTCGTCGCGATCGGCCGCGCGCCGGCCGCGCGGCTCGACGACGTGTTCGCCGCGGCGCCGCAGTTGATCGCGGTGCTCGCGGGGCTGCAGGATCCCGGCAACGTCGGCGCGATCGTCCGGACCGCCGCGGCGTGCGGCGCGACCGGCCTCGTCGCGATCGAAGGCACCGCGAACCCGTTCGGCTGGAAGGCGCTCCGCGGCGCGATGGGCGGCACGTTCCGGCTGCCGGTGGTGCAACGCGGATCGCTCCTCGACGTCATCGCGGCGGCGCGGGAGCGCGGCGTCCGGCTGATCGCCGCCGTTCCGCGCGACGGCACGCCGCTCCCGCGCGTGGACCTGCGGTCGCCCGTCGCGCTGTTGCTGGGCGCGGAGGGCGCCGGCGTCACCGACACGATGCTCGCCGCCGCCGATGAAGAAGTGACGATCCCGATGCGCCCGCCGATCGAATCGCTGAACGTCGCCGTCGCCGCGGCGCTGCTGCTCTACGAAGGCTCGCGCCAGCGCGGCGGCCCACAGATGAACACAAGCCACAGATGAACACAGATGTACACAGATAAGTCGTATAGATCATGAACCTGTTCGAGGACGAACCGGCCCCGCGACCCGCCGTCGATCCCGAGGCGCCGCTCGCGCAGCGGATGCGCCCGCGCACGCTCGACGAATTCGTCGGCCAGGAGCCGCTGATCGCGCCCGGACGGCCGCTGCGCGACGCCATCGAGCACGACCGTCTACGGTCGATCATCCTGTGGGGACCGCCCGGCACCGGCAAGACGACGCTGGCGCGCGTCATCGCGAACGTCACGCACGCGCACTTCGTCGCGTTCAGCGCGGTGCTGTCCGGCATCAAGGAGATTCGTGACGTGATGGCGGAGGCGGAGCAGGCGCGGCGCCGCTCCGGCCGCCGCACCATTCTCTTCATCGACGAAATCCATCGCTTCAACAAGGCGCAGCAGGACGCTTTTCTCCCCCGCGTCGAGTCCGGCGACATCGTCCTCATCGGCGCGACGACCGAGAATCCGTCGTTCGAGGTGAACTCGGCGCTCCTGTCGCGCTCGAAGGTGTACGTCCTGCAGCCGCTCACGCGCGAGGCGGTGGTGACGATCCTGCGCCGTGCCGCCACCGACACCGAGCGCGGGCTGGGCGCACAGGGGATCCAGTACACGGACGATGGCCTGGCGGCGATCGGAACGTACGCGAACGGCGACGCGCGGATCGCGCTCAACGTGCTCGAGATGGCCGCGGCCTCGGCGGACGGCCGCGCGATCGACGCGGCGTTCGTCGCGGATCTCGTCCAGCGGCGCGCGCTGCTCTACGACAAAACGGGCGAGGAGCACTACAACCTGATCTCGGCGCTGCACAAGTCGATGCGCAACTCGGACCCGGACGCGTCGGTGTACTGGCTCGCCCGCATGCTCGAGGCGGGAGAAGATCCACTCTACGTCGCGCGGCGTCTCGTGCGGTTCGCGTCGGAAGACATCGGCAACGCCGACCCTCAGGCGCTCACCATCGCGGTCGCCGCCAGGGACGCCGTCCACTTCATCGGCATGCCCGAGGGCAACACGGCGCTCGCGCAGGCGGCGATCTATCTCGCGACGGCCCCCAAGAGCAACGCCGTGTACCGCGCGTACGGCGACGCCGCCGAAGCCGCGGGTCAGGAACTCGCCGAGCCCGTTCCGCTGCACCTGCGCAACGCGCCGACCGGCCTGATGAAGCAATTGGATTACGGGAAGGGATACCGCTACGCGCACGACGAAGCGGCGGGCGTCGCCGACATGGAGTGCCTGCCGCCGGCACACAAGGATCGCCGCTTCTACCAGCCGACCGACAGAGGCTTCGAGCGTACGATCCGCGAGAGGATCGAGGCGTGGAAGAGCAGGAAGCGCTAGTTGTTCAGGTGCGGGACTTTCCTGAACATCTCGGCGCGCAGCGGCAGGATGAACGAGAAGCGATAGTCCCCCTGCATCCGGCCGACGGGAATCCCGACGAGTTGGCCGTCGTTGTTGAGCACACCGCCGCCTGAGACGCCCGGGTGGCCATCGGTCAAACAGGTCACGAGGTTGTTCGGCGTGCGCTGGCCGACGTACCCGCTCGACGGAATGATCCCTTTCGAGTAGTCGTTGCCGAGCCGGAAGATCGGACTCGCGAAGTCGAAGTTGTAAGCGAGGTCCACGTCGAGCGGCGGCAGGTCGATCGTGTCCTTCACCTTCAGAATCGCCCAGTCGCCGGAATCGACCTCCACCTGCGCGTCGCCCGTGTCGATCACGTGCGCGGGAATCAGCCGTCCTTTGTACATCAGCTTCACCGACGTGATCTTCCGTTGGTCCCCTTCGCCGAGCGCGACGACGCCGTGCTTCACGGTGATGAAGAATCCGCGCCCGAGATACCCGGCGGTGCCGTAGTTGCTCGACCCCGTCGTGTCGTACGAATACATCTCGACAAAGCTGTCGCGACGCTCCCGCAGCATGCTGACGGGCAACAGACCCATCTCGCTCTGCAGCTCGCGCTTGATGTCGGCGACGAGCGCGGCGCGGCTTTCATCGTCCATGGTGCCCGCCTTCGCGGCGCTGCGGCCGGTCGTCGGCGAGACCGCGGCGTCGCGCTGACGCTTCAGCAGGCCCAGCTCGGCGCGCAGCGTGGCGATCTGCTCGGTCTCGGCGTCCTGCACCTGCCGCGCGGCGAGGTAATTGCCGAGGCCAAAGAAAATGATGGCGGAGAGGGCGAAGAGCAGCGTCGGCAGCACACCACGTACGGTCATCGGCGGCTCCAGGTTTGCGGCTGCCGGCATGGACAAACCACTCGACCTGAAGTGGCCGAAGCGTTCCAAGTTCGGCAGCTAAACCACCCCGCGCTGGGCGCGGAGCTTACAGCTTTGCGCTCCCCCACGCGGGGAGGCCTTTCTCGCTTGGATCAGGAGTCTGCTGGGATGACTGCAGAGTAAACCTGCTACCCGCCGCAGTCAAGAGAATTTGGTCAAATGCGCTGAAAGTTCTTTTCGATTTCGCGGCGCGACAAGCGCAGGACGACCGGACGGCCGTGCGGGCAGACGCTCGAGTAGGCCGTCCGGCGCAGCTCGTCGAGGATGAACCGCATCTTCTCCATCGTCAGCGGATAGTTCGCCTTGACGGCGGCGTGGCATGCCATCGTCGCGGCGATGCGGCGGAGGGCGTCCTCGGCGCGCGAGCCGCGGTCGAGACCCTCGAGGTCGTCGGCGAGCGCGCGAACCGCGGCTTCGCAGTCGCTCGGGCTCAACATCGCCGGCACGGCGGAAAGCCGCAGGCTGCTGCCCCCGAATTCCTCCACCTCCATGCCGAAGCGCTCGAGCGTTGCGAGATGCTGCATCAACGCGGCACGCTGCGCGGAAGAGAGCTCCAGCACGATCGGCGTCAGCAGCCGCTGGCTTTCGAGGCGGCCCGCCGACAACCGCTCCAGCACCTGCTCGAAGAGGACACGCTCGTGCGCGACATGTTGATCGACGATCGCGACACCCTCGTCGTCCACCGCGACGATGAACGTGTCGCGGAACTGGCCCAGGGGGATCATCGGGTGGATATTCAATCCCGCATCCCGCATCGCGGATCCGGCATCCGGCCTCCCGGATCCCGCATCGGGCATCCCGGATCCCGTTTCCGGCATCCACCGGCTTCCGACCGACGCGCCGGCGAGCACGCCGGGAATACTCATCGGCCTGGGATCGTCCGGGTGAGCGCGGACGACGGTGAACTGCAGCTCGGGGGCGCGGCCCTGCCCGAGCGCCTCGGCGAGCGCGCGCCGCAGCACTTCATGAACGAGCGATTGTTCGAGGAAGCAGACCTCCGCCTTCGTGGGATGCACGTTCACGTCGACGCGGTCCGGCGGAATGCGGATGAACAGGTGGACTTCCGGACTGCGCTCCTTGATCGTCGCCACGCTGTACGCGTCGCCGATCGCGTGCGCGATCGTCCTGTCCTTCACGATGCGGCGATTGACGAACACGTTCTGCGCGCCGCGGACGGGACCCTGATCGCCGAGCGCCGCGGCATAGCCCTCGATCGTGAGGCCGCTCGCCTCCTTTCGGAGCTCCACGAGATCGGGACGGTCGCCGTACAACTGGAAGAAGCGCTCGCGAAGGCTCGACGCCGGAGGGCACTGGAGCAAGGTCCGAGATCCGCTGTTGAGCGTGAACCCGACCTCGGGATAGCCGAGCGCAAGCTGCGTCGTGACGCGCGACACCTGCGTCGCTTCTCCGGCGTCGGACTTGAGAAACTTGCGGCGCGCCGGCAGGTTGTAAAACAGGTCCGCGACGTCGATCGACGTCCCTTCGGGAACGCCGACCTCGCGCACCGACGCGACGGTGCCGCCGTTCACGCGAATCTCGGTTCCCGACTGCGCTCCGCGCGCGCGCGTCCGCAGCGTGAAGTGCGAGACCGACGCGATGCTCGGCAGCGCCTCCCCGCGGAACCCGAGGGTGCGGATCGCGCCGAGGTCGTCCACCCGCGCGATCTTGCTCGTGGCGTGCCGCTCGATCGCGAGCCGCGCGTCCTCCGCGTCCATCCCCTCGCCATCGTCCTCGACGCGAATGAGTTTCTTGCCGCCCAGCTCGATCGCGATCGCGATCCGTCGCGCGCCGGCGTCGAGCGCGTTCTCCACGAGCTCTTTGACCACCGACGCGGGCCGCTCGACCACCTCGCCGGCGGCGATCTGGTTGGCTAGATCCGCGGGAAGACGATGGATGCGGGCCATGTGCGACAGAGTCAATGCTAAATGCAAAATGCCAAATGCCAAAGGAGCCCGGAAGCAGCGAGGCCAAGCTCTTTTGGCATTTTGCATTCAGCATTTGGCATTGACTAGATCCATCCTTGCCGCCTGAAGTACCACAGCATCACGCCGCTGATACCCATCATCAGGCCCATCAGCAACCAGAACATCCGCGTGCCGCCGAGGCCGAAGTGCGGAAGATCGACGTTCATGCCGTACAGGCCGGTGATGAACGTGAGCGGCATGAACACCGTGGCGATGACGGTGAGGATCTTCATGACGCTGTTCAACTGGTTCGAGACGATCGACAGGTGCGCATCGAGCAGGCTCGTGATCCGGTCCTGGAAGAACATCGCCTCGTCCACGAGACGGACGAGGTGATCGTGCACGTCGCGGAAGCGGTAGGCCACGGTTTCATCGATGAACGGAAACTCGCGCCGCGCGAGCCGGCCAACGACGTCGCGCTGCGGCTGGACGATGCGGCGGAGCGACGCGACGTCGCGCTTGAAGTCGAGAATGTCGCGCGCGAGCCGCGGGTTCGACTTCTCGAACACCTCCTTCTCGAGCGCGTCGAGCCGCTCGTTCAGCTTGTCGATCTCCGGCCGATAGTTGTCGACCACCATGTCGATGATGCGGTGCATCAGCGCCGCCGGGCCCTCGCCGAGCGCCATCGCGTTGCGCCCGCAGATGTCGGCCATGTGCTCGATCGATCGCGACTCGTCGGTGTGGACCGTGACGAGATACGTCTTCCCGAGGAAGAAATCGATGTCGTGGGTCTTGAAGCAGTGCTCGGGCGCCTTGAAGTCGATGGCGTGCAGGATCAGGTACAGGTAGTCGCCGTAGGATTCGACCTTCGGATCGTTCGAGGTGCTGAGGGCGTCTTCCACCGCCAGCTCGTGGAAGTGGAAGACGTCCGAGAGCAGGCGCCCTTCGTCGGGGGTCGGGTTGAACAGGTCCACCCAGACCAGGACCGGGCTGCCCGGTTCGAGCCAGGCCCGCTCGACGCGCTCCGCCGGCCGCGTCGCGCCGCCGGCATGCGCGTAGACCCGGATCAATCGCCGACCTTCACCTGCAGCGCGGCCTGCGCCGCCGCCAGCCGCGCGACGGGGATGCGGTACGGCGACGCGCTCACGTAGTCGAGGCCGGCGCGGTCGAAGAAGTGGATCGACGACGCGTCGCCGCCGTGCTCGCCGCAGACGCCGACCTTCAGGTCCGCCCGCGCGCCGCGTCCCTTCTTCACGCCCATCTCGACGAGCTGGCCGACGCCGACCGTGTCGATCGTCGCGAACGGATCGCGGTCCAGGATCTTGCGGTCCTGGTACGCGCCGAGGAACTTGCCGATGTCGTCGCGCGAGAACCCGAAGGTGAGCTGCGTCAGGTCATTGGTGCCGAACGAGAAGAATTGCGCCTCGCTGGCGATCTCATCGGCCGTCACCGCGCCGCGCGGCACTTCGATCATCGTGCCGACGAGGTACTGGATCCGGACGCCTCGCTCCTTCATCACGTCGGCCGCGACGCGGTCGACGATGATCTTCTGGTCCTTCAGCTCCTTCACGTGCCCGACGAGCGGAATCATGATCTCGGGGACGACCTTGATGCCTTCCTTGGCGAGCTCGCACGCGGCTTCGATGATGGCGCGCGTCTGCATCTCGGTGATTTCCGGATACGTGATGCCGAGACGGACTCCCCGATGGCCGAGCATCGGGTTGAACTCGTGGAGCTGCTCGACCCGTCGCAGCAGCGTCCGCTTCTCGTCCAGCTCGCGCCCCTTCTGCCCTTTGGCCTCGAGCCGCGCGATGTCCACCATCAGATCCTCGCGCTTCGGCAGGAACTCGTGGAGAGGCGGGTCGATCGTGCGGATCGTGACCGGACAGCCGTGCATGGCCTTGAACACGCCGTAGAAGTCGCCGCGCTGCATGGGCAGCAGCTCCGCGAGGGCTTTCCGGCGATCGTCCTCCTTCTCCGCGAGGATCATCCGCTGGACGATCGGAATGCGGCCCTCGCCGAAGAACATGTGCTCGGTCCGGCACAGCCCGATGCCGCGCGCGCCGAAGGCGTACGCCGTTTCGGCCTGGTCCGGTTGATCCGCGTTCGCGCGGATGCCGAGGCGGCGGAACTTGTCCGCCCAGGACAGCAGCAGGTCGAAGCGCCGGTAGATGTCGGACTGCGCCGGCTTCATCTCGCCCGCGATGACCTGCAGGATCTCGCTCGGCTTCGTGGCGACCTGACCGATCTTCACTTCGCCGGTCAGCCCGTTGAACGAAACCCAATCGCCTTCCTTCACGGTCTTCCCCGCCACGACGAACGTCCGCGCGGCTTCCGCGATCTCGAGCGCGCCGGCGCCCACGATCGACGGCTTGCCCATCTGGCGTCCGACGACGGCCGCGTGCGACGTCATGCCGCCGGTGGCGGTCAGGATCCCCTGCGAGACGAACATCCCGTGGATGTCGTCGGGCACCGTCTCCTTGCGGACGAGGACCACCTTCTTGCCCTGCCGCGTCCATTCGACGGCGGCGTTGGCGGTGAACACCGCCTGGCCCGACGCGGCGCCCGGCGAGGCGGGCAACCCCTTCGTGGCCACCGGCAGCGCGTTCCACGCTTTCGGATCGAATACCGGCGCCAGCAGCTGCGACACCGACTCCGGATCCACCTGCAGCACCGCTTCCTTCGGCGTGATCAGCTTCTCGCTGACCAGATCCGTCGCGATGACGACCGCGGCGTACCCGGTCCGCTTGCCGTTGCGCGTCTGCAGCATGAACAGGCGCTCTTCCTGAATCGTGAACTCGAAGTCCTGGACGTCGCGGTAGTGCTTCTCGAGACGCGTCGTGATCTCCCGGAGCTGCTTGTACGCCTTCGGCATCACCTTCTCGAGCTCGGCGATCGGCTGCGGCGTACGAATGCCCGCGACGACGTCCTCCCCCTGCGCGTTGACGAGGAACTCGCCGTAGAACTCCTTCGCGCCGGTAGCCGGATTGCGCGTGAAGCCGACGCCGGTGGCGGAGCGATCGCCGGTGTTGCCGAACACCATCATCTGGACGTTGACGGCGGTCCCGATATGATCGGGGATCTCGTAGATGCGGCGGTACTCGATCGCGCGCGGGTTGTTCCAGGAACGGAACACGGCGTCGCGCGCGCCGCGCAGCTGCTCGAGCGGTTCCTGCGGAAACGCCTTGCCGCTCTTCGCCTTGACGACCTCCTTGTAGCGCAGCACGACGTCTCGCAGCGACTGCTCGTCGAGATCGGTGTCCTGATGCGCGCCGTGCGCTTCCTTCACCTCCTCGAACTTCCGCTCGAACGCCTCCTTCGGGATCTCGAGGACGACGTTGCCGAACATCTGGATGAAGCGGCGGTAGCTGTCGTACGCGAAGCGGCCGTTGCTCGTGCGCGCCTTCAAGCCTTCGACGGTCTTGTCGTTCAACCCGAGGTTGAGGATCGTGTCCATCATCCCGGGCATGGAAAACTTCGCGCCGGAGCGGACGGAAACGAGCAAGGGGTTCTTCACGTCGCCCAGCGTGGCGCCGGCGGCTTTCTCCAGCTTGTGGAGGTTGTCGATCATCTCGCGGTCGACGTACGCGGGGACCTTCCGGTTCTCCTTGTAGTAGAGCGTGCAGGCCTCGGTCGAGATGGTGAAGCCGGGCGGCACCGGCAGGCCCGCGTTCGTCATCTCGGCGAGGCCGGATCCTTTGCCGCCGAGCAGGTCCTTCATGTCCTTGTTGCCGTCCGCCTTGCCGTTGCCGAAGAAGTAGATGTATTTGCGCGCCTTCGGCGCGCGCCTTTGGGCTTTGGGCTTCAGTGTCTTCGCCATTTCCTTGGACCGCCTTTATTCGCTGGAAGGAATGATTTCGGAAATATCCGCCACGGAAAGAATGAGATCGCGCAGTCTGGCCATCAGTTGCAGACGCGACCGACGCACGGCGGCATCTTCCGCCATCACCAGCACGTCGTCGAAGAACTTCGCAACGTCCGGCTGCAGGTCCGCCAGCCGCGTAAACGCGTCCACGTAGCGGCGCTCCTGGCGGGCCGCGTCGACGAGATTCACGCTGTGTGCCGCGTGGGCAATGAGCGGTTTCTCGGCGGACTCCGACGTCGCCTTGCCGTACTCGACGAGTTCGGCCCACGACATCTCGGACGTCACGCCCTTCGAGATGTTCTTGACGCGCTTGAACAGCTCCGCCAGCTTCTGAAACCGTTCCGACGTGCGCACCCGCCGCAGCGCGTCGAGGCGCAGACGCGCTTCGAGCGGATCGAGTTCGTGGAGCGAAGTGTCCGTCCGAACGATCGCGTTCGACTCATTGGACGTGCTCCCACGACGCTCGAGCAGGTGACGGACGCGTTCGCCGAAGAAGATCTGGAGCTGGGCCAACCAGTCCTTGGCAGGGTCGGCCCGACCGTCGCCGTATTCGGCCGCCGCGCGATCGATAAGTCCGCCCAGCGAGAGATGACCCGAAAGGCCAAGCTCGTCACGGTCCGCGAGAATCTTGATGATGCCTTGCGCGGCCCGGCGCAGCCCGAACGGATCCCGGGAGCCGGAGACCTTCTCGCCCGCGCGAAAGAGGCCGACGACGGTATCCAGCTTGTCCGCCAGCGACAGAGCGGCCCACGAGATCGCCGCGTCGCCGAGCTGCGCGCGCGACGGCGGGGCGTCCGCCTCCACTCCCTGCGGCAGGTACTGATAATAGATAGCCTTCCACACCGGTTCCGGCAGGTTTTCGGCGCGGGCGTAGATGCCGCCCATGACGCCCTGCAACTCGGTGAACTCGAAGACCATGTCGGTGGTGAGGTCCGCCTTCGCCAGCCGCGCCGCGCGCGCCGCCGCGTCGGCCTGGTCCGGGCGGCCGAAGCCGTCCGCCGCAATCCATCGCGCCAGCTTCTCGATCCTCAGCGCCTTGTCGCGATAGCTGCCGAGCTTCTTGTGGAAGATGACGGTGTCCAGACGGTCGAGCCGATCCTCGAGCCGGAGGCGGCGATCCGCCTCCCAGAAGAACCGCGCGTCGCGCAGGCGCGCCGTCACGACGCGCTCGGCGTTCTTCGCGATCAACCGCTCGTCGGACGGCGACGTGTTCACCACCGCCAGAAACGCTTCCTTCAGCTCGCCACGGTCGTCCACGACCGGAAAGTAATGCTGATGGTGGACGAGCGTCGTCGTGAGGACCTCGTGCGGCAGCTCCAGGTATCCGCGCTCGAAGAACCCCGCGACGACGCCGGGATATTCGACGAGGTCCGCGACCTCGTCCACCAGCGCGGCGTGCTCGCGGATCAGCACGCGTCCGGAAAGCTTGCGCGCCTTCAGCTCCAGCTCCCGGAGGATGCGATCGCGGCGCTCGGCGTGGGAGAGGATTATGAAATGTTCGGACAAGCGGGCGCGATAGTCGTCGAACGTGCGCACTTTGATGGACCGTCCCGCGCGTCCGCTCGTCGCGAGGAAGCGGTGGCCGTACGTGACGGCGCCGCTCGGGACCTCCTGGACCTGCGGTCCGGCGGCGTTTGCGGTACGGCTGATCGTGAACGGGACGACGCGGCCGCCGTACAGGAACAGCAGCCAGCGGATCGGCCGTCCGAACACCAGCTCGCCGCGGCCGTCGTCGAGCACGGCGTCCCAGTGCATCTGCTTCGGGAACGACAAGTCGCGGAGCACCGCGCCGAGGAGTTCCGGCAGCGCGTCCGCCGCGCTTCGGCCTCGCTGGCGCTTGTGCGCCGTGAGGTACACGCCCTTCGGCGTTTCCACGCGTGCGAGATCGCCGAACGCGACCCCTTGCTTCTTCGCGAATCCGAGCGCGGCCGGCGTGGGCTGGCCGTCCGGCGTCACTGCCGCCGACAGCGGCGGACCGGTGACCGTCTCCTCGAGATCCTCCTGGCGCTCCGGCATGCGGCTCACACGCGCGGTCAGGCGACGGGGCGTCGCGTAGGTTTCGACGGGCGCGTCGGGCACCATGCGGAATTCACGCAGGCGCGCGTCGAGCTTCTCCGCGAGCTGCGTCGTCAGGCCCGGCAGCCACGCCGCGGGAAGTTCTTCGACGCCGATCTCGAGTAAAAGCTCTCGATCCATCCTTTATGAAGCCGCCTCCTCCTCTTCAGCGCCCGTCCATTTCTTCGCGATCGACACCGCGAGGCGGCGCACGCGGAGGATGTACGCCGTGCGCTCGGTCACGCCGATGCCGCCGCTCGCGTCGAGCAGGTTGAACATGTGCGAACACTTGAGGCAGTAGTCGAGCGCCGGCAGCACCAGGCCGGATCGAAGCAGCGTTTGCGCGAGCACGTAATACTGCTCGAACAGCTCACGGTGCGTCCGGTGCAGCTCCGCCGCGGGCATGTCGATCTGTCCGAACGCATACTTCGATTGCTCGAACTCGTCGCGATGACGCACGTCGCGATACTTCACGCGCGGGCCCCATTCCAAATCGAACACGTCGCCGACGTCCTGGAGCGCCATCGCGAAGCGCTCGAGTCCGTACGTCAGCTCCACCGAGATCGGCGAGAGATCGAGCCCGCCCGCCTGTTGGAAGTACGTGAACTGCGTGATCTCCTGTCCGTCGAACAGCACCTGCCAGCCGATGCCCCACGCGCCCAGGGTCGGCGACTCCCAGTTGTCTTCCTCGAACCGGACGTCGTGCGCGCGCAGGTCGATGCCGCACGCCTCGAGGCTTTGGAGATAGAGCTGCTGCACCTCGTCGGGCGCCGGCTTCAGAATGACCTGGAACTGATGGTGCTTGAACAGCCGGTTGGGGTTGTCTCCGAAGCGTCCATCCGCGGGCCGGCGCGACGGCTGCACGTACGCGACGTTCCAGGGAGCCGATCCGAGCACCCGCAGAAACGTCTCGGGGTGCATCGTCCCGGCGCCCATCTCGATGTCGAGCGGCTGCTGGATCAGGCACCCGCGCGATGCCCAGAACTCGGACAGCTTGAAGATCAACTGCTGAAACGTGACCATCGCTTAGCGGCGGACGCGCGAGGCTTCAGATCCGTGGGATCCCTGGCTCATCTCTCGCAGCACGCGCGCGGATTTCAACTCCTTCTCGAGATGCACGTTGATCAGGCGCCGGTGCGCCGTCTCCAGCTCGCGCCCCGCGGGCGCCGAGAGCGCCAGGGGCGCGAGGCGATCCGGCGCCGCTGCGGCGGCCTCGCGCAGGAAACGAAGCGCCTCCGCCGAAATCGACGTGCCGCCCGCCGCCGGCGCGCAGCCGCGGCACACATACACGTGTTCGCGCGGCGCCATGACGGCTCCCTTCTCGAGCGGCCCGGCGCAGGCGGCGCACGCCGTCACCGACGGGTACACGCCCTGCAGCCGGAGCAGCCAATACTCGAAGTAGCGCGCCAGGCGATCCACCGGCGCCCGGCCCGAGAGCGCCTCGACGACCGATGCGCCGAGCCGATACAACCGCTCGTCCGCATGGGCTTCGGGCGCCCACTCGTCGATCAGCTCGGCGAAGTAGCCGACGTGACCGAGCGCGATGTCGCTCGTGACGTCGTCGATCGCCGACAGCGGCGAGCGCAGCGGCTCGACGTAATTGATGCGGACGAGGTCGCGCAGCTCGCGCTCGTAGTACGCGACATCGGCGCGCGTGAGCGGCTCGAGCGCGCCCGTGAATCGCGACCGCGCCCGCCGCGCCCCTTTCGCGACGCCGCGCTTCTTGCCGCGATCCTTGGTCAGGAACACCACAATCCGATCGGCTTCTCCGAGCTTGTAGGTGCGCAGGATCAGCGCTTCGGATTGATGGACAGGCATCGCAGTCGCCGCAAAATCTCCTTATTCTAAACCGCTTTGTGGAAATACCTGATGAACAGGGTGCCGAGCCCGAGGAACGAGAAGAATCCGCAGACGTCGGTGAACGTCGTAATGAAGACGGTCGACGCGAGCGCCGGATCGACCTTCATCGCCCGCAGCCCCAGCGGGATCAGCGTCCCCGAGGCGCCGGCGACGAACAGATTGGCGATCATCGCGAGGAACAGAAGCGCGCCCAGCGACCAGTCGCCGTTGAACGCCCACACGACGACCGCCGCGATGAGCCCCGTCGCGATGCCGTTGCCGACGCCGACCAGCACCTCCTTGAGCAGCGCCTTACGCGAGTTTTCCCACGTCAGCTCTCCGAGCGCCAGACCTCGCACGATCACGGTCAGCGTCTGGGTCGCGGCATTGCCCCCCATCCCGGCCACAATAGGCATGTAGACCGCCAGTGCCACCCACCTGCTGATTGCCCCCTGAAACAACCCCACGACCCCGGCGGCAAGGAATGCCGTCGCGAGATTGACCACGAGCCATGGGAAACGCTTGCGCAGCGACTCGGTCGCCGGCGTGAAGACGCGCTCATCGCTCGAGACACCCGCGAGACGATAAATGTCCTCCGTCGCCTCGTCCTTGATGACGTCGATGACGTCGTCCACCGTGATCACGCCGACCAGCTTGTTCTCTTCGTCGACGACGGGAATCGCGAGCAGGTTGTACGACGCGACGATCCGCGCGACTTCTTCCTGGTCGGTGTCCACGCGTACGCTGCTGATATCGCTCGTCATGATCCGCTTCAGCGGCGTGGATGGCGGCACGAGCAGCAGCCGGCGCAGCGACACGACGCCGACGAGATGGCGGCGCGCATCGACGACGTAGAGGTAGAACACCATCTCGACGTCGCGCGACCCCTGGAGCGCGCTGATGGCCTCGCCGACCGTCATGTCCTCCGACAGCGCGAAGACCTTCGGGTTCATGATGCGGCCCGCGGTCTGCTCGGGGTACTCGAGCAGATCGCCGAGCTCGTCGCCGGGCCGCTTCTGCACCAGCTCCAGCACCGCCGCGGACACGTCTTCCGGCAGGTAATCGATGATCGCCGCCGCATCGTCGGACGGCAGCTCGTGGAGGAGTTTGGCGATGTCTTCGGCGGATCGACCGCCCAGGAGCGCGGCGCCCGCTTCCGGGCCCAGCTCGCTCAAGGCTTCCATGGCGAGCCTGGAGTTGCGCTCGACGAGGACGGAGAACGAGGTCGCGCGATCTCTTTCAGGGAGCGCCGTGAAGACCTGCGCCAGATCGGCGGGGTGCTGCTTCTGGAGCAGGTTGACGAGATTGGACGTCGCGCCGATGCGGATCAGCCGCTTGACCGAATCGAGGACGACGTCGATTTTGCGCTGGGCCATTGAGCGGACCTCGCCGGATGCGAGATCCGCTCAATCTATCACATCATTCTCTCTTCCGCGCTTCCTCGCGCCTGATGCCGCCGCGCGGACGATGCCGGTCAGTTTGTACGACGACTCGCCGGTTCGCGGGTCGGTGTGGCGCGTCATCAACAGGACCTGAAGGTCCGGCGATCGCCACTCCTCCGAGACGATGACGATCGGCAGGTCGTTGCCGATGGCGCCGGCCGCAATCGTCGTCGTCACGCGGATTCCTTCGGCGCGAACGCCCTCGATCGTCTGCGGCGGAAGCTTTTCTTCTTTGCGGTTTCGGTCGAGCGCCTCGCGCCTTTCGAGCGCACCGGGCACGCCGCCCGCCCGCGCCCGCTCCATCCTGGCGCGCTCCATTTCTTCCTTCCGGCGCGTCTCTACATCCCCGGCGTTCGCCCCCGCGCCCCCTTCGCGTGCCCGTGCCTTCGCCTCGAGCTCGCGCGCCGCGTTCTCGAGCTTCTGCTTGAGTTCAGCGCCCTCGGGCGTCAAGGTCTTCCAGGCGATATGCGACGACGGGTCGAGCGAGTACCCCACGTTTGCCACGGGATCGACGATCGAGATCCCGCTGTGCCCTTCCCAATTGTCTTCTTCCCGCCGCACGCGTCCTTGTCCGTCGCGATACACGCGGCCGGTGGTCCGGTGGACGATCCGGTTGCCGTCCGCGAGGGTCTGCATCTGCTCGATCGTGATGTCCGCGGAGTACGGCGCGCCGGTGACAATCTTCGCTTCGAAGGGCATCCGCACTTCGAGCGCCTGGAACGCGTACCCCTTCATTTCCTGCGCGTGAGTGCCGGCGGCCGCCACGAGCGCCGCGCCGGCCACGACTATCAGCGTCCTCTTCATATTCGAGCTCCTTGATCCGTGTGGTCCGTGTAATCCGTGGCTGAAACGCACCTCTGTCCGTGTAATCCGTGCCTACGGTTGATTGACGAGCCGGACGGCGCGCGCGACTCCGTCCTGCCCCACGAGAATGTCCGCTGTGACCGTCCTCCCCTGCGCTCCGACCGGGGTGATGCCGAGCGACGGCAGCATCGACACCGGAAGATCCGTTCGAACGAGCTGACCGCTTTCGAGCGGCGGCAGTGCGACGGCCCCGGGAAGCGTGATGAATCCACCGGGGCTGGCCGTTCCAGAGGCAGAACTTCCGCCTGAAGGCGGAAGCCACGAGTTCAATCGAGTGCCGTGGCTTCCGGCTTTAGCCGGAAGGAGCGCGAGCAAGGCGAATCCGATCGCCGCGACGAGCGATGCGGCGACCGCGATCCACACCGGCGGAAGCCGCCGCGGAACGACGCGCGGCCGCTCGTTCCACGCGCGGTCGAACTCCGCGAGCACGCGCGCTTCGGTCGCGGGCGACGGCCGCACGGGAGCGTTGGCCAGCTCGCGAAGCGCAGCGGCCAGCTCCGGATCCATCGGTTCGCGTTCCACGCGCTCGCTCATACGACCCACCTCGTTACCGGCAGTCCCTTCACGTCATCCGCGCGGCCGCTCCGCAACCGCGCCGCCAGCAGCGCGCGGCCACGATGCAGCCGCGATCGCACGGTGCCGACCGCGCATCCCAACGTCGCGGCCGCGTCGGCGTAGCTCAACTCGTGCAGATCGCAGAGCACGACCGCTTCGCGGTACGCCGCCGGCAGCGCCCTGAGCGCGCGGCGGAGCGCGTCGAGCCGCTGCGCCCTCGCGATCGTGTCGTCGGGATCCACATCGACGGCGAGCGCCCGCTCGTCGGGAGCGCCCGGCTGTGGCAGCGGCTCCAGGCCGCGGTCCCGATCCGCGCGGCGGCGCACGTGATTACGCGCGATCCCGAGCAGCCACGGCACCACCGCACGGCCGCGCGTGAAACCTCCCGCCGCCCGGATCACCGCCACGAAGACGTCCTGCGTCACGTCGTCCGCCACCGAGCGCGAGGCGCTCATGTGGAGCGCAAACCGGAAGACGTCCCGGTGCCGCCGGCGATACAACTCCCCATACGCCTCACGATCGCCCGACGCGATACGAGACAGCAAATCCTCATCGGGAAGCGACTCTGGGGCGTTCATCTCAGCGCCGACAGTTATATTCAGCTCGCGGGGCTGGAAAGTTCCAGGAAAGAAGACAGCCACAGATGAACACGGATGAACACTGATGATCCGGCGGTTGCGAAGACTAAACGGCGGTCGTGCCGCGCTTCTGCGCGGTGGACGGTGCAGAGATCCACGGACGCAAGCAAAAACAGCATCGAATCTGCTTGCGTCTGCGGATCTCTGCACCGTCCTACGCCGGCCGAGGCCGGCGCACGACCGCTGCCGCTCGTTCACAGGTTCGCGGTTGTTGCTCTAACACCGCAAGTTCCGCGTCGATCCGTGTAATCCGTGGCCCGGTCTTAATCTGTGTGAATCTGTGTGTATCTGTGGCAGATCAGTGTTCGGTCTTCCGTCTTTTCCGTTCGCCCTTCGCCAAACCCAATTCATCGAGCGTCCGGTCGTCGTCGCGCCAATCCGCCTTGACCTTGACGCGCAGATCCAGGAACACCTTCGTGTCGAAGAACCGCTCCAGATCGATGCGGGCTTCGGTGCCGATCCGTTTGATCATGTCGCCCGCGCGGCCGATGACGATGGGCTTCTGCGAGTCGTGCTCGACGAGGATCGTGCAGTAGAGACGGAGAATTGCGCCGGGTTCCGTCGGCTCGTCGAACTGATCGACGACGACGGCGGTCGAGAAGGGCAACTCGGCCCGCGTGTGCCGCAGCACTTTCTCGCGGACTCCGGCATCTTCTCGAGCAGCACGCGCTCGAGCCGATCGACGCCGTCGCCGGTCGTGGCCGCGATCGGGACGATGTCGGCGAAGTCGTGCCACGTCTGCATCTCCGCGATCATGGGCAGCAGCTTCGGCTGCCGCCCCTGATCGATCTTGTTCAGCGCGAGGACGACGGGCACGGTCACGTCCTTCAGCAGCCCCGCGACGTAGGCGTCGCCGCGTCCGGCACGCGTGGACGCATCGTGCACGAGCAGGACGACGTCCACCTCGTGCAGCGACTCGACCGCGGCATCCACCATGCGCACGTTCATGCGGTGCAGGGGCCGGTGGATGCCCGGCGTGTCCACGAAGACGATCTGTCCGTCGGGATAGTTCTTCGCGCCGACGATGCGCGTCCTCGTCGTTTGCGGCTTGTCCGAGACGATCGCGATCTTCTCGCCGATGATCCTGTTGAGCAGCGTGGATTTGCCGGCGTTCGGGCGGCCGATGATGGAAACGAAACCTGATCGCATCTGCGTCGTCGTTAGTCGTTGGTCGTTGGTCGTTGGTCCGGATCGCTGGTCGTCTCGACGAGCGACCAACGACCAGCGACTAACGACTACCGGGAGTCCACCGTCTCGGGCTGCGCGCGCCGGAAGCGGACTTTGTGGATGCGGCGGCGGTCGGCCTCGAGCACCTCGACCTGCAGGCCGTCAACCTCGAACGTCTCGCCGACCGCGGGCACGCGGCCAAGCCGCGTCAGCACGTATCCGCCCACGGTCTCGAACCCCTGCGGCTCGACCTCGACGCCGAGCCGCTCGCGCACCTCGTCGAAGCTCACCTTCGCGCTGA
Organism: Acidobacteriota bacterium; assembly: GCA_003223835.1. Taxonomy (GTDB): domain Bacteria; phylum Acidobacteriota; class Vicinamibacteria; order Vicinamibacterales; family 2-12-FULL-66-21; genus Gp6-AA38. The sequence goes on along the minus strand of QHWR01000094.1, from coordinate 6,671 downwards.
ACACGTACGACCCGTTCCCCTCGTCGATCACGGGCTCCGTCTCGACGTCGTACTCGTCGCGGATCTCGCCGACGATCTCCTCGAGCAGGTCCTCGATCGTCACCAGACCGGCGGTGCCGCCGTATTCGTCCACGACGATTGCGATCTGCGCCTGGCGGCGCTGAAACTCCTTCAGCATCTCCGGCACGCGCTTGGTCTCGGGCACGAACGTGGCGGGACGGATGAGCGGCGTGATCGGATCTGAACCCGCGGTGGCGGGGTTCTGGATCAGGTCCTTCACGAAGACGACCCCGAGAATGTTGTCGAGGTTTTCCTTGTAGACCGGCAGCCTCGAGTACTCCTGCTCGCGGAACAACGCCCGCAGATCCTCGATCGTCGCATCGTCTTCGATCGCGACGATGTCGGGACGCGGCGTCATGACTTCGCGGACGAGCGTGTCGCCGAAGTCCACGATCGACTGCAGCAGCCGCCGTTCGTCGCGCTCGATCACCCCCTGCTCTTCGCCCGCCTGCAGGTACGCGTGCGCCACTTCTCCCTGTTCTTCCAGGTCCTGCTCCGGCGCGCTCGACGCGCGTTCGGTGCGGTCGCCGGTCATCAACTTCACGAGGCCGCTGGAGATCGGCTTCATCAGCCGCGCGATGACGTCGAAGGGGGGCAGCAGCACTTCGAGGACGCGCTCGGGATCCCGGCGGATGATCGCGAGCGGGAGCAGGTGCTCGCACACGAACATGTACGCCGTCACGCACGCGAGCAGGAGGCCGATCGCGCGGAGATTGACGCCCCACCGGCCGGTGACCACGGCGAGGAGCACCGTCGCGATCGAGAAAATGATGCCGAGCAGCAGGCGGGCGGGGACGAAGAGCTGAATGGGATCGTCGAGATAGAAGCCCAGCCGATCGTCCCGTCCGCCGCGCTCCGCCATCAACCGCAGCGACAGCTTCATGAGCGCGCTGAACGCGGTCTCGATGGTGCCGACGTAAACGGCGGCGACGCCGAGCAGGAACAGGAGCAGCGGAATCATGCGCGAGCGCCGGCGCGTTCGATGAGCCCGGCGAGCCCGCCGTCGGCCAGAAGGCGCCGTTCGAGGCGGGCCATCCGGCCGCGGTCGTCCGGGCGGTGGTGATCGTAACCCAGGAGGTGCAGCAGGCCGTGGAGGGCCAGCACTTTCAGCTCCGCGGCGTAGGAATGCCCTGCCTGGCGCGCCTGGCGGCGTGCCACGCCGGTCGCGATGGCAATGTCGCCCAAGGGGCCGGATCCGGAGTTCCGCACATCCGACGGAAAGGACAGGACGTCGGTGGTTTTGTCTTTCTTTCGGTACTGCCGGTTGAGGGCGCGGAGGCGCGCGTCGGTCACGAGCGCCACGGCAACGTCGCCGCGTGCAGCCGCAGGAGCGACCCGCCGCAGCCATGCGGCAAGCCCGGACGCGCGGACGGGACGGCCACGGCCATCCGTGACCGTCACGCGCAGCCGCCCTTCGACAGGCTCAGAGCGCCCCGAGCGCCTCGAGGGGCGTCTACTATCGGGATCCACCGTACGCTTCGTACGCCTTCACGATCTGCTGGACGAGCGAATGGCGGACGACATCCCTTTCGTCGAAGTGGATGAAGGCGATCCCCTCCACCTCGCCGATGACTTTCACCGCCTCGACGAGCCCCGACGCGCGGCCCGGCGGCAGATCGATCTGCGTGACGTCGCCGGTGATGACCGCCTTCGATCCGAAGCCGAGGCGCGTGAGGAACATCTTCATCTGCTCGGAGGTCGTGTTCTGCGCCTCGTCGAGGATGACGAACGCGTCGTTCAACGTCCGGCCGCGCATGAAGGCGATCGGCGCGACCTCGATCGAGCCGCGCTCGATCAGCCGCTCGACGCGGTCGATTTCCATCATGTCGTAGAGCGCGTCGTAAAGCGGGCGGAGGTACGGGTTCACCTTCTCCTGCAGATCGCCCGGCAGGAACCCGAGCTTCTCGCCGGCTTCCACGGCGGGGCGCGCGAGGATGATGCGGCTGACGCGCTTCGAGAGCAGGAACGAGACGGCCTGGGCCATCGCAAGATAGGTCTTGCCGGTGCCCGCGGGGCCGATGCCGAAGACGATGTCGTGCTGGTCGATGGCGTCGAGGTAGCGCTTCTGCGTGACGCTCTTGGGCACGACCTGGCGCTTGCCCGACGTCCGCGTGCCGCCGCGGAGGAAGTAATCGCCGAGGTCGACGCTCTCGTCCTGGGCGATGAGCTGGGAGGCGGTCTTCACGTCCCCCTTGGCGAGCTTGTACCCACCCTTGATCAAGGACGACAGCTGATCGAGGACGCGCTCGGTCCGCGCCACGTCGGCGGCGTCCCCTTCCACCATCAGATCGTGACCGGAAGTGCGGATTTTCACCCCGAACAGCGCTTCGAGGTGCTTGAGGTTTTCGTCGTAGGTGCCGAACAGCGATTCGGCCCCTTCGTCAGGGACCGCAATTTTGCGCATCGCGGAGATGGCGATAGGCTCTAACTCCTTAATAGACGACGAATTACGCAGAGACGATCGTAGCAGGAACCGTGCCCGGTGTCGAATGAGCCGATCTTCCGCCTGAAGGCGGAAGCCACGAAAATCACTGGAGCCACGAAATCATGCGAACCACGAAATCACGGGAACCATGAAATCACGGGAACCATGAAATCACAGGAACTCCCGTGGCTTCCGCCTTCAGGCGGAAGATCAATCGATCTTCAAATGCAGCTCCCGGAGCTGCTTCGGATTGACCGTGGACGGGGCCCCTGCCATCAGGTCCACGGCCTGCGCGGTCTTCGGGAAGGCAATCACCTCGCGGATCGACTGCTCGCCCGCCAGAATCGCCACGATGCGGTCGAGCCCGAGGGCGATGCCGCCGTGCGGCGGCGTACCGTATTCGAGCGCTTCGAGGAAGAACCCGAACCGCAGCTTCGCCTCCTCTTCCGTCATGCCGAGAAGCTTGAAGACGAGACGCTGGAGCCGCTGGTCGTGGATCCGGATGCTGCCGCCGCCGATCTCGCTGCCGTTGAGAACGAGGTCGTAGGCGCGGGCCCGCGCGCGGCCCGGGTCCGATTCGAGCAAAGCGGCGTCCGCCTCGAGCGGTGACGTGAACGGATGGTGCATGAACTCCCAACGCCGCTCGTCGTCGAGCCACTCGAACATGGGAAAGTCCACGACCCACAGGAACGCGTACGCGTTCGGGTCGAGAAGGTTTTCGCGCTTCGCGATCTGCAGCCGCAGTTGTCCCAGGATTCGCGACGTCGCGTCGTGCGGGCCCGCGGCCATCACGAGCAGGTCGCCGCCGCCCGCCCCCGCCAGCTCGAGCGCGCGGCGGATGACGTCCTCGCCCGCCGCCTTCAGCGCCGGGCTCTGCACCCCGGCGTCGGCCGCGCGCGCCCACACGAGGCCCGCCGCGCCGAGCTGCTTCGCGTCCTCCGCGAGCGTGTCCAGCTCCTTGCGCGAATAGCGCGCCCCTTTCGGGATGACGAAGCCGCGCACCTCTTCGCCGGTCGCGATCGCGTTCTTGAAGACCGAAAAGTTGGAGGACGCGAACGGTTCCGACAACGTGCGCAGCTCCATCCCCGCACGCAGATCCGGCTTGTCGGACCCGTACTTGGTGATGGCGTCCGCGTACGCCATCCGCAGGAACGGCCGCGGCGCGTCGCGGCCGATGAGCGCCATCAGGCGCCCCATCAGCGGCTCGAGAATGGAGAAGACGAGATCTTCCGTCGCGAACGCGATCTCGAGGTCCACCTGCGTGAATTCCGGCTGCCGGTCGGCGCGAAGGTCTTCGTCGCGAAAGCACTTCACGATCTGCACGTAGCGGTCCATCCCCGAGATCATCAGGATCTGCTTGAAGATCTGCGGCGACTGCGGCAGCGCGTAGAACTCGCCCGGGTGGACGCGGCTCGGCACGAGGTAGTCGCGGGCCCCTTCGGGCGTGGACTTGGTCAGGATCGGCGTCTCGATCTCGAGGAACCCGTTCTCGTCGAAGTACCGCCGGATCTCCAGCGCCGCTTTGTGGCGGAGGATCAGGTTGTGCTGCATCCGCGCGCGGCGCAGATCCATGTAGCGATACCGGAGCCGCGTGTCTTCGGAAACCGTCGTGTCTTCGTTGATCGGAAATGGCGGCGTCTTCGCCTCGTTCAGCAGGCGGATCTCGCGCGCCACGACCTCGACGTCTCCCGTTTTGATCTTGGGGTTGATCGCCTCAGGGGCGCGCCGCTCCACGCGGCCGATGACGGCGACGACGTGCTCGGGACGAAGGTGCTTGGCGTCGCTCACCAGGGACGGCGCGTCTTCGCGCGCGACGATCTGCGTGAGGCCATGACGGTCGCGGATGTCGAAGAACACCAGCGCGCCGAGGTCGCGGACGCGGTGCACCCAGCCGAGCAGCACGACATCCTGGCCGACGGCCGCTGACGTGAGCTGACCGCAGGTATGCGTGCGCGCGAGGGAGCCGAGAGGCTGGATGTCCATTCGTTGTCGTTGGTCGTTCGTCGTTGGTCGTTAGTGGAGTTCGGAAGTCGTTGGTCGTTGGTCGCGGCGAAGCCGGGCAGCGACCTCCGCGCGTGGCACGGTGACCTGCTCGCCGGTCTTCATATTCTTGATCGTGACCGCGCCGCGGGCGCGCTCGTCGGAGCCGAGGATCGCGACGAACGCGACGTTCCTCGCCGATCCATACTTGAACTGCTTTCCGAGCTTGTCCGCTTCGGGATAAACCTCGACGCGCAGGGCGAGACTCCTCAGCTCCGCCGCGAGCCGCAGCGAATCCGCCGCGGACGCTGCATCGAAGACCGTGACGAGGACGTCGGGCGACGAAGACGCGACGTGCGGCGGAAACATCTCCCGCTCGGACATGATCACGAGGATGCGCTCGAGGCCCAGCGAAAAGCCGCACGCCGGAATCTGCTCGCCGGAGAACATGCCAATCAATCCATCATATCGTCCGCCGCCGCCGAGGCTGCCGATACCCTCGACGCTAATCTCCATGATGGCGCCGGTGTAGTAGGACAGCCCGCGCGCGAGCCGCGGCGTGAACTTCACATGGCCGCTGGCCGGGGTCGCCTCGACCAGCGTCAGAATCTCGGCGACGTTCCGGCTCGCCTCGGCGCCACGCTCGCTCCGGCCCGCGAGCGCGTTGTACTCCTGGACGTCTTCAAAAGCGCGCAGACACTGGTCGGCCGCCGCGCCATCGATCCCGCGCGCGATCAGTTCCTGCTTCACGCCGTCGCGCCCGATCTTATCGAGCTTGTCGATTGCCACCATCGCATCGTTCTGCCGCTCCGCGGCCACGCGCGCGCCGTCGAGCATCGCGCTCAGCAATTGACGGTGATTGAGCTGCACGACGAAGTCCGTGAACCCCAGCGTCTGGAGCACCTCGCTGACCGCGGCGATCATCTCGACTTCGACGACCGCCGACGCCGATCCGATCGCGTCCACGTCGCACTGAAAGAACTCGCGGAACCGCCCGCGCGCGGGACGGTCCGCACGCCACACGGGCTGGATCTGATAGCGCTTGAAAAACTTCGGGAGCTGACCGCGGTTCTCGGCGACGACGCGCGCGAGCGGGACCGTGAGGTCGTAGCGAAGCGCGAGGTCCGTCTCTCCCGACGTCTCGTGCTCGCCGCGGCGCAGCACCTTGAAAATCAGCTTGTTGCCTTCTTCGCCGTACTTCCCCGTGAGCGTCTCGATGTTCTCGAGCGCCGGCGTCTCGAGCGGCTCGAACCCGTACCGTTCGTACACGCCGCGCACGACATCGATCACATACTGACGCCGCCGTACGTCGGCCGGCAGGAAATCGCGCATCCCGCGCGCGGGGCGCGTGTGTTGAGGCATGCCTTACTTCCGGACGGTCGGATACTGGATGCCGAGCTGCTCCAGGTACGTCTTGTAGCGTGACGGATCGTAATAGTACTTCCGCATCTCGGCCCGATACTTCTCCATCGTCGCTTTGTTCAGCCAGATGGCGGGTTGATCCTGGGCGCGAATGAGCGGCTCGTACTTGACGTCCTTCGTCTGCTCGTTGCGGAAGTAGTCCCAGGCCTGCTGCACCAGCTCCGGACGCAACAGCAGGTCGAGCAGCGTCATGGCCTGGACTTTCGCGCCGGCGGTCGCGCCCTTGTGCGCGATCGGCGTCGCCATCGAGATCGCGTTGGCCCAGTTGTGCCCGGGAAGGCCCGGGATGTTCGACGGGAACCGCAGGGTGACGGTCGGAACGTTCCACGAGATGTCGCCGATGTCGTCGGATCCGCCGCCGTAGTTTTCGCGGACCGGCCCTTGAAGCTGCTCGCGCAGCTTCGTGCGCAGTCCCTCCTCGCGGGTCTTCAGCTCTTTCTGCAGCGCTTTCGCAAGCGTCTGGTCCGCCTCGCTCCATTCCGGCAGTCCGACCTTCTGGATGTTCGCCCACGTCGTCTCGGCCACCGCCTTGTTAAAGTGTTGCGGCCAGGCGCTGCCGAGGACTTTCGTCGGCAGCAGCTCGACGCCGGTCATCATCGCGGCCGCCTTCGCGATGGTGTCGCCCGTCTCCCACAGCTCTTTGATGTGCGGGTAGTCAATCTCCCGGAAGTAGTACCAGACGGACGCCGTTCGCGGCACGACGTTCGGCTGATCGCCGCCGTCGGGAATGACGTAGTGCGAGCGCTGCTGCAGGCGCAGGTGCTCGCGGCGGAAATTCCAGCCG